>JAXDOR010000114.1:0-25358 GCA_034668825.1 Alphaproteobacteria bacterium | reverse complement strand
AGAGAATTGATGCGGCCCTTGTCCTGACTGGCTTGTCGGCTTGCGATAGAATGTCGGCTCCCCACTCGGGGTAGGATTGAAACCGGCAGACTGAAAAATCAGTGCTCGACCGAACAACGGATACGTCTCCCACGGAAGTCGAGGCCGAACGGTCCGATGAATCCGCCGCGCGTCCCCGCGGTCTTCGCAGGCTGATCGCGCCGCTGCGCAGCGCGTGGCACTTCCTCGTCGCCCTGAGCTCCTCCAGCCTGACGCGGCGCATCGTCTCGCTGAACATCGCCGGGTTGGCGGCGCTTGTCATTGGGGTGCTCTATCTTTCACAGTTCCGCGCCGGCCTGATCGACGCACGCGTGCAGAGCTTGCTGGTGCAAGGCAAGATCATCGCCGGCGCGATTGCCGCCTCGGCGACGGCAGACAGCGATTCCATCCAGATCGATCCCGATCGGCTGCTTGAGTTGCGTGCGGGCGAAAGTTACGGCCCCTCCGACGAGGCGCTTTCCGGGCTGGAATTCCCGATCAATCCGGAACGGGTCGGGCCGGTACTGCGCCGTCTGGTATCGCCGACCAATACCCGTGCCCGCATTTACGACCGCGATGGCGCGCTTATCCTCGATAGCCGCAACCTCGACCGCCGCGGCGACGTGTTGCGCTTCGATCTCCCGTCGCCCACGGCGGAGCAACCTGGGCTTCTGGAACGTACCTTCATCGCCATCCGCACTTGGCTCGGGCGCGGCGATCTTCCGCTCTACCGCGACCTTGGGCCGGAGAACGGCACCGGCTATCCCGAAGTCACGCAAGCGCTGAACGGACAGCCCGCGAGCATGGTGCGCATCAACGACCGTGGCGAGGTCATCGCCTCGGTCGCGGTGCCGGTGCAGCGATTTCGCGCGGTCCGCGGCGCGCTGATGTTGTCGACTCAGGGCGCCGACATCGATGCGATTGTCGAAGCCGAACGCCTGGCGATTCTGAAAGTATTTCTCATCGCCGCAGCAGTGATGCTCGTGTTGTCAAACGTGCTCGCCAGCACCATTGCCGGTCCGGTGCGGCGGCTTGCGGAAGGCGCAGAACGGGTCCGCCGGCGCATTCGCTCGCGGGTGGAAATTCCAGACTTCACCCACCGCCGCGACGAGATTGGACATTTGTCCGGTGCTTTGCGCGAGATGACCAACGCGCTTTACCGCCGCATTGACGCTATCGAGAGCTTCGCCGCCGACGTGGCCCATGAGTTGAAGAACCCGCTGACTTCGCTGCGCTCCGCGGTGGAGACGTTACCGCTGGCGAAATCCGACGACAGCCGCTCCCGCCTGCTGGCGGTCATCCAGCACGATGTCAAACGCCTGGACCGGCTGATTTCCGACATCGCCGACGCCAGTCGTCTTGATGCCGAGTTGCAGCGTCAGGAGGCTGCACCCGTCGATCTAGCGAAATTGCTCGCCACGCTGATCGCGGTCGCAAATGAGGTGCGGCAGAGCGACGTGATCGTGACGCTGACCTTCGAAGGCGCACGACAGACCTTCGCCGTGCCTGGGCACGACTCGCGGCTCGGACAAGTGATCGACAACTTGATCGATAATGCGCGCTCCTTTTCGCCACCGGGAGGCGCCGTGCGCGTGACCTGCCGGCGGCTGAAGAATGAGGTTGAAATCGTTGTCGACGATGACGGTCCCGGCATTCGTCCGGACGCGTTGGAGAAGGTTTTCGAGCGCTTCTACACCGACCGGCCACACCAAGGATTTGGGCAGAATTCCGGGCTCGGACTTTCCATCTGCAAGCAGATCGTGGAAGCCCACGGCGGCCGCATATGGGTGGAGAATCGGCTCGGCGTCGGCACCACGCCGGAAGGCGAGCCCCGGGTGCTTGGCGCGCGCTTCATAGTCCGGTTGCCTGCTACCTGAATACTGGCAGAGACAAGCAGCAAGATTTCTTGCTACAGGCGGGAAATATGCTGCTACATCCCGTCGCACACAATTGATCGCCTTTAGGCCCGAACGCGGCCATTAAGGCCTCCGCAGTGGCAGAAAAGTAACCATATTGATCCTACGCTCCCGTCCTCTCCGCGTACCCTCAGGGAACAGGTCTTAACCCTTTTACCGCAATGCAATATTTGTCGGGAACAGCGGGAAAGCCCTTGCACTTGGGCTTAGTATGGTAATGAATGTGCCGCTTTCGTGCGCTGCAACCAGCATGCGCACGAGGAGTCCTGCATGATCGGCCTTGTCCTCGTCACCCATGGGCGGCTTGCCGCTGAGTTCCGCTCAGCGCTTGAGCACGTCGTCGGCCCACAACGGCAGATCGAAGCCGTCACCATTGGTCCCGACGACGACATCGATCGCTGTCGCACCGACATCATCGAAGCCGTGCAACGCGTCGACAGTGGCGACGGCGTGGCCATCCTCACCGATATGTTCGGCGGAACGCCGTCAAATCTGGCCATTTCGGTAATGAGCCGGCCCAAGGTGGAAGTATTGGCCGGTATCAATCTGCCGATGCTGATCAAGCTCGCCAAGGTACGGGAAACCTGCCCGCTGCAGGACGCCGTCAACGCCGCGCAGGAAGCTGGCCGCAAATATTGCACGATCGCCAGTCGCGTGCTCAACGGGAAATGAGCGACCCGGCCTCAGCGGATGGGAACGGCTCGCCCGATCGCCCCCACCGCGACGTAGCCCTGGTTCGTGTTCTTGAAATCGTCAACAAGAAGGGGCTGCACGCCCGTGCCGCTGCCAAATTTGTGCAGACGGTGGAGAAGTTCGATGCCCAGGTGCAAGTCGTAAAGGACGGCGAAGCCGTTGATGGTGCCTCCATCCTTGACTTGCTCATGCTGGCTGCCGGGCCGGGCACATCGATCCGGATTGAAACGGCAGGGAAACAGGCTGCCGAGGCCATGGACGCCCTCGAAACCCTCATTTCGACGGGTTTTGGGGAAGAGGACTGAGTTGGTTGCCATTCCAGTCACAGCCCGAATGGCAGACATAAAGAAATGTTTATATCGTGATTGCCGCCCGGGGCGGGACTTGCTATAGCAAGCCCAATACCGGCATCCGCCCCAATCACCCGTCGTCAGGACCGTCATGACCGCTCCCGCCAAGGCATCGAAAGCCTCGCCCTCCGATTTCATCGTCAAGGACATTGGTTTGGCCGAGTGGGGCCGCAAGGAAATCGCCATCGCCGAAACGGAAATGCCCGGCCTAATGGCGACGCGGGAAGAGTTCGGCCCGAAGCAGCCGCTGAAGGGCGCGCGTATCGCCGGCTCGCTCCATATGACCATCCAAACCGCGGTGCTGATCGAGACGCTCACCGCGCTTGGCGCCGACGTGCGCTGGGCATCCTGCAATATCTATTCGACGCAGGACCACGCCGCCGCCGCCATCGCCGCCACCGGCGTGCCTGTCTTCGCCATCAAGGGCGAGAGCCTCGTCGATTATTGGAATTACACCCGCCGTATCCTTGAATGGAGTGACGGCGGCGTGCCCAACCTGATCCTCGACGACGGCGGCGACGCCACCATGCTGGTGCATCACGGCCTGCGCGCGGAGAAGGGCGACACCAAATTCCTCGATACGCCCGGCAACGAAGAAGAGGAAGTCTTCTTCGCGCTGATCAAACGCACGCTCAAGGAAAAGCCCGGCTGGTTCGCCAAGCTCGCCACCAGTATTAAAGGCGTCTCGGAAGAGACCACGACGGGCGTGCACCGGCTCTACATCATGGAAAAGGAGGGCAAGCTTCTCTTCCCCGCGATCAACGTCAACGACAGCGTCACCAAGTCGAAGTTCGACAATCTCTATGGCTGCCGCGAGTCGCTCGTGGACGGCATCCGCCGCGGCACCGACGTGATGATGGCCGGCAAGGTGGCAATGGTCGCGGGCTTCGGCGACGTTGGCAAAGGCTCCGCGGCTTCGCTGCGAAACGCCGGCTGCCGCGTGATGATCTCCGAGGTCGATCCGATCTGCGCGCTGCAGGCGGCGATGGAAGGCTACGAAGTCACCACCATGGATGACGCCGCGCCGCGCGCGGACATTTTCGTCACCGCCACCGGCAACGTCGACGTCATCACCATCGAGCACATGCGCAAGATGAAGGATCGCGCCATCGTCGCCAACATCGGCCATTTCGACAGCGAGATTCAGGTCGCGGCGCTGAAGAATTTGAAATGGGACAACATCAAGCCGCAGGTTGACGAGATCGAGTTCCCCGACGGCAAGCGCATGATCCTGCTGTCGGAAGGGCGGTTGGTGAATCTCGGCAACGCCATGGGGCATCCGAGCTTCGTGATGTCAGCCTCCTTTACCAACCAGACACTGGCGCAGATCGAGCTGTGGACGCACACGTCGAAGTACCAGAAGAAGGTCTACACGCTGCCCAAGCATCTCGACGAGAAAGTCGCGCGGCTGCATCTCGACAAGATCGGCGCCAAGCTGACAAAGCTGTCCGACAAGCAATCAACTTATATCGGCGTGCCGCCGGAAGGACCGTTCAAGCCGGAGACGTATCGGTATTGAGCGGCGCGCACAACGCAGCGGACTTTGGAAATGAAAACGGCGGGCAGATGCCCGCCGTTTTGTTTTACCGCGGTCGCGGGCTCAATAAGCCGGGCCCCGCGCCGGTGTGCTGAGCGGAAGCTCGCCCGGCCAGCCGACTTTGGCAGTGATTGCTTTCGGCGCGGAAGCGGACGTTACGCCGATAAACCGGCTGCTCCGGCCCGTACCAGGGGTCGGTCCGGCGCAGACTGGCTGGTTGAACGTAAAGTTGATGACCGAGCCGGTCTTCACCACCTGGAACAGTCCAATATCGCCAATGCCGCCTTGGTTGATGACAAACACATCGGCGGGCGAACTGCCGCTGCCAGCATAGGGAAACTGAACCAGCGGACCGAAGTCGATCGAGAGGTCCGTCACGCAAGGAACCTCTCCGCTGCTGACCGCCTGGGTCATATCCACGCGGTAGAGGTAGCCAGTCTTGCCTGCGGCTGGCGAACCCGCGGCGCCCAGGATGGTGCGGGTCTGCAGACGCGCTGGACCTGTGATGATACCGGGCGGCACCGGGATGTCCCCTACGCTGTCGTTACCCGATACCGTGCAAGGGTTGGTGGTCGTGTAAAAGCAGTTGATCGCAGGCGAGGAGACGTCGACGAATATGAGCTGACCCGGCCGCGGCGGGAAGATGTCGAGCTCGTTAAACGTCATGGCCACCGAACCCGACTGACCCATGAAGGTGACGGTATCCTTGGTCTCGTCGATATTGATTTGCCAATTGTAGCGGGCGCCGCCTTTTTCCCACTGCTTCACGATCCTGCCGTTGGCGTCAAAGGCGGCGATGAGCATCGCCATCCGATTGTCGGTGAAGTCGAGCGCCCAGATAGTCAAACCGTTATACCTGACGATCGGACAAGTGGGACTACGCGCCCCCGTCCCCGGACCGGTGGTGCAAAACGCGATGACGCCGGCGGGCAAGGGTCCCGGCGCTGTTGCCGGCACGGTGTCCAGAGCAGGCGTTTCCTGCGCACGCGCGGTCGAATTGAACCACACGAGCAAAGAGAGAAAGCTTGCCAACGCGATTGACACAAACAGACGCATGATTCTCCTCCTGAGCTGTTAGGCATTGCTGCGCTGCTCGCCGATGTCGGCGAACGCTTTTGCCGCGGCGCCATACATCTCCAAAGCCATCTCTTCCGGACAGCGCCCCTCCGTACAATTGCTTATGTGGAGCTTCTACGCAAGGTTGAACGGAGCGACAATTCCTCTGGGAAACCCATTACGGAAGCCGATCAGTTACGGCATCTAAAAGCTGCGCTCCTCAAGCAGCCCCTTGAGAAAGTTAGGCAGCGAGCTCTTTTTCCAGCGCGTAACTGAATTTAACTTGGCCGGCGCCACCGGCCGGTCTGCTCTGCTGCGTCGCCGCGATGTAGTGTTCCGCTTCCAAACGCGCTTCGACGGCGCTGGCGCCGGGGCTCGCCGAAACATCGTAGAAGAATTGCACCGGAAAATTCGTCTGCCGTTCGAATTGTTCCGTCGTCCATTCCCAGGTTTTTCCGCTCGGCAGTTCACGCGCCTTGATCGTGATCTTGCCCAGGGGCCTTGCCGGAAGTTCTTTGGCATTGACGTCGAAGTTCAGCCGCAGCAGGTTCGGCTGCCCTGCACGCGCAACACCAATCCATCTGAAATTATGTTTGAGTCCGACATCATCGCGTAGCGTTCCGGCGAACTAAGGCTGCCGGAGCGTCCGGCCGGCACGCCGGCGGGCGTTGACGGCGGAGTGATCGGGGTCGCCGTCAAAATCACGGAAACGACGCTGAGGTCAACCGCAAAGCCGGCTTGTCGCGAGCTCGGCTGGAACACGAAACACAGCGCGGCGCCCAGGATCATCAACAGCAGCACGGCGGTGAGGGTCCGCACGTTCATGTCCAGCATTTCGCCCAAGGTGGTTTGCAGTTTCACCACCGCCCCGCTCGTCGCCTTTTGCGAATAGTCTGAGAGCGCGGCAACGCCGCTGCCGATCAGCGCCGAGGCAATGATGGCGATGTTGTGGAACGACATTTTGAAATCGAACCGTGACATTTTCATCTCCGCCGCGCATGTTTTACTTTGCTACTTTGGGGCGAGCGCGTTGCCGCCGTCAATGCTGACCGCGACGGCTAAAGCGTCGGTTACGGTTACCTTTGCGGCGGTACCGTCAGGATCAGGTAGCGCGCGCTGTCGCCAAGCTGTCCCCAATAAGAACGCTGCAGCGTGATCTCCAGTCGTCCGCCGCGGCCGCCGGCTAATGCCGTGACCTTAGCGACGCAGCGCTGGTCGGTAATGTTGCAGACGAGAGCGATGCCTTCGCGGTCGAGACGTTGCGGCGTAACCCAAGGCGCCAGGTGGCTGTCGAGATCGGGAAAGGCCGATGGCTGTTCGGCGGAATAGAAGGCAACACCGAAGGCGAGATCCGGGTCGCCGCCGACGAGCCGCAACGGCTGTTCCGTGGTCTGATGCCAAACATGGTCCACCGCATTCGCCAACAGCCGCGAGTGCGCCGCCGCCGGCTTAACCCCGGCATAATGGATGGCCAGAGCGATTGCGGGCGCCGCGAGCGTCATCACCACCGGAAAGACGACGGCCGCCGCAAGAACGCGAATAGCATCCGCGCGCGTCACCGTGAGCAATGACGATGACAGCAGCACCACCGGCAGCAAGGTCCAGGCCGACATCGTCCATAGTGACACCAGCTCGACGCCGGCAAAGGGAGCGACCAACGCGGGAAGCAGCAGCGGCGCCCAAAAAGCCAACGCGGCGAGACGTCGATGCGGCGCCGAGGGAGATAGCGTATCGAGCAAAGCGCTACGGCTCGGGCGGGTGGCCATGAAAGCAAGCGCCGCCGGAAGCGCGGCATAACCGGCAGCACCCGCGAGATAGCCAAGTGTGCTCGTCAGCGCCGCCGCCAGCGGCTTCTTGCCGTGCTGCGACACCGCGAAGGAGAAGGGCGAGAAATCGTTCTGGTAGAGCCAGAGCAGATGCGGCGCCAGCACGAGCAGCCCCACCGCAATCGTCACCCAAGGCGCGGCGGAACGGAAGTAGCTGCCGCGCCGCGAATCCAACAGCGCAGCGATCCCAAGTCCGGCGAGCAAAAAGATCGACCAGTATTTGCCGTACATCGCGCCCGCGGCGCCGAGCCCCGCAAGCGCCGCATAAAAAACACTGCGCGTTTCATAGGAGCGCAGGAACCACAGCGTCGTCGCCGCCCATAGCGGCATCAGCACGGTGTTGACGTTGAACTTCAGCGCATGGAAATTGAAAAACGGAATGAACATCAGCAGCATCAAGCCGACGACACGCTTTTCGCCCTGCAGATAGTCGCCAAGCAATCGCCAGGTGATCCACAGCGTCAGCGACACCACGGTCATGGCGAGCAGGTAATAAGAGCCGTCGGTAAACGGAAAGACGGAGAACCACGCCTTCACCACCATGGCCGCGAGCGGCGGATGCCGCGCATAGCCGAACGCCGGCTCGCGCGCCAGCGCCACCTGTTCGGCCATGTCGTAATGCAAATCCTGGCTGCCCTTGGCGAGCACGCCGTATAGCGTCCACACCAAGGCATAAGCGATCAGAGCAATGATGACATTGCTCTCGCCGCGCGCGCGATGGGTCAACGCGTCGAGGACGCGCTCCAGTGGGGCGAGTAGCCGGATATTGAGGAAACGGTGCATGAGATGCCGCGAGCTGCGCGTACAATGTAAGGCAGCAGGCGCCGCGCAGATAGTCCGGTATTGGTGCCGTCAGCGCGTCATGAAGACCGCAATGATGATAAGCGCGGCAACGACGATGCCGCCGATATACCAAATATGCATGTGGCCTTCTTTGGGCGGCTCCGGCTTCCGCCGCGCTTCCGCACTCTGGGCCATTCGCGCCGCTTGCGCGCTCAGCCGCGTTCCTCCGGCCTCGTCGTCGGTCCCGAGCGGCGCGGCGGCAGGGTCGATGACGGGAACCTTGTCTCCGGTGCGGCCGGAGTCGATGTCCCGGCGCAATCGGTCCGGAGCGGCTGGCGCTTGCTTCTCGGCTTGACTAACCACTGGTGCTCTCCTGTCGAGCCGCCTCTCTCTGGCATGGTGGAAACGAGGCATGACGGGGATCGTTCCTTCACGAAAAATGACCGCCCGATGCAGTTCCGTGCTTCTCCTTGCCGCTCGGAAACACGGGTGCTAAGCCGCGCAGCATGACGTCCAAGCCCATCGATAACATCCGCAATTTCGCCATTGTCGCGCACATCGACCACGGCAAATCGACGCTCGCCGACCGGCTGATCCAGCTCACCGGCGGCCTGACCGAGCGTGAGATGGTGGGCAAGGAGCAAGTTCTCGACTCGATGGACATCGAGCGCGAGCGCGGCATCACCATCAAGGCGCAGACCGTGCGGCTGAAATACCGCGCGCGCGACGGCAAGGATTACATCCTCAACCTGATCGACACGCCCGGTCACGTCGACTTCGCCTATGAGGTCAACCGCTCGCTGGCGGCCTGCGAAGGCTCGCTGCTGGTCGTGGACGCGAGCCAGGGCGTGGAGGCGCAAACACTCGCCAACGTCTATCACGCGCTCGATGCCGGCCACGAGATCGTGCCGGTGCTCAACAAGGTCGACCTGCCGGCCGCCGAGCCGGAGAAGATCAAGCAGCAGATCGAGGACGTGATCGGGCTCGACGCCTCCAATGCGCTGATGATTTCGGCGAAAACCGGCTTGGGCGTTCCCGAGGTCCTGGAAGCCATCGTCACTCGCCTGCCGCCGCCGAAGGGTGATCGCGACGCCACGCTCAAAGCGCTGCTGGTCGATAGCTGGTACGACGCCTATCTCGGCGTCGTCGTGCTGGTGCGCATTGTCGACGGCACGCTGGCCAAAGGCCAGCGCATCCGCATGATGGGCACCAACGCCGCGTATGAAGTGGACCGCGTCGGCGTCTTCACGCCGAAGCTCACCGCGACCGACGTGCTGACGCCCGGCGAGATCGGCTTCCTCACCGCGCAGATCAAGGAAGTCGCCGACACCCGCGTCGGCGACACCATCACGGACGACCGCAAGCCGGTCACCGAGATGCTGCCGGGATTCCGTCCGGCGATCCCGGTGGTGTTCTGCGGCCTCTTCCCGGTCGATGCCGCGCAGTTCGAAGACTTGCGCGCCGCGATGGGCAAGCTGCGGCTGAACGATGCCAGCTTTAGCTACGAGATGGAGACGAGCGCCGCGCTCGGCTTCGGCTTCCGCTGCGGCTTTCTCGGCCTCCTGCATCTGGAAATCATCCAGGAGCGGCTAGAGCGCGAATTCGATCTCGACCTGATCGCCACCGCGCCGTCGGTGATTTACAAGATGGCGCTGCGCGACGACACCAACATCGAGATCCACAATCCGGTCGACATGCCGGACGTGATGAAGATCCTGGAAATCCAGGAGCCGTGGATCGAAGCGACGATCCTCACGCCGGATGACTATCTCGGCGCCGTGCTCAAGCTCTGCCAGGACCGCCGCGGCAATCAGAAAGAGCTCACCTACGTCGGCAACCGCGCCATGGTGAAATACGACCTGCCGCTCAACGAAGTTGTGTTCGATTTCTACGACCGGCTGAAATCAGTGTCCAAGGGCTATGCCTCCTTCGACTATCACCTCACCGACTACAAGCCCGCCGATCTGGTGAAGATGTCGATCCTGGTCAACGACGAGCCGGTCGACGCGCTCTCCATGCTGGTGCATCGCACCCGCGCCGAAGCGCGCGGCCGCGGCATGGTGGAGAAACTGAAAGAGCTGATCCCGCCGCACATGTTTCAGGTGCCGATCCAGGCGGCCATCGGCGGAAAAATCATCGCGCGCGAAACCGTGCGCGCCTTCCGCAAGGACGTGACGGCGAAATGCTACGGCGGCGACGCCACGCGTAAACGCAAATTGCTCGACAAGCAGAAGAAGGGCAAGAAGCGCATGCGCCAATTCGGCAAGGTCGATATCCCGCAGGAGGCTTTTATCGCGGCGCTGAAGGTGGACGTGTAGCAGCCCTACGAAGTTGGTAAATAATGCCCATCGGACGAGCCACTTTGTAAATGTACGAGGCACTTCTTAAGTGCTGCAACAATCGCTTCTTTATTCTCGCTACCCTTTTCCCAAATGTAGCCATGCGCAAGGCTAATTACGATGCCGCTGCTCAGGTGTAAGAGAAAGCCACCGGGCATAACTGTGATGAGCAGGATACTGGCGCCGCCACGCGACAGGCCTTTCAGTGCTGGTGCAATTAAGTCCTGAAAATCATCTTGCTCCGCTTCCCTGAGCAGAAAATACGCTCGTCCGAGCGCGATCAAGCTAACCAAGGGAGCCACCACGTTAGCGTAGACAATACCACTGCATTCAGTTGCCGTAGCCGATGCTACCAATTTGGCCGGATCGTTCCAATTGCAATAGATTGATACGCCGCAAACCTCGCCACCTATCAACTGAGCCACATTTACGCAGTCTAAGTGCTTGAAGTATTCGCTAACGCTATCGGCGTGATCGAGAACAACAATGGGCATGCCGCGTGTAGTGATTAGGTCTTTCCAATACTCATTGGCCCAGATACCAAGTTGGTCCAATGCGCCAAGGTCGGGCAAGGTTTCGCTGACGGCTTTCCAACTGCCAACAAGGCTGTGTCCGCCATCATAGAGCCTGTGCCAACTGCCGCCGATGTGCGTTCGGAGGTACTCAGCATCCATTGCCTTACTAGCAATTGTGGCGTGCTGATTGCTTAGATGAGTTGTCAGCCAGTCGCTAAATTCGCCCTTGTTCTTCCAGTTAAGAGCGACCGTATAAGCCTCGCTGGTTGCTGACGCTGTTGTGCTCAATGCGCCTTTCACCGAGCCGCTGAGACGTTGCGACGTCATGCTTCCGACCTCCCGAAGGCGGGAGTTCGTTTCAGTAGCTCGTTTCCGCCACTCGGTAGGGAATTTCATCTGTTAGTCCAGAAGAAAAAACTGCCGGTCAGTGTACTGGCTTAGCTGTCAACTAGTCGAGCGCGAGCATGATGAGAATGCTCTTGACACCCTTTCCTTATCGTGACTATATTCCTATCACCTTTTCGCTGACAGGCGCCGTCGACGCGCCCGGATGCGAGTGAAGGTGCGGCGCCGCCTCATGCGGAGCCGCGATGGAGCGCCGGGGAGGCGCCGAGTCCCAAAAGGACTCGCGCACCTCACCAGGTGCGCGGCGGGGTCCGATAATCCCCGCCAAGGGCGCCCCGATAGCGCGCCCTGGCGCTTCCCCAGCGCTCCATTCCCTTTCGAGGGAAAGGAAAAGGGAGAGACCGGCGCGCCCGCGCCGTAAAGAACAGGGCCTGCGGAGCGTTGGCTGTTTGAAAGTTGAATCTGAACTGCATGCGCCGACTTATGACCTATATATTCCGACGCTTTCCGCGTCGTAGCATCGGTCGTCGCGACAGCGCGGGAATGACATGGCTCACTGGATCAGGTTCGAGCACGGCGGCAGGCCGGGATTTGGCACGCTGGACGGCGACTCCATCGCCGTGCATGCCGGCGACATGTTAGCCGGCGCGCAGCCGACCGGCGGCACCATCAAGCTTGCGGACGTGAAAATTCTCACGCCCTGCGAGCCGTCGAAGATGATCTGCCTGTGGAATAACTTCCATCAGCTCGCCGCCAAGAACAATTTTCCCATTCCCGACGAGCCGCTCTATTTCCTCAAGGCGCCGAACGCCTATTGGCCGGCAAACCAGCCGATCCGCCGCCCGCCGACCTATGACGGAAAAATTGTTTATGAAGGCGAGCTCGGCGTCGTCATCGGCAAAAAGTGCTTCAACATCGCCGAGGCGCAAGCTCCCGATTACATCTTCGGCTATACCTGCGTGAACGATGTCACTGCTGTCGATCTTTTGAAAAAGAATCCTTCGTTCGAGCAGTGGACGCGCGCCAAGAGCTTTGACACTTTCGGCGTATTCGGTCCGGTAATCGCCACCGGCGTCGATCCGATGAGGCTCACGATCAAGACCATCCTCAACGGCCAGGAACGGCAGAACTATCCCGTCACCGACATGTTTTTTCCGCCGCATAAGCTCGTCGCCGCGATCTCCCGCGACATGACGCTGATGCCTGGTGACCTGATCGCCTGCGGCACCTCGCTCGGTGTCGGCGTGATGCGCGACGCCAAGAACGTCGTCGAGATCGTTATCGACGGCGTCGGCAAGCTCACGAATGCGTTTGATCAGGCGGTCTAACGTTACCGCCGTCAGTTCGGCGGCATCACCACCTTGATGCAGCCGTCTTCTTTGTCGAGGAAGGTCTTGTACATCTGCGGCCCGTCTTCCAGCCGCACGCGATGGGTGATGACGAAGGAAGGATCGATCTGCCCCCTTCCTCAAGCGCGGGCGGCGCCACTACTCACGGAGGGGGCGCACGCGGATTTATTGAAGTTGGAACGTCGCACCACCGAGACCGTTCCTATGTTAGCCATGTGACACAGATTTACTTTTTGACGCGGTGTCTTGTGGAGATTATTCTTTGGATAGTTGTCAAAAAGGTCGGCTATGAAACCTAAGAAGAAAAAATCGTCATTTGATCCGAAAGCGTTTCTCTCGAAGGTGAACGGGGGACGCACCATCTCGCAGTTCCGGAAAAATCAGGTCGTCTACCGGCAGGGAGAACCCGCGGATTCGGTTTTTTACCTCCAGACCGGCAAGGCCAAAGTCACCGTCCTTTCTCAACAGGGCAAGGAAGCGGTTGTCGCGCTTCTGGGAACCGGCGATTTCTTCGGCGAGGGATGTTTGACCGACCAGCCACTGCGTTTAGCAACAGTGGCGGCTCTGACCGAATGTGAGGTTACCCGAATACCAAAGGCGGAGGTCGTCAGCGTCATTCACGAAGAGCCGGCGTTTGCCGAATTGTTCATCTCGCATCTGTTGGCCCGCAACAGCCGCGTTGAGGAAGATCTGGTCGATCAACTATTCAACTCGAGCGAAAAGCGGCTGGCACGGACCCTGCTGCTTCTGGCCAATTTCGGAAAGGAAAGTGAGCCGGAGCCGGTTTTGGCACGAATCAGCCAAGAGACGCTCGCGGAGATGGTCGGCACGACGCGATCTCGCGTCAGCTTTTTCATGAACAAGTTCCGGAAACTCGGCTTGATCACTTACAACGGGCAAATCGAAGTCCACCGCTCCTTGTTGAACGTGGTGCTGCACGAGAAGCCGGAAATCAGAAGTTAAACGACGCAGTTAAATTGCCTGCTTATGCCACCCGGCTCTTCGGCATCAAGAAAGTGGCATGGGTGATCGACACCGTGGTGCCCTTCGGGCTGGCTATCGTTTCCACCTGGGCATCGAGCTGATGCGAAAGCGCCTTGATGATGCCGGTACCGAGGCCGGATTTTCCCTGAGCGAAGACGCCGTCCGGCTTGCCAACTCCATTGTCCGAAACCGAAAGCTTCCAATCCGTTCCGGCGGTATCATAGGCGACGGTGATCTGTCCCTTGGCTTTATCGTCGGGGAACGCGTGCTTGAGAGCATTCATCACGAGTTCAGTCACGATCAACCCGAGACTTTCGGCTTGGCGGGACGTGGCGCTGCCGCCTTGGCCAGCCACTTTCAGCGCGATCGGCCGAGTGTCGATCATCGAGGTCGCGAGAGTCTCACACAATCTTGAGAGGTAAGGCGCGACTTCAATAGCGCCGCCTGGCGCAGTGGGATGGAGCTGTTTCTGCACGGCGGCAATCGACATGACCCGTTTGTGCGCGTCCTGCAGATGAAGACGCGTCTCTTCCGACTGCACCGTCCGCGCCTTCATCAGAATAAGGCTGGCGACGATTTGCAGGCTATTGGCAACGCGGTGATGCAATTCCAGAAGCAGCAAATCCTTCTCTCGCAACAACGCATCCTTGTCGCGCTCCAAGACGCGTTGCGCGCTGACATCCTCAATGCCGAGCAGAATGGTGGTGTTAGCGCCTCCCTCGTGGAACACCTGACGGGCGTTTAACAACATCGTGCGCTGTCCGAGACCAGGAAACTCATGTTCAACCTCATAGCCCTCCATCACGCCGTGCTCTGGTATGATTTTTTCCAGCAGCACGCGAACCTTTGGAATGTCCCATTGCCCGTCCCCCAGTGTGTAAAGCAGCCGGCCTTGGGTGTCGTCCGGGCGGACCTTGAATGCGGAATAGAAGGAGCGGCTCGCAGCGATTACGCGCAACTCGCTGTCAAGCACAAGCACAGGCTCGCGGACGGTGTCGACAATGCCCTGAGCGAGCGCCCAGGCATCCGCGATGGCGCTGAACTGTTGCCTAAAGCCGATCGGCATGTGCCTCCGCGATGTATTTCCCCTTGGAAAAGACCGCAATCGGGCGGGACCCGTACTGGAGTCTGCTGGATAAACGGGCCTAGGTTAGCGAATCACAAAACGCCCAGCGCGTGAAGGTTGGGCACATCTCAACCCTGAGTCTGTATAAAATTGACCACTGAGCACGGGGCGGCCTGATACAAAGCTACAACAGGGCCAGCGGAGCTATGATTTCTTATCCCGCCGTAGAATAGGAGGGTGTCGAGCGCACTTATCACGATCCGGTGAGGTAACGAAACAAGACCCCATCCCGCTGCTTGCGATGCTCGCAGCGACCCTCCCCATTCTCGGGAGGGATAAGGGGCTGTTTGAAAATCGAATCGGGAGGGGGAGCGCCGCGCTAAACCTCGCCTACCAGCTAAATCCGGCCGCAACTTTCGTGCGCGGTGAAGCATGGGCAACCGCGCGTACTGACGGTTTGCTTAGGCGGCGAATAATTTTCTCCCGGGGCGTAATTCTTCCACGCGGAACAAGCTTTTCCCGGGGCGCCCTAATTTCCTGCGCGGCACTCGCTTGCCGCAACGAACCAGTCTCACGCACCTCACGGGTAGCGGTTTCCGGTGACGCAGCGGCTTCGCGTTGAACGCTGGCTTCCGGTAGAGTAACGGTTTCCCGTGCTGTCTTGATTTCCTTTGCGCCCGCGTCGTTCTCGGCGACCAACGGCTCGGACTTCGGCGACTCAATCACGGGCAGCGGGCCCTCGAACACCGCGATGCGGGTATTTTCCTTGCCCTGCATTTTCACCAAATCGAACAAGACCGCGGCGTTAGCAGGATGCAGGCGGACACAGCCATGCGAGGCGATGCGGCCAAGCTGCTTGAGTTCGGTGGTGCCGTGGATGGCATAGCCTTTGTAATAAAAAACCGAATACGGCATCGGCGCGTTGCCGTATTTTCGCGAGCGCCAGAAGCGTTCGAGCCGTTCCGGCTGATAGACGCCGGTCGGCGTGCCATAGCCGCGCTTGCCGGTGGAGACCGTCCAATTATAGCGCATCGATCCGTTGACCAGGACCGCCATCCGCTGCGTGGACTTGCTGACGTTGACGACGACATCGGCAGCAGCCGGGGTCACAATCGAGAGCACGCACACGGCCGCCCCAAGGGCCGCAACGGTAACACTACGCATAACTGCCCCCAACGCCTCAGCTTTCCCCACACTGGCGCCTAGCATTGCGTAACGTCATGGCTGTTGTAAAGGGCTCGGCATCGCTCGGCTGGTCTAGAATTCGTGCTTTTTCGGGCGTTCAGCCGGGTGTAATCAACGTTAATGCGAATGATTCCGCTGCACCATCACGCAGGCTGTCCATGACGATGCCTAAAGCCGTCCTATCCCTCCTACTGCTCACGCTCGCGGCACCGGCCGGAGCACAAGACAAGGGCACGCTCAATCCGACGCCCTTGCCGCCATTGGCGCATCCGGAAGATCCCGCCACGCCGGCAAAGGAACTATTCGGCCGCAAGCGCGAACCGATCCCGCTCGCGGCGCGCGCGCTTGGCTTTTACGCCAAGGGCTGTCTCGCCGGCGCCAAGGCGCTGCCGGTGAACGGAGCGACCTGGCAAGTCATGCGTCTCTCCCGCAATCGAATGTGGGCGCACCCGGACATGATCCGCTATCTAGAAAACCTAGCGGAGAAAGCGCCCAAAGTTGGCTGGCGCGGGCTTCTTGTCGGTGACATGTCGCAGCCGCGCGGCGGTCCGATGCTGAGCGGGCATGCCAGCCATCAGGTCGGACTTGACGCCGACATCTGGCTCACCCCGATGCCCAACCGAGAGCTCACGCGGCAGGAGCGGGAGGAAATGTCGGCGGTCAACGTGGTGGCCGATAACAAAAAGGAGGTGAACGCTTCCTGGACGCCACAGCATACCGCCATCATCAAGGCCGCCGCCCAGGCGCCGGAGGTGGAGCGCATCCTGGTCAACGCCGCGATTAAAAAACAGCTGTGCAAAGAGGCAGGCACCGACCGCGGCTGGCTGTCGAAGGTGCGGCCCTATTACGAGCACAACTACCATTTCCATGTGCGCATGCGCTGTCCGAAGGACAGCCCGGAATGCAAGCCGCAGGATCCGCCGTCCGGGAGCGACGGCTGCGGCAAGGAGCTAGATCAGTGGTTCACTGATGCGGTGCTGCATCCGAAGCCGTCGCCGGTGCCCTCGAAGCCGAAGCCCCCGCTCAAGCTCGCCGACCTGCCACAGGCCTGCCGCCAAGTCGTGATGTCGCCGTGAACGATTGCCCTGGCTTTGCGCGCCCGCGCGAGGCTTGCTAGGGTGAGGAGCGACAGACGGCGCGCCGTGCGCGTGCCATCTTCTCCAGAACGGCGGTTCCTGGGATGGTCGCTCAAAGTTCGGAGAGCCGCCAATCATGTTTCGGTATATTCTTATCTGCCTTGCCGCGATGCTTGCAGCGGTTCCGGCGTCTGCGCAGCCGGCGCCATCATCCATCACAGTTTTCGCCGCTGCATCGCTGAAAAACGCGCTTGATGATTTGAACGCCGCCTTCACCCAGCGGAGCGGGATCAAAGTAGTGGCGAGCTATGCTGCAAGCTCCGCGCTCATCAAACAAATCGAACAAGGCGCGCCGGCCGACGTATTCATTTCCGCCGACGTCGACTGGATGAATTATGCCGCGCAGAAAAAGCTCATTAACGATAAGACGCGATTCGATCTGCTTGGAAATCGGCTTGTGCTGATCGCGCCGAAGGACTCTCCGCTCGACAAGCTGGCCATCGGTCCTGGTTTCGACATCGCCAAGCTCGCCGGCGACGGCAAGATCGCCATGGGTGATGTTCGCGCGGTTCCGGCGGGCATGTATGCCAAGGCGGCGCTGGAGAAGCTCGGCGCCTGGACCGCGGCGGAACCAAAAATTGCCATGACCGAGAATGTGCGCGTGGCGCTGACGCTGGTCGCGCGCGGCGAGGCGCCGCTCGGCATTGTTTATGAAACAGACGCCAAGGCCGAACCGCAGGTGAAAATTATCGGCCAGTTTCCCGCGAATGCGCATCCGCCGATCATTTATCCGGCGGCAGCGACCAAAGAAGCCAAGCCTGAGGCGGCCAAATATCTCGCCTTCCTTCGCTCGGCGACGGCGCTGGTCATCTTCGAACGCTACGGCTTCACCTATCTGGTGAAAGCCGGTCCCTGACGCCAGAGAATCGCGCGTGCTCGATCTCACTCCCGACGAATGGATCGCGATCCGCCTGTCGCTACGCATCGCGGTCGTAGCGACCATCGTGGCGCTACCGTTCGGGATCGGCGTCGCTTGGCTGTTGGCGCGGAAGAATTTCTGGGGCAAGGCGTTGCTCGACGGCATGGTCCATCTTCCGCTGGTGCTGCCGCCGGTCGTCACCGGCTATCTGCTGTTGCTGTCCTTCGGGCGGCGGGGTCCAATCGGAAGCTTTCTTGCCGATACCTTCGGCATTGTCTTCTCGTTCCGCTGGACCGGTGCGGCACTCGCCTGCGGCATCATGGGATTTCCGCTGCTGGTGCGCGCGATCCGGCTGTCCATGGAAAGCATCGACCGGCGGCTGGAGGATGCAGCATCGACGCTCGGCGCCAACCGCACCTGGACATTGCTCACTGTCACACTACCGCTTGCCTTGCCGGGCATCATCGCCGGCATGGTCCTTTGTTTCGCCAAGGCGCTTGGCGAGTTCGGCGCCACCATCACCTTCGTGTCGAATATCCCCGGCGAGACGCAAACGATTTCGGCCGCGATCTATACCTTCACCCAAGTCCCCGGCGGCGATGCCGCGGCGGGACGGCTGGTGATCGTCGCCATCGTCATTGCGCTGGCGGCACTGATCGTTTCCGAATGGCTGGCGCGGCGTGCCGGCACGCGTTTTCACGGAGACTGAAATGCTCTCGGTCGACGTGGAAAAACGCATAGGAGATTTCTCACTGGCCGCGCGTTTCGAGACGGCCGCCGGAGCGACCGCTTTGTTCGGGCCGTCGGGGGCGGGAAAAACGACGCTCGTGAACATGATCGCAGGATTGGTGACGCCCGACCGCGGACGCATCGCGCTCGATGACATAGTGCTGTTCGATTCTGCCACGCGGACCAACCTACCCGCGCACCGGCGGCGCATCGGTTACGTTTTCCAGGAAGGGCGTTTGTTTCCGCATCTCAGTGTCGCGCAAAATCTCGACTACGGCCGCTGGATGAGTGGGCTTCCCGCCGATGCCGCAGAAACCGACCGAGTGATCGTATTGCTCGATATCCGCCCACTGCTGGCGCGCCGTCCCGGCAAGCTCTCCGGCGGCGAACGCCAGCGCGTCGCGGTTGGCCGCGCGCTGCTAATGCAGCCGCGCCTGCTGTTGCTCGACGAGCCGCTTGCGTCGCTGGATGCCAGACGCAAAGCCGATATCCTGCCTTATCTCGAACGGCTGCGTGACGAAGCCATGGTGCCCATGGTGTATGTCAGCCATCACGCTGACGAGGTCAGACGTATCGCCACATCGGTGGTGCGGATTGCAGCCGGTCGCGTGATGGCGGTTGGCGGGCCTGAGTTGCTCCACAGCGATACCGTCGATGTGATGGCCTAGGACGCATCCGCATGTTTCCCCCCTCCCGCATCGTTTGCCTGACCGAAGAAACCGTGGAGACGCTTTATCTCCTCGGCGAGGAACACCGGATTGTTGGCGTCTCCGGTTATGCGGTGCGTCCGCCGCAGGTGCGCCGGGAGAAGCCGCGCGTCTCGGCTTTTATTTCAGCGGATATTCCCAAAATACTCGCACTGGAGCCCGATCTCGTCCTTACCTTTTCCGATCTTCAGGCCGACATCGTCGCTGAATTGATCCGCAGCAACGTCGCGGTATACGCCTTCAATCAGCGCGACGTGGCCGGCATCCTCGACATGATCCGCACATTGGGCGCGCTGGTCGGCGCGGCGGGGAAGGCGGAAGAAGTGGCCGCTACCCTTGAACAGCGTTTGACGCAGGCGCGCGCGCGTAGTGCCGCGCAGCTGCCCAAGCCCCGCGTTTATTTTGAGGAGTGGGACGATCCGATGATTTCCGGCTTGCGCTGGGTGTCGGAGTTGATCGACGCCGCCGGCGGCATCGACGTATTCGCCGAACGCTCATGCGGGAAGAATGCGAAGGATCGCATCGTATCGGTGGACGACGTGATCGCTGCCCAGCCGGATATCATCATCGGCTCATGGTGCGGGAAGAAATTTGCGCCGCTGAAAGTGGTGGCGCGGCCTGGATTTTCCGAGATCCCCGCCGTGCGCACCGGCTGGCTGCGTGAGATCAAGTCGGCGCTAATCTTGCAACCCGGCCCCGCCGCGCTTACCGACGGACTCGATGCCGTCCAAGCCATCGTCCGGGGATGGACAGAAAGCAGCGTACCGAAAGCGTCCTGACCCAGTTTCGGACGCTTGCGGGCTATGCTAAGCAACGCGGCGCACCGAGGCCCTATTTAAGCGCCGCAACGATGGACTGAAAGCTATGACGCAGACCGCCCAGCGCCTCCCAGCCACATTCAGCAGCGAACTGGCACTCGCATTATTTCTGGTGGCGCTTGACGTCGTTGCCCGCACGACCCCGCATATCTGGAATTTCATGCCCGTCGCTGCAACCGCTCTGTTTGCCGGCCGGACGTTCAGCAACCGCGGGCTCGCGCTGCTCGTACCATTGGCCGCCATGCTGCTTGGCGATCTCATCATCGGCTTCGACAGCTTACGGATGGAGATTGTCATCTACGCATCCATGCTGCTTCCCGCCGCGGTCGGTATCGCCTCGCGCCGTTTGAGCGGCGTAGTGGTTGTTGTCGCGGCCATGCTGGCGTGCTCGCTGTTCTTCTTCGGCGCTACCAATTTCGCGGTCTGGGCATTCGGCACAATGTATCCGCACACCCTCGCCGGCTTGACCCAATGCTTCGTCGCAGCGCTGCCGTTCCTCGAGAAGACGGTGTTCGGCGACCTGTTATGGACGGCCATATTGTTCGGCGGCGCCTGGCTCGTGGGCCGGCTCCCTGCCGCATCTGGATCGCAGCGCGCGGCCTGATCTATCCGCTAACGAACTTCCGGACGCGCTGCCAGAAGGCCCGCGCGCGCTCCCGCCTCGTGACCGGAACCTGCGGGTCCGGGTCGGCGAGCCTCAGTCCGACCGTGACGACGCGCCCATTCGCCACCTTATGCGCCACCAGCGCGATCGTGCCGATCGGCAAAATATCGCCGGTTTTCGCGGGGCGCTTCAGATGCGCGCGAAAATCCTCCGCCAAGGTCATAGCGGCGTCCTCGGGTGCGATCTGCAATCCGTAGATTTCGGCAAGCGCGCCCAGCGTCACCTCGCCTGAAACGAAAAAATCACCGAGCAGGCGCGGATCCGGCTTTGCCGGCGGCGGCATATCGACAAAGAAGCGGTCCAGCGCCTCCGCCTTTTCCGGCGGTGCCAACAGATAGACGTAGTCGCCTTCTTGCACAGTTTCGGTTTCGGCGGCCGTCAGCACCTGTTCATTGCGAATAAAAAGGGTGGGCCTGGCCCAAGACGGAATGATGCGGCGGCGCAGGTAAGGGCTGTTGGCCCCCACGGCGTAGCCAACGAGTTCCTGCGCCAGTTGGCCCGGCAGATCCAATTCGATACGGCGCGGCAGCCGTCTCGTGCTCGGCAAAGCAAGGCCAAGGCGGCGCGCCGCTGCCGAGATGGTCCAGCCCTGGACCAGGAGCGACACCAGCACCACGACAAAAGCGATGTCGAAATAGAGGCTCGCTCTCGGCAGGCCGACCAAAAGCGGTATCGAGGCCAGAAAGATACCAACGGCGCCGCGCAGCCCGACCCAGGAAATGAAGAGTTTTTCGCGCCATGGAAAGCGGAACGGCGCAAGGCAAAGGAACACCGCGATGGGCCGCGCGACGAACATCAACGTAAGCGCAACCGCGAACGCCGGACCGAGGCTGCCAAGCAGCCGTTCCGGCCAGACCAGAAGCCCGAGCAGCACGAACATGGCGATCTGCGCAAGCCAGGTGACGGCATCGAGAAAGACCACCACGGTATTGTGCGCACGTGTCGGCCGATTGCCGATTACCAGGCCGGCGAGATAAACCGCCAGGAATCCTGACGCATGCAGGCTCGAAGCAATGCCGAATAAAACCAAGGCGCTGGTAGTCACGAAGGGCGCGTGTAGCCCTTGCGCCAATCCCAGCCGGTTGAGCGCCCAAACCACAGCGCGGCCGCCGAGAAAGCCGATGATGCCGCCGAGCACCGCCTCGCGCGCGAAGGCCAACGCGACGCCTTGCCAGGACTGATCGCCTACCAGCAGAAATTGGACGAGCACCATGGTGAGAAAGACCGCGAAGGGATCGTTGGTGCCAGACTCTACTTCAAGCGTGCCGCCAACGCGCGGACGCAATCTCAAGCCGCGGGAATGAATCAGCAAAAACACCGCAGCCGCATCGGTTGACGCCACGACAGCCCCGATCAGAACAGCTTCGGTCCATCCGATATTCAGCGCGAATTTGGCGACAGGGGCGGTGAGCGCCGCGGTCAGCAACACGCCCACGGTCGCCAGTAAAACCGACGGGACAAGCACCGTACGGAAGGTCTGAAACCGCGTTCGCAAGCCGCCGTCGAAGAGGATAAGCGCCAGCGCTACGGAGCCGACCGTATAGGTCATCCGCACATCTTCGAACGTAATTCCGCCGGGCCCATTTTCGCCCGCGAGCATGCCGACGAGCAAAAACACCAACAGCAACGGCGCACCGAAGCGCAACGCAATCAGACTCGATAGGATGCCGGCCAGCACCAGCAGTGCGCTGAAAAGAATAGCCAAGCTGATTGAATCGAGTGAGGCCATGTGGTGCTAATCACCCTGCCTATAGGAGCGGAAAGCGTGCGCCGGAAGGCCACACCCGCGAGAGATAAACACAAAGGCTCTGCATTTCCGAATCACGTTGTATGATCCCATGAAGAGGGCGAGCCGCCTGGAGACGGAAGATGGATGAATTCCAACAGGCAATGGATTCCCTGAGCAGTGTCGCTCGTTCAGTCGGCGCTGAGTTCACCTCGATCTGGCTGCCCATCCAGCTAGGGCTCATCCTTTTGGCCATCACACTCGGCGCCGGGCTAGGCGCATTAGTGCGGCGGCGCATCGATTTCGTCGAGTTGGCCATGGGCTGGCCTCCGGTCCTTCGCATGATTATGCGCAGGATCGCGCGCAATTTCGGAACCATCATTTTTCTGCTGCTGATGCTATCGGCGCGCGCCGCCATGGTGGCCCTGACCTTGCCGTCGCGCAGCTATCTGCTTGCCGTGGCCGTCAACCTCGCCACCGCCTGGGTGGTGATCTCGTTCTTCGCCGGGTTGATCCGGAATAGATTGATCTATCGCGTGGTCGCGATTTCCGGTTGGACCATCGCAGCGCTGAGCATCCTCGGGCTGCTAGAGCCAGTGTCCTCCGCGCTGGATTCCATGGGCATCGTGCTGGGAGGACTCCGAGTCACCCCGTTGCTGGTGCTGAAGACGTCGGTTCTGCTGCTTGTGACTTTATGGGGGGCCATCGCGGCCAGCGACTTTCTCGACAAGCGCGTGCAGAGCGCCGCCGATCTCACGCCGTCGATTCAGGTTTTGATCGGAAAGCTGATCCGACTGTTCCTGATCGCGGTCTCGGTCATGATCGTGTTGAGCTCTGTCGGCATCGATCTATCCGCACTTGCGCTGTTTTCCGGGGCGGTCGGCGTGGGCCTCGGTTTCGGCTTGCAGAAGATCGTTTCCAATCTCGTGAGCGGCATCATCCTGCTCGCGGATAAGTCGATTAAACCGGGCGATGTCATCACCATTGGCGACAGTTTCGGTTGGGTGGTCACGATGGGCGCCCGCTATACGTCCGTAAGCACCCGGGATGGCCGTGAAGTGCTCATTCCCAACGAGGACCTTGTCACCCAGCGCGTGGTCAATTGGTCGTATTCAAAAAACGACATCCGCCTCGAAGTGAAGTTCGCCGCCGATCCTGCCAGCGATCCGCATCAGGTGAGCAAGGTGGCAATAGGGGTAGTCTCCGCGCTAAAGCGCGTACTGCCAAAGCCTGAGCCGGTTTGCCATTTCCTCAGTTTGGATTCGAAGACGATGGAGTTTTCGCTACGCTTCTGGATCGACGATCCTATTGGCGGCGTCACCAATGTCCGCGGACAGGTGATGCTTGGGCTATGGGACGCCTTTCAACGTGAAGGTATTCGATTTCCCTCACCGATTACGGATATGCGTCTGCGCGGGACCGCACGGGTTGAGTTGGAAAAGCCGGATACCGCCGATATTACCGACTGACGCATTCTGGCCATGAAATCAAAGCGACATATATAGGGGCGGCCTGCTGCCGAGGAATTGTCATGGCGGAAAAGACGAAAACACAAGCCCCGCCGGGGATTCGACTACGGTCGCGGCTGTGGTTCGACAATCCCGAAAATCCCGGCATGACGGCGCTCTATCTCGAGCGCTATCTGAACAACGGATTGACCAAAGAGGAACTGACCTCCGGCAAGCCGATCATCGGCATCGCGCAAAGCGGTTCCGACCTGGTGCCTTGCAATCGCCATCACCTGGAATTGGCCAAACGCGTGCGCGCGGGCATCCATGCCGCAGGCGGCATTCCCTTCGAGTTCCCCACTCATCCGTTGCAGGAAACCGGCAAGCGCCCGACCGCGGCGCTCGATCGCAACCTCGCCTATCTCGGCCTGGTCGAGGTGCTCTACGGTTATCCGCTCGACGGCGTGGTGCTCACCACCGGCTGCGATAAGACCACGCCGTCTGCGCTGATGGCGGCGGCGACCGTCAACATCCCGGCGATTGTGCTTTCGGGAGGCCCGATGCTGGACGGATGGTACAAGGGCCAGCGGGTCGGCTCGGGATCGGTGATTTGGCAGGCGCGGCGCGACCAGGCCGCAGGCCTCATCGACTACAAAGAGTTTCTCGACATCGTTTCGGCATCGGCGCCGTCCATCGGCCATTGCAACACCATGGGCACGGCCTCGACCATGAATGCGCTGGCGGAGGCGCTGGGCATGTCGCTGCCGGGCTGCGCGGCCATCCCCGCGCCTTATCGCGAACGCGGTCAGATCGCGTATGAAACCGGCCTTCGCATCGTCGACATGATCCGTGACGATCTCAAGCCTTCCGATATCCTGACTCGTGAGTCTTTCGAGAACGCCATCGTCGTCTGCTCGTCCATCGGCGGCTCTACCAATGCACCCATTCATATCAACGCCATCGCCCGCCACATTGGCGTCAAGCTCACCATCGATGACTGGGAGAAGTTCGGTTACGACGTGCCGCTCCTCGTCAACATGGAGCCCACGGGAAAATATCTCAGCGAAGAATATTATCGCGCCGGCGGCTTGCCGGCGGTAATGAACGAGTTGGTGAAGGCCGGGCGCCTCCATGTCAACGCGCGTACCGTCAACGGTAAGACCCTTGGTGAAAATGTCAGGCGCGCCAAGGTGCAGAATCTCGACGTCATTCGTCCTTACAAAAATCCGCTGAAGGAGAAGGCGGGTTTCAAGGTGCTGCGAGGCAACCTGTTCGATTCCGCCATCATGAAGACCAGCGGCATCTCGGA
>JAXDOR010000113.1:0-3970 GCA_034668825.1 Alphaproteobacteria bacterium | reverse complement strand
TTGGTGAGCGCGCTCTTGAGCCCGGACTCATGGGTGCCACCGTCGCCGGTGGGAATGGTGTTGCAATAGGACGAAACGAAACCGTCGGCATCGACGGTCCAGGCCACCGCGCATTCGACGGTGCCATGGGTGCCGGTCTTGCCCGACTTGGCGACGAAGATGTCGGGATGCACCAGGGTGTCATTGTGGATCGCGGCTGCGAGGAAATCCTTCAACCCGTCGGCGAAATGGAAGGTCGCCTCTTCAGGCACATTCTCGACACCGCGCAACAATTCCTTGGCGCAGGTCCAGCGGATTTCGACGCCGCCGAAAAGATAGGCTTTGGATCGTGCCATCTTGAAGACACGTTCGGGCTGGAAGCGCGCCTTGCCACCGAAAATCTGCGGATCGGGGCGGAAGCGGATTTTGGTGCCGCGCCGGTTCGGGGCTTTGCCGGCCTCTAGCAGCTTGCCCTTCGGCTCGCCGCGCTCGAACACCATCCGGTAGAGCTTTTGCGAGCGCGCGACCTCGACTTCCATGCGTTCCGACAGCGCATTGGCGACGGAGACGCCGACGCCATGCAGCCCGCCGGAGGTCCCATAGACTTCGGAATCGAATTTTCCGCCCGCGTGCAGGGTGCACATGATGACTTCAAGCGCGGATTTCTTCGGAAATTTCGGATGCGGATCGACCGGAATGCCGCGGCCATTGTCGGTGACGGCGACGAATCCGTCCGCCTCCAGCTCAACTTCAATGAAAGTGGCGTGGCCGGCCAGCGCCTCGTCCATGGCATTATCAATCACCTCGGCAAAGAGGTGGTGAAGCGCTTTCTCGTCGGTGCCGCCGATATACATGCCGGGCCGGCGGCGCACCGGTTCGAGCCCCTCCAGTACCTCGATATGGCGTGCGGTATAGGCAGACTCGGCGCTGCCCGAGGAGCGGGGCGCCGATTTGCCGCGCCCGGCCGACCGGCGGGGACTATCGTCGGACAGATTGGCGAATAGGTCGCCGACTTTCGGCTTCGGTTTGGTTGCTTTAGCCATGTTTTTGATCGGATCGGTGACTGGGAGGACGAATCACTGCACCGACTATGCCATGATAGCGACTGAACGGTGACGGCGGTCGTTGCCGCAAGGCGCCTTCCAGCCTCAATACAATTCGTGAATGGCCGCTAAGCCCGCGCGCTGGTGCGAAAGACGATGAGGGCGAAAAGTCCAACGGCAGCCACGACAATCAACGATCCGATGATCGCGGCGATTTCGTAACGAGGGCCATGGACCAGGACTGCCGCGATACCGAGCGGAAATATGATGGCGGCGGCGATATGTAGCCCGGCTTGAACCTTCGGCAAGACTCCGACAGCGGCTTCCGGTACGAGCCGATAATAAAGGCCTGCCAGGAACATCAATACGCCGCCGATCAGATTAAGATGAGCATGGGCGGGCGCAAGCAAGAAATTCTGATTTACAGCCATCCCGATGCCCACCAGGAGGCCGATAAAGAGAAGCGTGACGCTTGTGCGCAAGAGCAGCGAAGAGATCATGAGAATTCCCCCGTTGGTGCTTCGCACCGGTGATATCCGCGGCATTCCTTCCGTCACCAGCGTGCGTACGATTCTTAGTACCGCCGCGGCGGCGCAACCTGCTGCGGAGGGGTAAACCTGTCAACTCTTCGTGCAACCAATATGGCTATTCCGCAGTTGATATCTGTTCGCGTGCGATTCCTTGCGGCATGCTCGGATAGCGATACCCAAAGGAGGCGTTTGTGGAGTTCATCAAGGCTATCAGGGAACGCCACTTTCCTCTGGCCATCAGCGATCCGCAACCCGTAGCCAAGGTTGAAACGATCTGGCGGACGTCGACGCAAGCTGCGACCATCGGCATCTTCCTGATCGTGCTGATAGCGGCTATCGAATACGGTCGGCCAATCTTGCTGCCGATCACATCGGCTTTCGTTGTCGGGATGATGCTCGGCCCATTGTCATCCAGCGCCACGAGGCTCGGCCTTCCATCCGTCGCCACGGCGATCATTTTGTGGCTGCTGGTCGTCGGCGTCTGCTACGGCGTCATCGTTCTACTTTCAGCGCCGCTAGTGGAATGGGTCGGCAAAGCGCCGAATATCGCAGCCAGCATAAAGGATAAGTTGCACATTCTCGACCGTCCGCTGTCGGCGTTGTCGGATGTTCGCAATGCTGTCTTTCCCAATGCGGATGCCAAGGCTGTCACATTCGATGTTGTTGGTATGATACAGCCCGCGATGACATTCGTTACGCCGGCGATTGGACAGCTCTTTATCTTTTTTGGGACTTTGTTTTTCTTTCTTCTCGGGCGCAATGAGCTTCGTCACGTTCTCATAGTTTTTTTCGACGAACGCGATGCGAGGTTGCGGATGTTGCGCATTCTCAACGATATCGAGCACAATCTCACGAGCTACCTGAGCGTCGTCGCCCTTATCAATTTCGTTGTCGGGATTGCCGCCGGCCTGATTGCCTACTTCGTCGGCTTGCCAAATCCCGTGGCTTGGGCGGTCCTCGCCTTCATCCTTAATTTCGTGCCGTATCTAGGCGCCATCATCATGGAGGTTGTGCTTCTTGCGGTTGGTCTCGTGACCTTCCCCGATCTCGGTCACGCTGTACTGGCGCCGCTTTTGTATTTGGCATTTACAACGCTCGAGGGCCATTTCATCACGCCGAGCATCATGGGGAAGCGCTTGCAGTTGAATCCGCTAACCGTCTTTTTAGCCTTGATTTTCTGGACCTGGATCTGGGGTCCGGTTGGTGCCTTTTTGGCGGTGCCGATCGTGATTGTCGCAGTGGTAGCCATCAATCACCTGTTTCCCAAGGACGAGGCGGTATTGCCTGACTGAGATAACGCGTGCAGATGCGGCAGGCCCGCTACGCTGGCGCGACCGTGGAGTCCAGGTTACACACCGCCCATGGAATGGATAACCTTCGAAACCTTTTCGCAGGACGTGATTGCTTTTGTGGGCAAGCACCAGGTGTGGGCGGCGCCGGTGGTGTTCGCCCTCGCATTCGGAGAGTCGCTTGCCTTCATCTCCTTGCTTCTGCCTGCATGGGGCGCCCTCGTAGCCATGGGGGCGCTGATCAGCTTGGGTGAAGTTTCCTTTGTGCCGGTTTGGGTGGCGGGTTCGCTTGGAGCCGCACTTGGCGACTGGCTGTCATATTGGTTCGGTTTGAAGTTCAAGGACTCCATCAGAACCATGTGGCCGTTGTCGCGGCACCCGGAAATGATCCCCAAGGGCGAGGCCTTCATCGAAAGGTTTGGAATGCTGGCCATCTTTATCGGCCGCTTCTTTGGACCTTTGCGCGCCGCCGTGCCGCTTGTTGCCGGCATTCTCGCCATGCCCTATTGGCGGTTCCAGTTCGCGAATTTTACCTCGGCTTTCATCTGGGCCGCCGTGCTGCTGACGCTTGGCGATCTCACGTCGAAAGTCATCAAGTGGACGCTGGATCTCATCAACTGGATGTAAACCACGCGCAGGCTTGACCGGAGCGGGAGGTGCGGTTATAGCGCCTCCATGACGATACTCATGACCAGCGTCTCATTTCCACGCCGCCGTCCAAGAACGGCTCCGGCGCGCGGTCGCATGTGATCGTTATCGTGCCGCCGGACGAGACTCCGCGGCACTTTCTTTCCAACTTCTCCGCGGTTTCCTCATTCGGCATGTACTAACATGTCCGCGATTCCTGGTTCTGCCTGGAACGCGATGCTCACGCGGTGAAAACTATGGCTACAAAAGCTACGATCGCAGTGCTCGGCGCCTCCGGATATACCGGATCGGAACTGGTGCGGCTGCTGTTGCGCCATCCACGCGTTAATATTGCGCTGCTAACCGCGGATCGGCGGGCGGGGCAGGAGATGCGAGATGTGTTTCCGCAATTCTCACCCTTCGCACTGCCCAAACTGGTCGCCCTTGACGGCATCGACTGGGCAGCGGCGGGACTCGATCTCGCCTTTTGCGCCTTGCCCCA
>JAXDOR010000112.1:0-4868 GCA_034668825.1 Alphaproteobacteria bacterium | reverse complement strand
GATGACGCGACCCTATTCGGAAGATATTCGCGAACGCGCTCTGGCGCGTGCTGATGCTGGCGAGACGGTTCGCTCGATCGCCGAGGAGCTTCAGATCAGTGCTTCCTGTGTGACGAAGTGGAAGAATCTGAGGCGGGATACCGGAGGCCTTTCGCCCGGCAAGATCGGCGGCCACAAGAAACGGGTTCTGTCCGGCGCCAATGCCGATTGGCTGCGCAAGCGCGTTCGCTCGGGGCCCTTCACCTTGCGCAAGCTGACAAAGGAACTGGCTGCGCGCGGGATCAAGACCGACGTCCGGGCGGTGTGGACGTTTGTGCACGCCGAGGGGCTGAGCTTCAAAAAAAACGATCCGGCCAGCCGAACAGGATCGTCCCGACATCGCCCGTAAACGGAGACGCTGGAAGGCCCATCAAGGCAGGATCGAGGCTTCTCGCCTGGTCTTTATCGATGAGACCTGGATCAAAACCAATATGGCGCCGCTGCGCGGCTGGGGGCCAACTGGACAGCGTCTCGAAGCATCGGGGCCTTTCGGGCACTGGAAGACCATGACCTTCATCGCCGCGTTGCGTCATGATCGGATCAGCGCACCCTGGGTCATCGACGGCCCCATCAATGGCGAGCTCTTCACGCTCTATGTCGAGAAGGTGCTGGCCCCAACCCTGGCAAAGGGCGAGATCGTCATCCTCGACAACCTCGGTAGTCACAAGGGCAAGCCCGCCCGCAACATCATCCGCGCCAAAGGAGCGCACCTGTTCTTCCTGCCGCCCTACAGCCCCGACCTCAATCCGATCGAACAGGTCTTCGCAAAAATCAAACACCTGATGCGTGCCGCTGAGCCTCGCGACATCGAGGCAACGTGGCGAAAGGTCGGCGAACTCCTCAATCTCTTTTCCAAGGAGGAGTGCCTCAACTACTTTAAAAACTCAGGATATGTTTCCGTATAAAAGAATCATGCTCTAACGGAGCTTGATTGCAGGCTTTACCTCGCGCGCTCAGCCTCTCCGCGATGCTACCGGCCCATCCGCGGTCAAGCGCTCGGTATTCCGGGCGGGTCGATCGGCGCGAATCGCGGATCGGCCGGGGTAACGAATACGACCAGGAAGTTTTGTGCCGCCACTGCTTCGGCCTTGGCGACGATTCCGTTCGTCCCGACCATGGCGTTGCGCGCCTCGTTGATCTCGTTGGCCCCGGCAAAGCGTCCTTTCCTGTAGCCGGTATGCAGCTTGTTCAGCAGCGCCACGTAAGCCGTCTGCAAGGCGATGTTCGCAGCATTGCCTGGAGGAGGCGGGGGCGGCGCCTGCGACCGCAAGTATTCGGTTTCGTTGTGGGTACGGAACCATTCCTGAATGTCGAGGAAGGTCTGGAAATGATCCTCGCCTTCGGCGATGACGGAGCGGATCGCCTGCTTCCATTCGTCGGTGACGAGACTTGCCACGTCGGCGGGTGGAAATTGCAGCGTCGCAAGGATGTTGTTGTAGAGACTGTCGACCCCGGTCGATTGGGCCTCGATCTGGATAAAATCGGCCATCGTCTGTCGCGTCGCGGCCCGGGCCATTACCGGCCGGAAGGGGCCGGGGTTCTGGTGCGATACTTTGCTTGCGACCCGCAACGCCGGTTCGAAGGTGCCTGAATCTGAAAGTCCACGGATGACGTCGTTCACCGCTCGTATATGCCGCATCTCGCCGATCGCGACACGTATGAACTCGGAGCGGGCCGCCTTGACGTCACCAAGCAGCACGGGATTTGCCGCGAGAGCAGGATCGTTGTCCGGCTTCAACGAATAGGCGGCGGCGAGATATTCTTGCGCCACCGCCAGCTCAACCCCGGCCGCATAGTTGAGATTTTCCAATAGCTCGGCGCGGCTGGCAAACGGCACGCCGACAACCGCCGTTTGGGAAAATGGTGTGGTAATTTCCCGGCGTCCGACGACAAAATGCAGTTCTTGCCAGCGATTGTTGATCTCGTAATGCCGCAGTTCGACCGGATCGTCTTCCGTCGCTTTTGCCGGCGGCGTTGGACCGATGTTTCGGTTCCGGCGTTCCCACGCAACGGCCGCGTTCCAGGGCTGACTCGGAGGCGTGCCTACAGGCAACGCCGGTTGAGCGATGTCAGGATGGTTGGAGGCCCAATAGAAACAACCGCAATCCCGAAAGTCATGCGTCCACGGGCTGCACAAGGACTGCGACAGTTCTCCGGGCTGGAACGCGGCGGAGAGCGTGCCGTTATCGTCCAGATAGCGCGCCCGTTTCGCCTTCAATGTCACCGTCCCCGGCGCGCCATCGTTGACGAAAGCAAGCGTCACATCCGTCCCCTCCGTCAGCAGGCGGACGGCGGTCCAGGCGTCGGTCGGTCTCCGGCCCGGACCGGAACTAGGCCGCCCAAGGTCGCCAGCAACCGCTGGTGCCTGGTTGAGGGAAGGTAGCGCGAGATTCAAGGGCAGCGAGCCGAGCACACCGAAAGTGCCGGTCAGGCGAGACACAAAAACAGTACGTCCGGCCGCCAGCCTGTCAGCGATGCCGGTATAGACGGTGGCGTCGGACTGAGACAGATCACCCGCTGCCCTGGCGCGTGCGACCCCATCTGCATCGACGCTCACCACGATCATAAAGTTTCCGATAGTGTCCGCCTCCAGGAACGGAAAAAAACGCCGCTCGAGATTGCGCAGGTCGCATTCCAACCCCGGAAAACAGTTGCCGATCCCGGACTCCAGCCGTGTCGAGGCCGGATTGCCGGCAGTTGTCTGAGCAGGGCTCGCGCGATCGGCAAACTGGCGCAGCGCGGCGACATTCCGCGGGATCAACTTTGGCTGAAGCGGCGCCATGATATTGCCTCCCTACTCACCCGAAAATGATCGATGGGCGGCGGATCGAAATCGCCGGAAATCGGGCGCTTTGCAAGTCCGCGTCGACGATCGATGCGATCTGCATCATTGCACCGATTCCGCAGCATCGATGCGGGCCAGAACACTGGCGCGCCGGGTCGCGGCCGAAGGCGACAGCACCCGAGGCGGGGGAGCGCCTACCGCGAATGGAACCGCCGCGGCGCGCGCTGCGGTGAGGTCGACCCAGCGCAGCAGAAGTTCGTATTGCCAGTTCGTCAAAGTCAGCGGCAGAGCGTTGGATTGACGCATGAAGGGCGGCATCCGCATGGATGACGTATTGGCCGTCTCAAAACCCTCGATCTCGAATGGAGGCCGGACGATGGCCTTGATGCGATCCGCATCCAGGGACACGATTTCAATCAGATTCTGAAGATCGGACATATAGCGATGCCGCATACGCGCGTGCTCGCTCAGAGGAAGGGGGTCATTGGTCGTTGGCGCGGCCAGCTTGAACAGCGGGTTGCGCAGGGCGTCCCGGCCGCCCATCGCAGCGGTAGGCCGGTCGCGGGCGCCCGCGTCGATATCTTGCGGCCGTAGATTTTGCGGCGACGCGGCTCGCGATGTGCGATAGTTGTCGACGTTGAACAGCGAAACCGTCTCATAGATGCGCTCGAAGAGGTCCTCGACCCAGCGGTCGAGATCGGCATTACCGAGCGCGGCATTGCGTGCGCGGGCGTCGGCGTCGCGGTCGTTCAACTCATCGGCTGCGGATATAAACGGACGCCGGTCGGGCGCGAAATCGGGCGGTCCGACAAATGCCACGGATTTCGCGGTGAGCGCCTGCAGCGCCCCACTTCGCTGCAGTGAAACCTCGAAATGCACCTCGCAAGTGTCGTCCACTACGCCGAGCGACGGCCCCACACCGGGCCGCACGTTCTGAATACCGCTTTGCAGTTGGTTGATGACGTCATAGGTGTCGCCGGGCTGGACCAACTGGTTCGTCGACGTTCCCCGCCAGCCGGCGCCGGGGTCGAGAAATGCGTTCTCCGGACGAACCGCGGGCGCGGGTCGACCGTTTTGGGGGACCGCTTGCGCAGCTTCAGGCGGTCCGTAGAAAAGTCCCCTTGCCGGCGTGTAGCGGAAGCGGAGCGTCTCGACATTGACCGCACTGGACCAGGGCTCCCCGCTGGGCTGTACGATACTTCGCAGGATTTGCACGCTTCCCAAGGGGATTCTGCGGCCTGCAGGTATCATAGGTGTCGAGGCCGATGGTGGACTTACGCCAAAAATTGCAACACGTGAATTATCGGTGGCACCGATGGTCAAAGGCGGAAACGTTCCGAAGCCAAGGTCCGGGTCTCCGGTCCGCCGCGCGGCCTTCAAATTTTGCGCCGTGACCTTGATCTGGAGGCCGTTCAGCGTCAGGCCGTTCGCCTCCAGCAACGCTGGCGTCAGCGGGACCTCCCGCCATGTTGCGGGAGCGCTGCCTGCCTCGCCAACGCGTGCCCAGATCTCATAGAACGGGGCGACGGGCCGGATCAGATCCCCGTCACGAAATCCAATGGAGTCGGGCATAAAAGGCTGCGGCGAGCCATCGGGTTGGACCGCGAGCGTCCAGGCCGGAGCGATGGAGGTTTCTCCGTCCGAGCGCGGAGCTCTCGTGTCGATCCAGTCATAAGCGCTCAGCGGCGTGGAACTGCCGCCCAGCCGCGCAAAGGCGAGGCCTGGCGTAACGAAAATTGCCTGAATTAAATCTGCCATGAAAACCCCGCAGATCGGGTTACGGGAATCTAACGTTCAAAAATATGCTTCGATGATCCTTACAATGCACGAGGATAATGTTTCGGGCAATTACAAATTGAGGCTGGAATTCAAGAAGGGGGATTTTCGTGTACTCCCGCGTGGCGGTGGATCGGAGGCCGGGGTCGCGCTCAGCCGGATACGGCGGGTGAGGACCCTGGACTGCTGCCGGCGCGTCGCGACGCGGACTGCAAACCAAACCATCAATGCCTAGGCCTGCGGTGCGCATTCACCTTCTCGGCGATGC
>JAXDOR010000111.1:0-5422 GCA_034668825.1 Alphaproteobacteria bacterium | reverse complement strand
CTCCGGACGCCTGCCGATCGCCGGCACCAACGATGAGCTCGACCGGCTCGCTGTCAACCTCAACGCCATGCTCGAACGCATCGAGGCGTTGATGCACGGCCTCAAGGAGGTGTCCGACAACATCGCGCACGACCTCAAGACGCCGCTGACCCGGCTGCGGATGCGCTGCGAAGAGGCGCTGCGCACGGCCGAGGACGAATCCCAGTACCGCGCGGCGCTCGAAAGCACGATCGAGGAATCCGATGCGCTGATCCGCACCTTCAACGCGCTGTTGATGATCGCGCGCGCCGAATCCGGCCCGGCGCGCGACAACATGAGCGAATTCGACGCCGCCGAGATCGCGCGCGGCGTCGGCGAGCGGCTCGTAAAGCTCGCCGACGACAAGGGGCTGCTGCTCAAGGTCGACGCGCCCACCGCGGCGCCGGTGCGCGGCAATCGCGAACTGGTCAGCCAGGCGCTGGCCAACCTCGTCGACAATGCGATCAAATATTCAGCGGCCGGAAAACGCGATTCATCCGAGATAATGGTGAAAGCGGTGCCGGAAACAGATCGCGTCCTGCTCCAGGTCCAAGATCAGGGGCCCGGTATCCCGCAAGAGGATCGCGGCCGTGTCGTGGAACGGTTCGTGCGCCTTGAACAAAGCCGGTCCGAGCCCGGCTCGGGGCTGGGACTGAGCTTGGCTTCCGCGGTCGCGCGGCTGCATGGCGGCGAACTGAAGCTGGAGGACAATCGTCCGGGGCTGCGCGCCATCCTCGCGCTTCCGCGCGCATCGGCGTCCCCGCTGTCGGCATCCTAAACTTTCGGCAGACGGAATAAGTCTGTATCGAGCGTTGCAATGAATGACGCCGGAAATTCAATGGACAACGTGAGGACCGCGGCTGCGGATCGCGCGCTTGCGACCGGCATTCGGCGCGCGCCGCTTGCGTCCGCCCCGGCTGCGGCCAAGCGGCTGGTGGCCGAATGGCTTGCAGGCATTGGCTCGACGGCTGAGGGGCGCGGGCTGCAGGAATTGTTCGCGGCCGCGCCGCTGGCAGCGCAATTGGTCGAGGCGCTGGCCGACAACTCGCCCTATCTTTGGGATCTGATCAAAGCCAATCCGGCGCGCCTTCTCACGGTATTGCAATCGGATCCGGACCAACGTCTTCCGGCGCGGCTTGCGGAAACTGCGCGCCAGGTCGCCGCGGCGGCGGATATGGCCACCGCTATGCGCCTGTTGCGGCGCATGAAGTCGGAAGCATCGCTCCTGATCGCGCTCGCCGATATCGGCGGTGTCTGGAGCGTCCGGGAGACGACGCGCGCGCTGACCGAAGTAGCCGATACCGCGCTTTGCGCGTCGGTGCGATTCCTGCTCGGCCAAGCCGTGCAGCAGGACAAGCTCGCTCCCAGTGCTGCTCTCACGGACGCGGGCAGCGGCTATATCGTGCTGGCAATGGGCAAGATGGGCGCTTTCGAGCTCAATTATTCCAGCGACATCGATCTCATTATTCTTTTTGATCCGGCGGCGGCGAGGCTGCTGCCGACTACCGAACCGTCCACTTTTTTCGTGCGGCTGACACGCAGCCTCGTGAAGCTTTTGCAGGAGCGCACCGCGGATGGTTACGTGTTCCGCGTGGATTTGCGGCTGCGGCCCGATCCTGCCTCTACCCAGATCGCAATGTCGACACCGGCGGCGCTCGATTACTACGAAAGCTCAGGACAGAACTGGGAACGCGCCGCTTTGATCAAGGCGCGACCTTGCGCCGGCGATATCGCAGCCGGTGAAACATTTCTGAAAAACATTACGCCCTTCATCTGGCGGAAATATCTTGATTACGCCGCGGTCGCCGACGTCCATGCGATGAAGCGGCAAATCCATGCCTATCGCGGTCACGATCAAATCGCGGTGGAAGGTCACAACGTCAAGCTCGGCCGCGGCGGCATTCGCGAAATCGAATTTTTCGCGCAGACGCAGCAGTTGATCGCGGGCGGCCGGCATCCGGAACTGCGCGACCGCGGCACGCTGACGACGCTGGCCCAATTGGCGGACGGCGGCTGGGTCGGCCGCGATGCGCGCGCGGATCTCACGGCCGCCTATTGTTTTCTGCGCACGGTCGAGCACCGGCTGCAAATGGTCAATGACGAACAGACTCATACTCTGCCGTCGGATTCCGACGCGCTCGCCCGCCTTGCCCGCTTCCTCGGCTACCCGGACCGCGAGGCTTTTGCTGCGGCCTTTGTCGGGCATCTGCATCATGTACAGCAGCATTATGCCAAACTATTTGAGGGAGCGCCGGCGGCAGCCGCTCAGCAGCGTGCGCTGGTTTTCCCCAGCGATAGGGACGACAGCGAGACACTCGACAATCTGGTGGCGCTTGGATTTCGCAAGCCGCTGGAAATCTCCGCCATGGTTCGCAATTGGCTCTCCGGGGGGCCGCGCTCCCTCAAGAGCACATTCGTGCGCGAGCATCTCAAGGAACTGGTGCCGATATTGCTCGAGCAGCTGGCGCGCTCGGAAAATCCGGATGCGGCGGTCGTCGCCTTCGATCGTTTTCTGAGCGGCTTGCAGGGCGGCGGTCGGCTGTTTCTGCTGTTGCGGCAAAATCCCGATCTGCTTGCCATCGTGGCGCTGACGCTCGGCACCGCGCCACGGCTCGCCGACATTCTGGCGCGCTATCCGCAAGCCATGGATGCGTTGCTGGATCCGGCATTTTTCGGCGCGCTGCCGGATGAAGACAAGCTCTCCACGGAACTCTCGCGCTCGCTCGAGCAGTCGCTCTCCAACGAAGATTTTCTCGACCGCATCCGCATGTTCGGGCAGGAACATATGTTTCTGATCGGCGCGCGTATTCTGTCGGGGACCGTTTCGGCCCAGCAGGCAGGGGAGGCGTTCGCGCGGCTCGCCGACGTGCTGATCCGCGCGCTCAGCCAGACCGTCAAGGATAAATTTGAAGCGAGTCACGGCCGCATACAAGGCCAGCGCGTTGCGCTGGTCGCCATGGGCAAGCTCGGCGGCCGCGAAATGACGGCGACATCCGATCTCGATCTCATTATTATTTACGACTTCGACCCCGACCATCCGGAATCGGATGGCGCCCGGCCGCTCTATGGTGCGCAGTATTTCGCTCGCCTCACTCAGCGGTTCATCAGCGCGCTCACGACCCAGACCAATTACGGCGCGCTTTATCAGGTCGATATGCGGCTACGGCCGTCCGGACGCGCGGGACCGCTTGCCACCAGCCTGCAAGCATTTGCGGACTATCAGGAGAACGAGGCGTGGACTTGGGAGCACATGGCGCTCACGCGTGCGCGAGTGGTGGCGGCTTCTCCCGGATTCGGCGAACGAGTGACGGAGACAATTCGCGACGTACTCGGCCGCCCGCGCGATGCGGAGAGCGTCGCGGCCGACGTCATTGAGATGCGGGCGGCGATTGCAGCAGAGAAGGGCGATAAGGATCGCTGGGAACTCAAATACGCAGCCGGTGGGCTGGTGGACGTGGAGTTTGCCGCGCAATATCTGCAGCTCGTCCACGCGGAGAAGTATCCAGATATTCTCGACACCTCGACCGCACGGGTTTTGGAAAAGACGACGCGGTTAGGCCTGCTGTCTCCGGAGGATTCCGAGGTGCTGCGTCACGCCGCGCAGCTCTATCATGACCTCACGCAAATTCTTCGGCTATGCCTGCCGGGACCGTTCGATCCCAAAGCGGCGGGCGCGGGTCTGCTTGGCCTCCTTGCCCGCGCGGCCGGGCTTCCCGACTTCGCAACGCTCGATGCACATCTTGCCGACCTGCAGCGGCGCGTGCGCGCGAGCTTTATTCGGATACTTGGCCGGGCGGTTTGACGCCGACACTCGCAGCGGCAGCGAGCAACCGCGACCACGTGCCTTTCGGAATCGGAATGCCGGCGGCTTCGCGCTCGTGATGAATCCCATCGCCGCGTTCGCCCGGCAATAGAATTTTCTCCACACCCTTCGCCCGCGGCAATTCCTGAATCGCAGCACCAAGCTGTTCGACCTCATTCATAAACGCGTCCGCATCGCCGAGCGCCGAGAGATCGACGGCAATTGCCACGCCGTTGAGAACCGGACTGTCTCCCGAGTTGTTGTTGGTCAGCGCCTGCACGATCAGCGGGTTTCCGACCGCCAGACTGGCGAGGCACTCGATCATCAGCGAGAGACCGGACCCCTTCGGCCCGCCGAGCGGCAGCAAAGTCGCGATTTTATCCGGATCGGTGGTGTCCCACCCCGCCGCATCGAGCCCCCATCCGGCAGGAATCGCAGCGCCTTTATCGCGCGCATCCAAAACTTTCCCCATCGCGACATTCGAAGTGGACATGTCGAGGAGAAACGACCGCGTCTTTCCGGGCACCGCGATCGCGAGCGGATTGGTCGACACTCCTGACACCCGCGCGCCATGATAGGCCATCATCGGACCGGAGGCCGTCATCACAATGCCGGCCATGCCGGCCTCCGCCGCCTGCCGCGCGAAATAACCGATGGCGCCGGCGTGGGTGATGTTGCGTGCCGCGCACCAGCCGACATGCACGCGGCGCGCACAGGCGATCGCTTCCTGGATGGCGCGGGACATGGCGACGGCGCCGGGCGCGCGGTCGGCTTCCAGCACGACAATCGCGCCGGCGCGGCGCTCGATGCGCATGTTCGGCTTGGGATTGATGGCATTTCGGCGCAGCAAATCCAAATAGCGTGGAATGCGGAGCACGCCGTGAGAGTCATGACCGCGCAAATTGGCCCAGACCAGAACCTTCGCCCATTCCTCGGCGAGCGCCCGCTCGACGCCGGCGGCTTGCAGGATCGCGGTAGCGAAATCGCGCAGCTCCGTAGCGGAAACGCGAATTGAGATTTCGCTCATCCCACACCTGCCGTGCGGGTGCCGTGCATCAGGAATTCAGCGGAAAGAAGCGGTCGAGCCAGCCTTTGATCAGTTCGCGCGCCGGCTTGCCCTCGCCGGCGAGCGGGAAATGAGATTCTCCGGTAATCAAATACATCTCGGTCGGCATTTTGGCGCGTTCGAACATGCGCAACGACTGCTCGGTCGGGGTTACCTGGTCGTCCGCGGTGTGCAGCAGCATCAGCGGGCGGGGGGCGATTTTGTCGACCACTTCCTCGGCGCGGAAATCATACATGCTCTGCGCGGTTTCCACCGGCACCTGCATCTGCGACTTTGCCGAAAGATTCTTGCGCAGGTGTTCGGGGATCGGCACCACCTCCCAACGCGACACCCAAAGAGCTTCGCCGGTCCTGGCCTTGTGCTCGCGGCCGCGCTCCAGCATCTTGGTGAACTTTTCCCAGGCTTCCGGTCCCGGATGCTGGCCGCGGAATTTCCGCTCGCCATGTCCCCAGCCGCAGGATGAAATCACCGCCGCAAAACGCGGATCAGTGCCGGCGGCATAAACCGCAACCGCCGCACCAAAACTATGGCCGATC
>JAXDOR010000110.1:0-10937 GCA_034668825.1 Alphaproteobacteria bacterium | reverse complement strand
TTGCCGGAATACCCAAGGCGCCGCGACAGCTCCGCCGCTGCCTGCTTCAGCGCCTTGGCGGGCTCGCCCTTGTAGCTGGTGTCGAAGCCTCCAACGGACGATACCAGCGCAATGGAAAGCGCCAGCCTGCCGTTGGCGCCAAATACCGGCGCCGCTAGTACCGCGACGGCGGAAGTTTCCTCGCCGATGCCGCGGCCGAGGCCATGCTTGCGCACTTCAGCACGCAAGGCTTCCAACTCCTTGTTGACAGCTTCCGATTTCGGCAGGCCCTTATCCGCTGCCTTGAGTTCGCGCGCCACGAACGGGGCGACCAGGGAGTTCGGGAGGTAAGTTAGGAATATGCGCCCCGACGCGCTGAGCAGTAGCGACAAGTTGCGCCCCTCGCGCACCCGTACCGCCGACGCCAGTTCCGCGTGTTCACAACGGATGACGGTTGGCCCGTTGGTGCCCCACACGGTGATGATCGCGGCCAGCCCCGTCTTCTCCGCCAGCGGCGTCAACGCCTCGCTGGCAAAGCGCACCGCGTCTACCTTGCCCAGCGCCGCCACGCCGAGTTCCACGATCTCGGAGCCGAGGTCGTAGCGGCCACTGATCGTGCTGTGCTCCACAAGGCGGGTATTGGCGAGGCCGAGCAGATAGCGGTGCGCGCGCGGCGCCGACATGCGAGCCGCCGATGCGATTTCAGTAAGGGTCGCCGGCCGTCCAAGCGAGGCGATGACACGTAACAGCGACACGGCGACAACGATGGAGCGGTTGCCGTGGCGCGGCAGCGCTCCCTCCCGTTTGCTTTTCGCTTTGGGTTTGTCGGTTCGGGCGGGCTTGGACATCAATGTAGGTTTGCCTAATGGCGCAATAACATACAGGCACTTTGCCCGAGACCGCCGTCTGCCGCAACCGTTGCCACCCTAGACATTGGTCGGGGACTCTGCGAGAATTGAAATTCGTAACGGATGTCGAAAATTGTAGCACCCGTATCAAGGGCTGCAAGCCGCCTGTGGGCCTTGAGCGTTATGGCAGAGTACGTGGTCGGCAAAGTCGATGAAATCCCGGAGGGCAAGGGCATCGCAGTGCAGGCGGGCCAGCGGACGATTGCTGTGTTTCGTGCCGGCGGCAAACTTTACGCAGTCGCCAATAAGTGCCCGCATAAGGGCGCATCGCTGTGCGAGGGGGAGGTCGTGGTCGAAGAAGGCGTGGTCCGCTGCCCTTGGCACCATTGGAATTGGCAACTTGGCAATGGCAAACTCGAAGCCGATCCGCGTCAGCAGTTGCGCACTTACGAGATTACGGTGGACGGTGACGAAGTGGTGGTGCGGGTCTGATCGGCCGAGATGGCAGGCGCTCGCAGGAGAGACCTATGAACCTGATAGCTGATCCCAAGCGCGAGCACGCCACGCGCGTCAAGCCCGTTGCAATTGATCCGCGCGGGCGGGCCTACAAGGTCGTAGATACGGATTTCCACTTCATTCCCGACTGGCAGGTGCTGCGGCAGTTCATGAAGGAGCCGTTCAAGAGCGAGCTCACCAAATATCCGCCGGTGGGCGGCGACTACACGCCGAAATATGCGATTGGCTTGGAGGGCACGGGGCAGGAGACACAGGGGCGCGCGGGCACGGCGGCGGACGTCCTTCGCGTCATCGAGGAAATCGGGGTCGAGACGGTCGTTCTCGCGCCGGGCTTCCAGCGGCCGCAGAGCATGTTCCATTCGGCGATGCTGTCAGCGGTCTGCTCCGCCTATAACGATTTCCTCGCGACCGAGGTCATGCCGGCCAGTCCACGCATCAAATGCGAGATCATGATCAATCACCGCGATCCCGCGGCGGGAGCGGCCGAAATCCGCCGCGTCGCGCATCACCCCGGTTTTGTCTCCATCTTTACCGAGTTCGGCGGCAACTACGAGCCGATTGGAACCGCGAAACACGATCCCATTTTCCAGGCAGCGGTTGACCACGATCTCGTCGTCACTTCTCACGTGGGCACGTTTTATCAGCAGATGACGCCTCTGCATCAGGGCACGCGCACCTGGGCGGAACTGGTGGGCATCTCGCCGGTGTCGATCTCGATGGCTTATGTCGGCAGCATGATCATGCAGGGGCTGTTCGACAAGTTCCCTACCTTGCGTGTGATCATGAAAGAGGGCGGGTTCTGGTGGATACCGGAGTTCAAGGCCCGCGCCGACGATTATTATCTGGCTCATCCCGGCGACATCAAGCTGACCGAACGTAAATTGGAAAGCGGCGAGCACTTCCTGTCCAAGCTGCCGAGCGAATATTTCGAGACCAATATACGCTTCTCCAGTCAGCCGGTTTGTTTTCCGCGCGATCCCAAGCATTTCAAGATGCTGATGGAACTCTGCAACGGCGAAGACATGCTGCTGTATTCGTCGGACTGGCCGCATGCGACCTTCGACCCGCTCAACTGGGCTTTCGATCCCGCCATCTCGGAGCAAGGGCGCAAGAAGATCCTGTCCGAGAACGCCCGGAATTGGTTCCGGCGGCCAATCTGAGCGGGCAGGCAGAAGAATGAGAAAACCAGTCGAGGCCGCTCTGCTAACCGCCATCGTGCTTGCGGCGGCGCTCGCCTGCGTGTTGCCGGGCGCCGTCCACGCCCAGGACATCCTGCAGGAGTGGGACTCCATCAAGGCGCCGCCGCCGCCGGCGATCAAGCCTGTGACTCTCGATCCGAAAAAGACCGCGCTGATCAGCATGGATTTCAACGGTAAAAGCTGCACGCCGGACAAGCGCGCGCGTTGCGCTGCCGTGCTGCCGCGCGCGCAAAAGCTTATCGCCGATGCGCGCGCCAAAGGCATGTTCGTGGTCCACACCTATACGTCCAACATGGAGAAGTCCGACATCGTAAAGGTGGTCGAGCCCATCGCGGGCGAACCGGTTATGCGGGGGCGCGGCGACAAATTTTCCGGCAACGATTTGGACAAGATGCTGAAGGACAAGGGCATCGATACGGTGGTGCTGATCGGCACTTCCGCCAACAGCGCCGTGCTCTATACCGCGCTGGGCGCGGCTCAGCGTGGCTTCAAGGCCATCGTCCCGATCGACACCATGCCGGCGGAAACCGCCTATCAGGAACAGTTCTCGATCTGGCAGCTCGCTAACGGTTCGCAGGTCAGCGAGAATTCGACACTCACGCGCACGGACATGCTGAAGTTCTAACAAACCTATCAAAGAAGGAATCGAGAATGGACCATATTCAGTTTCCCTACCGCTCATCGAGCCATTTGGCGCTGATGCATGTGATTGCGGAATCCGGCGCGTGGGAACGAAATGGTCTTGACGTCGATTTCGATAAAATCATCAGCCGCGGTGACGCCCACGAACTGGTGCCCAAGGGCGAAGTCGAGTTTGTCTCCGGCAACCATGTTTCGACATATGCGGCGCGCGCGCGCGGCGACACCTGGGCCTATCTCGGCCAGACCGTGAGCAAGAATAATCTGACGCTGATCACCCGCCCCGACATCGGCATCGACAAGCTGGAAGACGTGCGCAAGCGCAAATTCGGCAACCGCGGCCGGCATCCCGGCCTCAACACCTGGCTCTACCTGAAGCAAGCCGGCCTCGATCCCGACACCGATCAGGTCGAACTCATCACCGAAAAAAGGGATGAAGACCCGACCGGCGCCAAAAACGTGAAAGGTAAGAGCCTTTTGCAGATGGTGACCGACGGCGATGTCGATGCCTGCTTCGTCAACGAGCCGCGGCGCGAACAGGCGCGCCGCAAAGGCCTCAAGGTGATCGATATCCCGGCGCAGCCGATGATATTCTTCATGACGATCTCGTCGTCCATGAAAATGGTCAACGAGAAGCCGGACGTGGTCAAACGGGTAATCAAGTCGGTGCTCGAGGGCATCGCCTATTTCAAGATCAACCGCGAAGAGACCATCAAAATCCTGATGGCAAGACACAAGAAGGAGGGCGATCTGGATTACGACATGGCGGAGAAGATTTACAAAGATCTCGCGCCGCGCCTGGAGCCGAAGCTTTATCCCGGCCTCGACGCCATCGCCAATGTCTATCAGGAGGCGCTCAAGCAAGACGAAAAGAACGGCGATGCCAAGCGAATCCATCCGTTGGCGTTGTGGAACTTCAACTTCCTGCGCGAGATCGACGATTCCGGATTTATCGCCAAGCTTTACAAGGACCACCCGGAACATCTCGAGGGCCACGGCGGCTGAGCGAGGCCGCCCGCATGAGTCTCCGGGTATGACTGGATTCCACCAGCGCCGGTCATGCTCTAGTATCGGATTCGCTTTCCTTACTCGTCTTGGCGGTCCGTCCATTGCATGCCGATCTTCACGCCCCATCAGGACGCCGCGCTGACGTCGGTGGCGAAGTGGCTGAAGACGAAGCCGGGGCAGCATAAAGGCGCGATATTCCGCCTGTTCGGCTATGCCGGCACCGGCAAGACCACGCTCGCCAAGCACATCGCGGAAAGCATCGACGGCAAGGTGCTGTTCGCCGCCTTCACCGGCAAGGCCGCTTCGGTGATGCGCAGCAAAGGCTGCGACGGCGCTTCCACGATCCACAGCCTGATCTATCGGACGCGGGAATCCGGCGACGAGACGCCGAGCTTCGTGCTCTGGGAGGATGCGCCCGCGTCGAAGGCCAAGCTGATTATCATCGACGAATGTTCCATGGTCGACGCCGAGCTTGGACGTGATCTGATGTCCTTCGGCGTGCCGGTGCTGGTGCTCGGCGATCCGGCGCAGCTGCCGCCGATCCAAGGCGGCGGTTTCTTCACCGACGTGGCGCCCGACGCCATGCTGGAAGAGGTGCACCGCCAGGCGCAGGACGATCCGATCATTCGTTTATCCATGGATATCCGCGCCGGCAAAAGTCTGGCGCCGGGCACCTATGGCCTAAGCCAAGTCGTGCGCAAGGACGAACTCGATCCGCAACGAGTGCTCGATGCTGACCAGGTGTTGGTCGGGCGCAATGCGACGCGCCATGCCTACAACACCCGGATGCGGCAGCGGCGCGGTCTCGATGACGCGCTGCCGGTTGCGGGCGACAAGCTCGTCTGCCTGCGCAACAATCGTAAAAAGGGATTGTTCAACGGAAGCCTCTGGCTGGTGAAGCAGCGCGGCAGCTCGCGTTCGCGGTTGATCACCATGCGCCTGTTGCCAGACGAGGATACCAGCGGGCTGATCGGCAACAAGCCGGTCAAGGTTTCGGTGCGTCCGGAATGTTTCACCGGCGTGATCGAGGAATTCGATTGGAAGCAGCGCAAGCCCTACGACGAATTCAACTATGGCTATGTGCTCACGGTGCATAAGGCGCAGGGGTCGCAATGGAACGACGTGGTTCTGTTCGACGAATCCTTTGCCTTCCCGGAGAGCCGCGACCGCTGGCTCTATACCGGCGTCACCCGCGCGGCGAAGCGCCTGACCGTGGTGGTGTGATGCGGCGGATCAAGCAGGCTTGCGGCCGGTAAAGTTGGGCTTTCGTTTTTCCATGAAGGCGCGCACGCCTTCCGCGTAATCCGGCGTCAGGCTTGCCTCGCGCTGAAAGTCGCGTTCAAGATCGAGCTGCGTGGGAAGATCGTTGCCCCATGACGCGTCGAGCGCGCGCTTAGTCAACGCAAGTCCGATGGTTGGCGCCGAGGCCAAATGTACGCAGAGTTTTTCCGCTTCGGCCATCAGCGCGCTGTCATCCACGGCGCGCCAGATCACGCCCCAGGCTTCCGCCTTTTCCGCCGGCAGCGGCTCGGCCAGCAACATCAACCCGCGCGCCCGTGCCGGCCCCACCAGGCGCGGCAGCGTCCAGGTACCGCCGGAGTCCGGAACCAATCCAATCTTGCTAAAAGCCTGGATGAAGTTCGCCGAACGCGCCGCGAGCACGATGTCGCAGGCCAGCGCGATGTTGGCGCCGGCGCCGGCGGCAACGCCGTTGACGGCGGCGACGACGGGGAAGGGCAGCGCACGCAATTTGCGGACCAGCGGGTTGTAATATTCTTCTTGGGCGCCGCCGAGCACCGTGGTCTCCCCCGGTTTGGCCAGGCGGTCGTTGAGATCCTGTCCGGCGCAGAAGCCACGGCCGGCGCCGGTCAACAACAGCGCGCGGCAGGACGAATCCTCTTCCGCCTCGGACAAGGCGTCACGCAGCGCGTGGTGCATGGATTCGGTAAAGGCGTTGAGGCGCTGCGGCCTGTTGAGCGTGATGACCCAGTAGCCTTCGCGCACCTCAACCAGAATAGGTGTGTCGTCCATAGGTGATTCCCCAAGCCCTATCTGCCGCAGGACCCATCGCATATTTGCGCCGCATAAAACAGCGAGGCTGGCGGCTCTGGCAAATGCGTGCCATGGCCTTATATGGCAGGAGCCGACGGATCACGCCGACAATTTCTGCAACAGGAGAATTGAAGATGAAGCTGTATTTCTCGCCAGGCGCCTGCTCGCTATCGCCCCATATCGTGTTGCGGGAGACCGGAGCCAAGTTCGATCTCGAACAGGTCGACAACAAGGCCAAGAAGACCAAAAGCGGCGCCGATTTTTGGCAGATCAATCCGAAAGGCGTGGTGCCCGTGCTCGAGCTGGACGACGGCCAGCGGCTGACCGAGGGCCCCGTGATTGTTCAATATATCGCCGACAAAAATCCCGGCGCCGGTCTTATCCCGGCCTGCGGCACGCCGGATCGTTACCACGTGCAGGAGTGGCTCAATTTCATCACCTCGGAGATCCACAAGTCATTCGGTCCGGTGTTCAAGCCGAACACGCCGGAGGAATACAAGACCATTTCCAAGGAAAACTTGGCTAAGCACTTCAAGTATGTCGACGGGCATCTCGCCAACCATCAATATTTGCACGGCGAGAAATTCACTGTCGGCGACGCCTATCTCTATACGGTATCGCGATGGCTTGGCCGTATCGGGATCGACATCGGCCAATGGCCCAACGTTAAAGCCTATGCCGATCGCATCGCCGCACGCCCGAAGGTGCAGGAAGCCTTGAAGGCAGAGGGTCTGACCTAGTCGCACGGTCGAACAGCAGCAAAGCCAAGTCGCTCGCAGCTCAAGCCGAGGAGGCGATGGCGGCCATCGGTAGCTGTTGCTGCTCTTTGAATTGCAAGCGATAGAACGACGCGTAGCGTCCGCTCTTGCGCAACAGTTCGTCATGGCGGCCGGATTCCACGATCGAGCCATCTTCGATGAAGTGGATACGGTCGGCATGGGTCACCGTATGCAGCCGATGCGCGATGACCAAGGTGGTGCGGTCCTGGCAGAGATGCTCGATTGCGAGCTGCACCTGGCGCTCGGATTCGGGATCGAGCGAGGCGGTAGCCTCATCCAGCAGAATGATCGGCGCATCCCTGATCAAAGCCCGCGCGACCGCGACCCGCTGGCGCTGGCCGCCGGAAAGCTGCAAGCCATGCTCGCCGACCGGCGTATTGTAGCCGCGCGGAAAAGCCATGATGAAATCGTGCGCGCAGGCGGCCTGCGCGGCGCTGATGATTTCCTGGTCGCTGGCGCCGGTCTTGCCGAAAGCGATGTTGTCGCGGATCGAGCCGCGGAACAGGAATACGTCTTGGCCGACATAAGCGATCTGCCGCCGCAGCGACTCGCGCGATAGTCCGGCGATATTCTGTCCGTCGATGGTGATCGCGCCGCTATCGATCTCATGGAAGCGCAAGATCAGGTTGAGCATCGTCGATTTTCCCCCGCCGGAGGGCCCGACAAGGGCCGTGACCAAGCCGGGTTCGGCGACAAAAGATAATTTCCGGATGACGGGTTCGCCGGGCCGGTACTGGAAGGACACATCGGAAAATTCGATGCGGGCGGTTGTCAGCGCCAGTGGCGGCCGGTCCACGTCGGACGGTTCCGTCGCCGGACTGTCGAGGATATCGAACAGGATGCGAATTCCCACAAGACCGCTGCTGAGATCGATGTTGAGACGGGCAAGGCGTTTGGCGGGCTCATAAGCCAGCAGGAAGGCGGTAATGAAGGCGAAGAACTCACCGGGGGTCGCCCCCGTCCTGATGACGCGATAGCCGCCATAGACAAGAGCGATCGCAATGGCCAAACCGCCAAGCGTTTCCATCAAGGGATTCGCCCGGTTGGCGACGCGCGCCATTTTGTTGGACTCGCGTTCGAACTCGCCGACGTTGGCATCCAGCCGCGCCTGCATCACATCTTCGAGGGAAAACGCCTTGACGATGCGGATACCCTGAAGAGTCTCCTGCATCGTCTCCAGGATGCGCGTGCTGCCGGTGAATTGGGTCTTGGCGATGTTGCGGATGCGGCGGATCATGGTGCGCAGCAACAGTATCGCCGGCGGCGCCACGATCAGGCTGCCGAGCGTCATCAGTGGATCCAGAACGAACATGGCGGCGAGCAAGCAGGCCAATGAGAGGAAGTCGCGGCCGATCGCCGAGATGAGCAGATTAAGCACCTGACCCGCCGAGGTGGCCGCGAGTGTCAGGCGGGCGACGAATTCGGACGAATGATGCTGCGCATGGAAGCCGAGGCTTTCATGCATCAATTTAGCAAACATGCGCCGCTGGTTTTCGGCCACGATATTGTTGCTGATACGCGACAGGACGAGGATGTGCCCATAAGTAGCCGCGCCCTTGACGATGAATAGCAAGGCGATGACGGCGCTGAGGATGACGATGGCCTGGAGATCCTGTTCCTCATAAGCGATGTTGACGACGTTCTTGAGCAGATAGACCGGGAGCGCGGTGCAAGCCGCGGCAATGCCTGCCAGCGCGAAGGCGAGGGCATAGCTTTTGCGGTGGCGGCGCGCATATTCACCCAGCAATCGCCGGATCAAGGCGACAGCACGGTAAGGGTCTGCCAGCAGAGATTTTGAAATCGGTTCAGCCATCCGCCATCCATCGGGTTTCGAGGAGCATTTGCCTCGGTGCCCGTTGTGGCCTGACGCCGCCGGCGTCATCGGGCCTGTTTCTTGCCCGTCTGAGGCGGATTTTTCAAGTTAAAAGAACCAGGTAGGTGCGATGTGCCGGTCGGCCCCGCCGCTCTTATCTTAAGCGGGGATGGACCGGAGCCCAGCGGGTTTTTGCGTGTCCATGAGCCGGCTCTCCCAGGCCAGCGCATGCGCAACGATGGTGTCCAAATTGTCGTGTCGGGGCGACCAATCGAGCACGGTCCGGATGCGACTGACGTCGGCAACGAGGCCCGCAGGGTCGCCTGGCCGCCGCCCCGTCATGTGGACGGCGAAGTTGCGCCCGGCGACGCGTTTGACGGATTCGATGACTTCGAGCACGGAATAGCCATGACCATAGCCGCAGTTGAAGGTCATGCTGGCGCCGCCGCGGCGAAGATATGCCAGTGCCGCGGAGTGCGCCCGCGCCAAGTCGCTGACGTGAATGTAGTCCCGGATGCCGGTGCCGTCGGGTGTCGGATAATCTGTGCCGTAGACGTCGAGCTTCGGCCGCGTTCCCAGCGCCGCTTCCATGGCAACTTTAATGAGATGCGTCGCCGTCGGCGTCGATTGTCCGGTGCGTGACTTCGGATCGGCGCCAGCGACATTGAAGTAGCGCATGATGATATATTTGAAGTCATGCGCCGCCGCCACATCGTGCAGCATGATCTCCGTCATCAGCTTGGAGGTGCCGTAAGGCGACATCGGTTTGGTCGGCGAGTCTTCGCTGACCAGGAGAGTGTCCGGATTACCGTACACTGCCGCGGTGGATGAAAAAATAAACTGGCGAACGCCCGCTTTCACCGCTGCTTCCAGCAGCGAGCGGGTATTCGCGGTGTTGTTGCGGTAATAGCCGAGCGGATCGCGCACCGAATCCGGCACCACGATCGAGCCAGCGAAGTGAATGATGGCGGTGACTTCGTGCTCGCCAAGAAGCGAAGCAACGAATTTTTCGTCGCCGGTATCGCCGATGAAAAGCGGAACAGTCGCCGGCAGTGCCGAGCGGAATCCGGTCGAGAGGTTGTCGAGCACGATCACGCGCTCGCCGGAATCCGCCAGCTCGTGAACCATGTGGCTGCCGATATAGCCGGCTCCGCCCGTAACCAGAATGGTCATCTGTTCGTCTCTGATGAGCTGGCTAAAGCTCTACAGGAACTGAGGTGAAGGTCCGGTTTCGTGCCGCGTCGTCTGGTGACTATGCTTAACGCCGCGTATATGACGGTGGTGAGAATGGGCGCTGGGGGACGATGGACGACCAATCATTGACCGGGCTTGAGGTCATTATTCCCAACCTGCATTGGCGCTATTCCGGTGTGACGGCGACCAACCGCATGATCGCGCCTCGCCTGGCGCGGCGGCTCAACGCCGCTTGGCTTGGGCGTGACGCGCCCGCTGGCATATTGCGGCTAAGCTTCGGTGATCTGCTGCGGCTGTGGAGGCGTCCTCATGGAGGCCGCCCGCGCATTTGGCACGCGCGGCGCAACAACGAGATGATCATCGGGCTGCTGCTGAAGCTCTTGGGTTGGCGCCTCGCCCTGATTTTTACTTCCGCGGGTCAGCGCCATCACACCTGGATCACGCGCTTCCTGATCTCCCGCATGAATGCGGTGATCGCGACCAGCGACGCTGCCGCTTCCTATCTCAAGCGTCCGTCCACGGTCATTCTCCACGGCATTGACACGGACCTCTATCGCCCGCCCGCCGACCGCGCGGCCGCCTTCGCCGCCACCGGTCTTCCGGGGAAATTCGGCATCGGATGTTTCGGTCGCGTCAGGCGGCAAAAGGGCACCGACGTCTTTGTCGACGCGATGTGCCGGCTGCTGCCGAAATACCCGGACTTCACTGCGGCGGTCATCGGGCCGGTCGCCATGGATCAGCGTTCCTTCGCCGGCGAACTGCAAGATCGCGTCAAAGCCGCGGGGCTTGCGGATCGGCTGCGCTTCCTTGGTGAATTGCCGATCGAAGAAGTGCCGCTCTGGTATCAGCGCATCGCGATTTATGCTTTCACCTCGCGCAATGAGGGTTTTGGGCTGACGCTGCTCGAAGC
>JAXDOR010000109.1:0-2522 GCA_034668825.1 Alphaproteobacteria bacterium | reverse complement strand
ACATAATACGGAATCAGGATGTCGGCCTCCCCGAGGTGGCGGAACACGTTCACCATCGTGTCTTTTGGCTCGGCATCATCGCCACAAATCAACCGATAATACTTGCCCTTGCCGATAAACGCGGCATCAAAATAGTTCTGCGCAAGCCCGCGATTGACCCTGTTCCGACGCAGGAGGAGATGCTCCTCCGGGTGAGTACGGATATACTCCTCGACCAGATCCGCCGAGCGGTCGCCTGAACAATCATCGACGACAATGATCTCGTACTTGATCCCTCCGACTTCCGCGAGGGCAGACCGTACTGTCTCGATCGTGGTGATGATATATGCCTCTTCCTTGTAGCAGGAGATGAAGATCGTAAGGTCGATCGGACCCTCGCGCGCCGGTGAAAGCACACTCTCGATCGTGTGGAAATTGGCTGCCGCCGGGCTCATGACCAAGTCCGCGGCAAGCTGCATCGGCTCGCTCATGATGATTCACCGCCAATCGATTCGATACGAACCGCCACCTGTTGGCGCGCGAAGGCGAGATAGCGATACTTGATCTCGCGTTCGGCCACGAATTCTTGGAAGGCCTTGTACTCGTGCTGTTCCCAATTGGGATAGTTGAAATACTCGTCGAACAGAATCACGGTTCCGGGCACCAACCGGTTCGCCAATTGGGTCAGGATGGTTTGCGTCGAACTGTAAAGGTCGCAATCGATGTGGACGAAGGCGACTGGCCCGGGATTCGAGTCTAGCCATTGCGGCAGCGTGTCCTTGAACCAGCCGCGATGGAGCCTCACATTGCCGGGGACCCGCGGCAGCCGGCCGCCCCTATCAAAGGCGCTGCCCCCAAGATTGAAGCCCGACCACGCCTCCGGCAGGCCTTCGAAACTGTCGAATCCATGGATGATACGGTCACCGATACGCCGCGCAATGAAACGGATGGTGCCCCCGGTGAACACACCGAACTCCAGATAATGGCCCTCGATGCTGACTGCGCGCAACGCAAATACGGTCAGGTCGCGCTGACTTTCCAAGCCGAGCGCATCTGGCATAACGCGCTCTACGTAGTCCACGCTGCGCTGCAAGGCGCGAAGTGAACGCTCCCTCATCGGATGAATACGGCCGACATCGGATACCTGATAAAGGCCGCAAACGATCTTATAGAGCACGTATTTTAAGGAGAAGTTCGTTATCTGCATGGCGGCCGCGATTGGGTCCGATCTACATTTAGGCATCCATCGCATAGCGGCGATGATTGCCGGTGTTGATTAAGTGATTTGGGCACGAAGATGATCAGGCGGCAAGTGCGATGGGTTTCGTCGCTCCCTTGCATTCAATCGTGTGGCTGGCGCATCACCCATCCTTCGGCTTCATCATGAACCATAACACCAGGCCGGGCAGCGAAACCACCATCGTGAGCAGGCCGAGTTGCACCGACAGCGCCAGCGCGGCGCTCGCCGGCACGCCGACGAGACCGAGAATCGCGATGACTGCGGTCTCGCGCACGCCCCAGCCGCCGATGGAAATGGGCAATGACGTGATCAGCGTGACCGGCTGCATAAGCACCAGGCAATCGATCAGCGACAAGCCCACCGAGAGGCTCCGCGCCAAAAGATAGGCGGTAAGCGCCAGCAGAACTTGCGAGAGAACCGCCAGGATCAACGTCGGAACGGCCGCCGCCGGCCGCAGAAAAATCGCCCGGGTCGCCGTTCCGAAGGAATGCAGCAGCAGCACCGGCCGCAGATGTTGCCACGATTGCGGCAGCCGATGGAGCTGGGAAACAAACAGGATGCCGAACAGCCCAGCCGCCGCCACAGCAGCCGGCACCCACGCCCCTCCGGTATGGTCGAACCGGGCCATCCAATACGAGGTGGTGGCCAGCACGAGCAGGGCCACACCCACAAGCGCCGCTACCCGATCGAGGATGACGGAGTTCACCGCGATCTCGGCCGGAACCTTGTCGCGGAACGACAACCATCCGCGCACGACGTCGCCGCCAACCGAGCCCCAGAGGCAAACGTTGAAGAAAACCGCGATGAAATAGAGCTGCAATGAGGTCAGCACCCTGGCGGGCGCCCCTAGCTTTTGCAAGATCACATGCCAGCGCAGTGCGCCGGTGCCAACCTGCAGCAGCAGGACGCCTAGCGCCGCCACCAGATACCAAAAATCTTGGACGGCCATTCGCTCCCACGCGGCGGACAGGTCGACGGCGCGCAGCACCAGACCGACCGCAAGGGCAGACAGGCCAACCTTCAGGAGCGTAAAGCCCCTGGACGACCAACGCGAAGGGGATTGCTCCGGAAGCGATTGGGTGCGAACGGGCGTCATTGAAGGAACCGTGGTCCGCATTTCCTCCACTTCTCCGAATGTTGCCGCCCAGGGGCGTCCCGGATCACGCCCCCCGGCGAGCACCACGCGGTGCCGTCATAGCACATCGGGAAGTGCGGAAAGGCTGGCTTCGCTCTATAGCGGATAGCCCGAACCATGGCTACCGTTTGGGTAGATCGGCCACCGAGCAGACAGACGGTGCTATTT
>JAXDOR010000108.1:0-30172 GCA_034668825.1 Alphaproteobacteria bacterium | reverse complement strand
CAGCGCCGGACCAAAGCCCTTGATGTTTTTCAAGCGATCCGCGCGGGCGGCTTCCTCCAGCGCATCGAGCGACGCAATGCCGAGCTCTTGGTAGAGCTTGAGCACCTTCTCATAGCGCAAGCCCGGCACGGAAAGCATTTCCAGCACGCCGGGCGGAATCTCCTTGCGCATGGCGTCGAGCTTCGGATCCGAGCCGGTCTTGTGCAGTTTGACAATGAGGTCGGCGATGGCGTCGCCGACGCCGGGAATTTCCCGCAACCGCTCTTCGGCTATCACTTGATCGAGCGGTTCGGTGAGAGCTGCAAGGTTTTCGGCTGCGCGGCTGTACGCCTTGGCGCGATAGACATTGCCGCCGCGCAACGCGACGCGCTGGCCATATTCGGCAACGAGCTTTGCCACTTCCTCGGCATTCAAAGCCATCAGCGGGCGTCCTTACCGTTCCTCTCTATGAAACGCTGGTTTGAAGGAATGGGTTCCTCGCGCGTTTACGCAGGAGGGCCCATCGTGTCCGATTTACGTTGTTACCCCAGCAGATGTATGGTTCCGCTGGCACTTGTATCGTCGCCATCAGCATTTCCCTCGCCGATACAATATTGCGGGAAGGAGTTCATGAAGATTGTCTTGTTCGATCCGCACGGGCGCTACGGCGAACTTGAAGCCGCCCTTGCGGCGTTTCCCGGCATTTCCGCCATCAATGCGTTGGATCAGGACATGCTGCGCGCGGCGCTGCCGCAAGCGGAAATCCTGATTACCGGGAACAGGGCTTATACGCGCGACAACGCCGCGATCATCCGCGAACGCGGCCATGCCTTGAAATGGATCCAGTTCAGCACCTCCGGCATAGACAACGCAGTCGCCGCCGGGCTGCCGTCCGGCGTGATCGTCACCAATGCGGCGGGGCTGCGCGCCTTCGCCGTCGCCGAACATGCCTTCGCGCTGATGCTTGGCCTGTTGCGCCAAATCGGCGCCACGGAGCGCGCGCGCAGCGATGCCGTCTGGGCGCGTGAAGCGGTCACGCCCTCCATGGATAATCTTGCCGGCAAACATCTGCTGCTGGTTGGGCTCGGCGCCATCGGACAGGAGATCGCGCGCAAAGCGAAGGCCTTCGACATGCAGGTTACGGGAATCTCCCGTGCCACCGGGCCGATGGCGAATGTGGACCGCATCAGGCCGCGCAGCGAATTGCAGGCTGCCGCTGCGGAGGCGGACATTTTGTTGCTGGCGCTGACTTATGATGAGACCACGGGCAAAATCCTGAACGGCGACGTGTTGGAAGCGATGAAGCCGACGGCTTACATCATCAACATTGCGCGCGGAAAGTTGGTGGATGAGCCGGCGCTGATTGATGCGCTACGCGCGAGCAAAATTGCCGGCGCGGGCCTCGATGTTACGGATGTAGAACCGCTGCCGGCCAATCATCCATTCTGGATGATGCCGAATGTGCTGCTCACGCCGCATGTGGGCGGCGCCGGCAGCAAGAGCGGCGGTGGCGGCTTCAGCAAAATCTTCTTGGATAATCTGCGACGCCGGATGGCTGGCGAACCGCTGAAGAATGTGGTGATCGAACGCACGCCGTAAGCTAGGATCATTTCGCCGCCGTCATCGCGTTGACGTCGCAGGCATTGAACAAGCCGCCGAATTTCGTGAACTTGAAGTTCGAAGGAGAGTTCCGGGTTACACCGAAGCAACTCTCATCGTCGTCGTCCTGAAAGCGCATGCAAAGCCTGCTGCCATCGAGCCGAGTGACCGCGACCTCCTTGACTGGCGGCTTGCCGGACTTCTGATAGGTCCCAGTGATAATCCCCGAGTTCTTTCCCCTGCCGTAATGGCCGTTAGCCTTGGTGCCGTCGGCACAGGAAATATCCACATGCTTGCCGAGCAGGGCCTGCTCCGCTTGCTCAGCGGTCAGGCTCTCCGCGCGGACCGAAGATAGGCCGGCGAGGCTCAGGGCGAGGACGACGCCGGCGAGAGAACGAATAGCCATGGGCTTCCTTTACATCCGCGATATGACTGAAGGGGAACCCAAGCCCGCGTGAATCGTTCCGCGTTGGGAGCGCTTAGGCCGGCGTGAACTTCGGCACAGCCACGCTTTCGGCAACGTCGTCGAAGACGACCTTCACCGGCATTTCGCAACTCACCTTGTCGGGCGAGATGCCGATGATATTGGTGAGCAGGCGTGGGCCTTCCTCAAGCTCCACCAGCGCTACCACATAGGGCACCTCCTGCGCGAAGGCCGGATGGTAGACGCGATGGAAGATGACAAAGCTGAAGACTTTGCCGCGGCCAGAAACCGCTTCCCAGGAGAAATCCGCCGCAAGACAATGCGGGCAGCTTTGCGAGGGCGGAAACCAGAATTCGCCGCAGGCATGGCAGCGTGGAAGCTCCAGGCGATGCTGTTTCGCCGCTTCCCAATAGGGCACGGATTCCGGCGCGGGGCGCGGGATCGGCTTTGGTTTCGTCGCGGCCTTCTCCATCACGCCCTCCCGAGAATCAAGGTGGAGTGGCAGACCTGATTGCCGCCGTGGCCGGAGACCAACGCGATCTCCGCGTCCTTGACCTGGCGCTCCTTGGGATAGGTGTGGCGCATCTGGCGCACGCCCTCGACCACTTGCAGCATGCCCTCCACATGGGCTTCCGATAGCTGGCCACCGGAAGTGTTGGTCGGCAGCCGCCCGCCCATGCGCAGCGCGCCCGAGGCGACGAAATCCCCGCCCTCGCCTTTCTTGCAGAAGCCGTAATCCTCAAGCTGCGTCAGCACCATGTAAGTGAAGCAATCGTAGAGCTGCGCCGTGTCCACGTCCGCAGGGCCGAGGCCGGCCATGGCATAGGCGCTCTCGCCGCTCTGCTTCGCCGCCGTCGTCACCATGTTGTCGTCGACGAACCAGCCGCGCAGGTTGTTGAAGGAGCCGAAGCCCTTGATCGGTACCGGCGGCTGGCGCAGGTCGCGCGCGCGTTCGCGGCTGGTGACGATCACCGCGCCGGCGCCGTCGCTGCGCAAGCTGCAATCGAACAGCCCGAAGGGCGAGACGATCTGCTGCGCCTCATGGTATTGTGTGATGGAAAGCGGCTTCTTCATTTGCGCGTCAGGATTGCGCAGCGCGTGCTCGCGAAAGGCCACGGCGATCTGGCCGAAATGATCGCGCGTGGTGCCGTAGAGATGCATGTGCCGGGTGGCGCCGAAGGCGTGCGCGGCGACCGCGCCGAAATATCCATATTCCGGCCCGAATTCCTGCGCGCGCTGGCTATCCGGGCGCGTCTCGTTGCGCACACGGGCTTCTTCGGAGGCATGCGTGCGCGACCAGGAATCGCGGCCATAGCCGCAGATCACCGTCTTCGCCAGCCCGGCCTTGATCGCCATGGTCGCGATCGCGACCGAGAGGATTTGGCTGGCGCCGCCATTATCCAGCGAGGTGGAAAATCGTGCGTTGATGCCGAGGCGTTCGCCGATGCGCTGGTGATGGCAATAGGACTCGTCCGGGCCGCGGCAGACAATGCCGTCGATGTCGGAAACCTTCAGGCCGGCATCCGCTATGGCCTTGCGCATGGCCTCGACCAGCAGGTCAAGACTGGAAACGTCTGGCACCTTGCCGAGCCGGCTGTTGCCAGCGCCGGCGATGGCGCAGACGTCGCGCAGCTCGCGCGAGGATTCGATCATCGGCTTTTCTCACGCGCCGCAATTTCTGCCAGCACTTCGTCGGTGTGCTCGCCTAGTTCCGGCGCGGCGGACTGAATTTCAAGCGGCGTGCCGGACATCCGCAACGCGTTGCGCACGAGGCCGACCCTGCCGAGTTGCTTGTGGGGCAAATCCTTGCGCATGGCGAGATGTTGCACTTGTGGATCGTCAAACACCTCGGCCAACGTGTTGAGCGGCGCCGAGGGGACATCTTCGTCCAGAAGTTTCTTCAGCCAGTGTTTACGCGGCTGTTTGGCGAAAACGGCGCTCAGCGCTGTGTTAAACTCTTCGTAATTGCGGCTGCGCGCTTCGCGAGTGGCGAAGCGTTCGTCGGTAATCCATTCCGGCTTGCCGGCGGCGCGCGCGAGCCCTTCCCAGAATTTCGCCGGCGAGGACAGATGCACGATGAACGGTTTGTCGTCACCCGCGACAAACGCATAGACCTGCGCCTCGCGGGTGCGGGTGCCGCGGCCGGGGACTTTGCTGTTCTCGAAGAAACGCGCGGCATTCTCGCCGCAAAAGGAAATGCTGGCTTCCAACAGCGATGTGTCGACGCGTTGCCCCTTGCCGGTGCGGCCGCGGGCGACCAAAGCAGCAAGGACGCCATTGCAGGCGACCATGCCCGAGAGATGGTCGGAGAGCGAAATGCCCATAGGGCGCGGCTCTTTCATATCGGTCAGAAGGCTCAAGAGCCCGCTCATCGCCTGCCCCACGGTGTCGTAGCCGGGACGCGATACATAAGGTCCGCTGGAGCCGAAGCCGGTGATCGAGCACCAGATCAGGCCGGGATTGTCGCGCGCCAGGTCCTCATATCCAAGCCCCAGCCGCTCCATGGTGCCGGTGCGGAAATTTTCGATCAGCACATCGGCGGTGCGCAGCAGCGCGCGGGCGGAGGTCAGTCCTTCCGGCGATTTCAGGTCGAGAACGACGCTCTTCTTGTTACGGTTCACCGAGCCGAACGGCGGGCTATATTCGACGCGGCCCCAGCCGCGGAATGGATCGCCCTTGCCCGGGGTCTCGATCTTGATCACCTCGGCGCCGAGGTCACCCAGCAGCATCCCCGCATAAGGACCAGACACATAGCTGGCGATTTCGATGACGCGGATTCCCTCGAGCGCTCCGGCCATTCATCCCTCAACGATTATTTATTTCACGGTGTACGGGCGGCCGCCTACGGAGCGGTGACCGCCTTAAGACGCTCGATCACCTCAGGGGGAGATTTATACGCCTTCTCGACAATGGCCTGAATCTGCTCGCCCGTTTGCGGGGCATTGGCGCCAAGCTGGAGCTTCTCCTGTTCGGCTTGGAACTCGGGGTCTTTTATCGTCGCCAGGAAGGCCGCGCGCATGGCGTCAACGCGCTCCTGCGGCACGTCGGGCGGCATGACATAGGGACGGCCCACCGCAAGTGGCGCCGCCGCCTGATCGATCAACAGCTTATCTTCGGGCTTGGTCGCCAAGTCGCGCGCAAAAGGCACATCGGAAATCGCCTTCTCCTTTTCGGCGCCGATCTGCACCAGCAACTTGACTTTCTTCTCTTTGATCCAGGTTGGCCGCGTCGCCATCAGCGAGTTGTAAAAGGCGCTCGGATAGCCGTCGATCTCACCGCGCTCCATGGCGAGCAATGCATCGTTTTGGCCGGGATAACCGACGATGATCTTCAACTTGACGCCGAGCGTCTCCATGAAGATTTTCCCGTAGAAACTCGGCGTCGAATTCGGGCCGGACGATCCCATAATCAATTCATGATGCCGGGCGTCTTCCACCGTGTTGACGGGTGATTCATGCCAAACCGTGAGGATGCTGACTTCCGGGGCCGGAGAACCGATCCAATTAAACTTGGTCGCGTCGTAACGGGCTTCCTTGGTGCCGTATAAGGGCTCGAACGGAACATTGTTTTGCGGGCTGGCGAGGACGGTGCCGTCCTTCGGCGCCACGCTGTACATGTAATTGGTAGCGACGAGGCCGCCCGCTCCGGGCATGTTCTTGACGATCACGGTGGGATTGCCCGGAATATGCTTGGGGATATATTTGGCGACAAGGCGCGCAAGCACGTCATAGCCGCCGCCGACGCTGCCGCTGGTGACCAACGTGACCGTCTTGCCGCGATAAAAGTCGGCGACGGACTCAGCAAGTGCCGGAGAGAAACAAAAACTCCCGCCAACAACAATAGCGGCGGCAAAAGCGCGGCGGGTCACGAATGGCATCATCATTTCTCCCCCAATTATTCGGCGCCTCACCCGCTAGTCGCCACTATCCTCGTCCTGCACGCCGAGAAGACCGCGGCCGTAGGCTGCCGCGGCGGTGTCCCACATCAACGAATGATGGGCCGCGGCGGCATAACAGTCCCGCAGCATTCGCTGCAGCACGTTGTCGGTATAGAGTGCGCGGCCGCCCGCGGCATTGAAAAGGCGCTGAACCGCGGCGATCGAAAGCTGCGCCGCATAGGCGGCATTGCGCCGGCCCTGCATATTTTGCAGCTTGGTGACCTTTTCGCCTCTGCCCAGGATGCCGAGGGCCTCGCGAAGCGTGCCGAGATACATCCGGCTGGCCGCCTCGATCTCGGCCGAGGAAAGGCCGACGACGATCTGCGTGCCTGTCAGTCCAGCAATCGACGTGCCGCGCGATTTTCGTGGACCGGTATATTTGCAATATTCGTCCAGAAAGCCTTCGGCAATACCGACCACCACGGCACAATAGGTGGCGGTGGAGATTCCGCCGCGCGGCAGATGGAAGATCGGCGCGGAATAAAGCTGCGTGCCCGGCGCTTTTCCCTCGTCCGACGCCTTTTTGTCGAGGATGCGGTGCTCGGGAACGAAGGCGTCCTTAATCTCGAAGCTCTTGCTGCCGCTGCCGGCAAGGCCGACGACGTGCCAATCGTCGATCACGGTGATGTCGCTCTTCGGCACGAGGACGGCGCAGGCTTGCCGCTTGCCGCCATCTTCGATGTGGCCGCTCGCCATGACCCAATGGGCGTGGTCGACGCCGCTGGAAAATCCATGCCGCCCGGACCAGACAACGCCGCCGTCGACCCGGCGTCCCTTGCCGACCGGCGCGACGGAGTTTGAAAGCCGGGCGTTGCGGTTCTCGCCCCAAACTTCCTGCTGCGCCTGCAAGCTATAGGCGGCGAGCTTGAGCGTATTATCGGCAAAGACCATGTGCACCCAAGCCTGGGAGCCGCAGCCACGCGCCAGCGTCTGGCTTACTTCGCAGAGCACGTCATAGTTGAGTTCGTAACCGCCGAAGCTGATGGGCTGGCACAGACGCAACAATCCGTTGGCGACGAAATCCTCGATGGTCTCCTCCGGGCATTGCCGCATCTTCTCCGCTGCCTCGGCTCTTCCGCGCAGTACCGGAATCAGATTTTGCGCGCGCCTTAGCACCTCGGCCCCGCTCATCACGGTGGCTGAAATATCGGCAGCGCCAGACATACGATTCATGGAAACTTCCGTGGGCAGGGGAAACACTCAGGACTGGGTCGGAAACAACCTATCTTACGCCGGCATTGCGATTTTGACGATGGTCCCTTTGCTCACGCATTCGGCTCCGCCGGCAACAGTGGCCGCCCACGGATGATGTCCGAAGCTTTCTCCGCGATCATCAGCACGCAGGCATTGATGTGGGCGGACACGATATCCGGCATCGCCGAAGCGTCGACCACACGCAGATGCTCCGCCCCGCGCACCCGCAGCTCAGGATCAAGTACAGCATCAGCGCCCGTTCCCATCGGACAGGTGCCGCAGGGGTGATGGGCGGTAATGGCAGTCCGTTTGATCCAGGCATCGATCTCTGCATCGGTTTTCACATCTGCGCCGGGAGCCGTCTCGATGCCGCGATAGGGATCGAGCGGCTTCTGCGAGGCGACATCGCGGGCAATTTTGAAGCCTTGGCGCAGGGTCGGCAGATCGCCGGGCGCGGAGAAAAAGTTATAGACGATACGCATGGGATCGCGCGGATTGGCGGAGCGCAGCAGGATTTCGCCGCGGCTCTCCGGATGCAGCAATGTTGGGCGGATGCCGAAGCCATCCAAATAGGCGAGCTTCCAGCCCGGGAACCACAAATGCGCGTGCGGCGGCGCGCCCCGAAACATGAATTCGATGTCGGGAACGGCAAGCTCAGGCCGGGTCTTGATGAAGGCGTGCAATCCGCCGGGCACTACCGTCGCTGGTCCGGTGCCGAACATTTGAGCGCGGATCATGCTGACGGCCATGCGGTCGAAGCGCATCCCGTGCCGGAACGATCCTGCGTTGGGCCGGGTGAACAAGATCATCGCCGCAAGATGGTCCTGCAGATTTTTCCCAACCGGCAGATCAAGCAGAGGCTGGATGCCGATCTCGCGCAGATGCGCCGGAGGCCCGATGCCGGAGACCATGAGAAGCTGCGGCGTGTTGAAGGCACCGCCGGCGAGGATCACCTCGCGACTGGCTTCGACACGAAGTGTCCTGCCCTTCCTTAGATATTCAATCCCGGTCGCACGCGTGCCTTGCATCAAGACGCGGGTTGCATGCGCTCCGGTTTCAACAACAAGGTTTGGCCGCTTCAATGCCGGCCTAAGGTAAGCCTTGGCCGCGGAGGAACGCCGCCCGTTGCGGATGGTATATTGGCTGCGGCCGAAGCCTTCCTGCTGGCGGGCGTTGTAGTCATTGGTATGGGGAATTCCGATGGCTTTGGCCGCCTCGATCCACGCGGTGTAAAGCGGATCGCCCGTCTTCGCCCATTCCACACCGATGGGCCCCCCGCCGCCGCGCCAAGTATTTGACCCCTCCTCCCAGGTTTCCCCGCGTTTGAAATACGGAAGGACGTCGGCATAGGACCAGCCGTTGGCGCCATTCTTCGCCCAGCGGTCGTAATCATTCCGATTGCCGCGCGTATAGGCCATGACGTTAACGGATGACGAGCCGCCCAGCACCTTGCCGCGCGTCGCCTCGATTTCGCGGTTGTTCAGATTCGGCTCGGGCTCGGTGCGATAGCCCCAGTCATACATTCCGTATTCATGCAGCTTGCCCAAGCCGAGCGGAATATGGATCAGGGGATTCCAGTCGCGACCGCCGGCTTCGAGCAGCAGGACAGTGGCGCTGCCGTCTTCGCTGAGGCGGTTCGCCAACACGCAGCCGGCGGAACCGGCGCCGACGATGACGTAGTCGTAGCCCTTGGCCGTGCTCAAGAGGGCCGCACCGTGCCTTTGACGGTCGTGCGCAGCATCAGGCGCCGTTGCGTGGATGGAAAATCAGTGCGCGCATGCGACGAGCAACGATTGTCCCAGAGCAACAGATCGCCGAGATGCCAAACGTGCTCGTAGATGAACTCTTTTTTCTCCGAATGATCGTAGACGGCCTTCAGCAAACGGTCGCTTTCATCTTCCGGCATGTCGACGACCTTCACCGTCATCAGGCGGTTGACGTAGACCGCCTTTTTCTTTGTATCCTCATGAGTACGGAAAACCGGATGCACGCATTCACTGAAAGCCTCGACGCCCTTGTCGTCGCCTTTCTGCACCGAGCCGTAGTTGTAATGATGCAGCGCCTTGCGGCCTTCGAGCTTATCGCGGATCGCGGGATCGAGCGTGTCATAAGCGGCATAACCGCTGGCGAATAACGTGTTGCCGCCGGCGGACGGTATCTCGACGGAATAGAGCAATGTCGCCTTGCTCGGCACTTCCGAGTGGATCATGTCGTGATGGAACATCATCTCGCCGTCGGGCAGCGAGCCGATCGGCTCGCCATTCTCGCGGATGTTGGAAATCATCATGATGCCCGGAAGCAGCCGGGCCTGGCCGGGCGGACGGTATTTCGGCGGCCGGTGCAGATCGCCCATTTCGCCGAAATAGCCGGTGACGCGCACAAGATCTTCCTGCGACAAATTCTGTCCGGGAAAGATGATGACCAGATGATCGAGCCAAGCTTGGTAGATCGCGCCGATGGTGTCAGCATCAGGCTTTTCGCGCAGGTCAATGCCGCGCAACTCAGCTCCGATATGTGGTGTCAACGGCACCACCTCGAATTTGGCTTTGGTCTTGGCTACGGCGTCCATGCATTTCCTCGTAAGTACCGTTCTTTTATGTGGAACAAGGTTCCTTAAGGCTTCCAAGGCTAAACGCGGCGGCGCATCCGGTCAATAAACGCCTAAGGGCTTTGCATGCCGCCGGCCGCGTGCAGCGCCGCAGAATGTCGCGATTTGCAGATTACTTTGAACAAACAGATCGCCGTGATAGCTTTTGCATCTGACGTGACGCCGCAAGGATCAACGATGAAAAGCCGGCAGAGTTTGTTGAGCGCCGCACTCGCGGCCTTGATTATCGCGCCGCTTTCTTGGTCCACGGGTCGGGCTCAGACCATCATCGACGACTGGAGCGCGGCGAAATTTCCGGCTCCGCCGCAGCTGAAGCCGGCCAAGATCGAGGCCAAGGAAACGGCGCTCCTGGTGATGGATTTCACTACCCAGACCTGCACCGTGCAGCGGCGTCCGCGCTGCGCGGCATCGGTGCCAAAAGTTGAGAAGCTGATCACGGAAAGTCGCGCCAAAGGCGCGCTGGTGATCTACAGCATCGCCGGAACCGGCGCCACGGCGGCCAGCATCCTCAAGGAGCTTGCTCCGGCGGCTGGAGAAACCGTCTTGCCGGCGCTTGGACCCGACAAGTTCATCGGCAGCGATCTGGAAAAGACCCTGAAGGACAAAGGTATCAAAACGGTCATCGCTGTCGGCACGCAGGCACAGACCTCGGTACTGCATACCGCCGCCGCCGCCGCCCTGCGGGGCTTCAAAGTCGTCGTTCCGGTGGACGGAATGTCATCGGACGATGTATTTCCGGAGCTCTACACGGCTTGGCATCTGGCTACCGCTGCGCGCATCAGCGACCAAGTGACGCTGACAAAAGTCGACATGATCGGATATTAAGATAGCGACTTATAACCAGACCGGATCAAGGTTCAGGCTTCATCAGGGAGGATAAGATGGCTTTCGGCGTTCTCGTACGCGGCGCAACGGTGGCGGTCCTCGCCATGCTGCCGGTTTCGGCGACGTGGGCGCAAACCCCGGCGGAATTCTACAAAGGCAAGAATGTCGACATTCAGATCGGCTACAGCGTCGGCGGCGGTTACGATGTCTATGCGCGGCTGATCGCCCGATACCTGGGCAAGTATATCCCCGGCAACCCCACCGTTATTCCGCGGAACATGGAGGGCGCCGCTAGTCTGCGTCTCGCCAATTATATCTATAGTGCCGCTCCTAAAGACGGCACCACGATCGGATCGGTCAGCCGCGGCGCGGCGTTCGATCCCCTGCTAGGCAGCGAGGCCGCCAAGTTCGATGCCTCCAAATTCAACTGGCTCGGCAGCGCCAATGACGAGGTCAGCCTCTGCGTCTCCTTGACCAAGTCAGGAATTACCAAGTTCGACGAGCTGACGACAAAGGAATTGACCATCGGGTCCACCGGTACGGCCGATGACACGTATCAATTCCCGGCCGTCATGAACGGGGTGCTCGGCACCAAGTTCAAGATGGTCACCGGTTATCCCGGCGGCAACGACGTCAGTCTCGCCATGGAGCGCGGCGAGGTACAAGGGCGTTGCGGCTGGTCGTGGTCGAGCATCAAGTCCACGAAGCTCAACTGGGTCGAGGACAAAACGATCAGCCTGCTGGTGCAGATGTCGCTCGCCAAGCATCCAGATCTGCCGAATGTGCCGCTGGTTACCGACCTCGCGAAAACTGACGAACAGCGGCAGATCTTCAAGCTGATCTTCGCTCGTCAGGTCATGGGGCGTCCCTACATGCTTCCGCCCGGCGTGCCGCAAGATCGTGTCGATGCGCTGCGCAAAGCCTTCATGGACACCATGAAGGATAAGGAATTCCTCGCGGAGGCGGACAAGGTCAAGCTCGAGATCACACCGGTGGACGGCGACAGGATCCAGAAGCTGGTGGAAGAAATTTACAAAACGTCACCAGATATTATCGCCAAGGCGGGTAAGCTGGTAAAATAATCGCGCTGCGATCGCGCTTAAGAAAAAGCCCTGCCGGGGGAACCCGGCAGGGCTTTTTCAATCCGCCTGTTTATCGGCCTCGAGCACACGCTGTTCCTCGTCGTCCGAGATTTCGGATGTCGGAATGACATAGGTGCCGGAAAGCCAGCGGTGGAGATCGACGTCCGAGCAGCGCTTCGAACAGAATGGCTGAAAGCGCGGATCAGCGGGCTTGCCGCAGATCGCACAGCGCTTGACCGGCGCGGCATCGAGAGGCGCAGACATCATCAGCAGATAATCCCGATGGAGACTAGGTCAAGACGACACTTGCGTTGAGCCATCCGAAACGCACTGGAAAGCCCTCGCCCGAAAGCAACGCCACGGTCTCATACAAGGGAAGCCCAACGACGCCGCTGTAGGAACCGACGATCTTGACGATGAAGGTGCCGGCAATTCCCTGGGCCGCGTAGCCGCCAGCCTTGCCGCGCCATTCGCCGGAGGCGAGATAGGCCTCGATGTCCTCGTCCGAAAGCCGCTTGAAGCGCACGCGCGTTTCCACCAGCCGCTGACGGAACGTCTCCTTCGGCGTCACCAGGCACACAGCGGTATGGACGCGGTGATTGCGGCCGGAGAGCAGGCGCAGGCATTGAGCCGCCTCGTCGAGAAGCTCGGCCTTCGGAAGAATTCGCCGCCCCACCGCCACAACGGTATCGGCGGCAAGGATATATGAGCCGCGCAACTCATCATCGAGGCGAACCACATTCAAGGCCGCTTCGGCCTTGGCCCGCGCCAGACGATTTGCCAAGGCGCGCGGCAGTTCGCCTTTTTTGGGCAATTCGTCGACATCGCCGGGGCGAAGAGCATCGGGATCGATGCCGGCTTGGTTGATGAGGCTCAAGCGGCGAGGAGAACCTGACGCCAGGACGAGTTTGGGCCGCCCGATCATGTGCTTTCTCGTTCCGTGGATTAAGAGGCCGCAAGACCTCGGAGTTGACCTACCGGAACGGACCGAATTTCACAACCGGATAGGCCGTTCCGCGCAGGTTCTCATCAAGCTGAATCACTCATTGCCGCCCGTAGGCCTCAGGAAGCGTTGTCTGATGCGATTCATCAACTGGTCGCGAACCTCGCGATAGGCATCCAGACGCTGCTCGCGGCTGCCCTCGACCGCGGTTGCGTCCGGTGTCGGCCAATATTCCACGTCGACCGCCAGTACGCGCGTTAGTTCCAGCGCTCTATGGTGAGCTTCGGGCGCCAGCGTCACGATCAGGTCGAAGTTCAACCCGGTCCAATCCTCAAGCTCTTCGAAGGTTACCGGCTTATGCTTGCCGATATCGATACCGATCTCCTCCATGGCGGCAACCGCGAAAGGATCAAGCTCACCCTTGCGAACGCCTGCCGATCCGACAAAAACCGCGGGGCCGATCAGGTGGCGAAACAGATTTGCCGCCATCGGCGAGCGCACCGAATTCAGGCGGCACGCAAACAGCACCGCTTGCGGCGTGGTTACGCGCGCTGCGGCGGCCATGCGCGCTCAGCCTTTCCAGTGCAATACGCAGATTAGGGTGAACAGGCGGCGCGCCGTATCGAAATCCACATCCACCTTGCGCTTGAGCCGTTCCATCAACAGCCGCGATCCCTCATCGTGGATGCCTCGACGGCCCATGTCGATCGCCTCGATCCGGTCTGGCGTCGCGGTGCGGATCGCTTGATAATAGCTGTCGCAGATCATGAAATAGTCCTTCACGATCCGGCGAAATGGCGCCAACGACAGCAGATGCGCGATGACCGGCTCGCCGTCAGCGGTTTGGATGTCGAATACCAGCCGGTTCTCCGCCATGCGCAGATGCAGGCGATAGGGGCCTGCATCGTGTCCGGCCGGTGCAAAAGTGTTCAACTCCAGCAAGTCGTAAATCGCCACCGCACGCTCGTGCTCGACATCGGAATTGGAGCGGCCGATGGAGTCTTCATCCAGCGTCACCGCGACCAGACGCTGCGATGACACCTTGCCTGAACCGGAGCGGCTCATCGCGGATTGAGGCGCATCGCGACTGAGCGGGCATGGCCATGGAGGCCTTCAGCCTCGCCGAGCGCGACCGCCGCCGGCGCCAGCGCACGAAGCTGCTCCGGACCGAGCTTGAGAATCGACGTCCGCTTCATGAAATCCAGCACGCCGAGCCCGGAGGAAAACCGCGCCGAACGCGCGGTCGGCAGGACGTGGTTGGAGCCGGCGACGTAATCGCCGATTGCTTCGGGCGTGTGCGCTCCAAGAAAGATCGCGCCGGCGTTGCGGATACGCGCGGCCCACCGCTCCGGATCGGCCGCAACGATTTCGATATGCTCCGGTGCGACGGCATCGACCAGCGGCACCGCCTCATCGAGATTGCGCACCAGGATGACAGCGCCGAAATCGCGCCAGGATGCGGCCGCGACCGCCCGGCGCGGCAGGCTGGCAAGCTGCCGCTCCACCGCTTGGATCACGGCGTCTGCCAGCGCGGTGTCGTCGGTGATCAGGATCGCCTGCGCGCTGGCATCGTGTTCCGCCTGCGCCAGCAAATCGGCAGCGATCCATTCCGGATGGCCGTCCCGGTCGGAAAGGATCAGCACTTCTGAGGGTCCGGCGATCATATCGATGCCGACCTTGCCAAAGACGAGCCGCTTCGCGGCGGCCACATAGGCATTTCCGGGCCCGACGATTTTCGCCACCGGCTTGATGGTTTCGGTGCCATAGGCCAGCGCCGCGATCGCCTGAGCGCCACCGACCCGGTAAACCTCGTCGACTCCCGCCAACTTCGCAGCCGCAAGCACCAGCGGATTAAGCTTGCCGCCCGGCGCCGGCACCACCATGACCAGCCGCGGCACGCCGGCGACCTTGGCCGGTACCGCATTCATCAGCACCGAGGAGGGATAAGCCGCCGTGCCGCCCGGGACATAAAGCCCCACTGCCTCGATAGCCGTCCAGCGGGAGCCCAGCTCGACGCCGAGAGAATCGACAACGCGGTCGTCCTTCGGCAGTTGGCGGCGGTGATAGACTTCGATGCGTTCGCGTGCGAGCGCGAGCGCATCAAGCGTAGCGCGGTCGCAATCGGCCGCGGCGGCATCGATTTCGGCCTGTGGAATCCTCAAGCCCGCCGTTCCGGGATCAAAGCCATCGAATTTTCGAGTCAGCTCGATGAGCGCGCGGTCGCCGCGCGCGGCGACATCGGCGATGATGGCGCGCACCGTCTGCTCCACGTCCTCCGCGGCCTCGCGCTTGGTGGCGAGAAAGGCGCGGAAACGCTCGGCAAAATCCGGGGCGCGCGTGTCGAGGCGGATCGGCATGACCTGGTCCTCGCCGGACGCGGCAGCGTCAGGGCTTATAGGTCAATGACGTGAGGGCAAGGGCCCGTCAACCCTGCGGCCAAGCAGGTTTGGGCTTTCAGGGTCGTTAGTTCGCTTTGACCGCCAGATCCTCGGAATGTTCGGGACATCCTGAGATCGTCCACACCGGCCCGAGATCCACGAGCTCGGCTTCCAGGCACTCGACTTCCAGCCGCAATGCCGCGCCGCCGGCAAAGGTTAATATCACGGCGCCACTAGGCGAGTTGCTATCGACGAAATCGACCGCGAGCAGGTTCAAAACCGTGTCCTTGGCAAGCGGGCTGATGCCACGGCACTTGCAGGCAAAGACACGTTCGAAGCGCAAGGCGGCGCGGCAACGGCGGAACTCGGGACTGGTCCCATTCGCCGCCAGCCAGTCGAAGCGATCAAGACCGACGACGAGCCGTTTCTCCTGCGGCAGCCAGAGCACATCGGAGACTTTGACGGAGGCGTCCTGGAGATGGGCGGAGACGACTTCTAGGTCGTCCTTGTCGAGAGCGACGAACTTCAATGAGTCCATGGTCGCGGCCCTGTGTGCTTTTCCGGCGTCATGATTGTACGTAGTGAATGGGCATTCATGGCGCAAGGCCGGGCCGCAGCTTAAAAACGAGACGTCAAATACTGATCCGCTCGATTGCAGCGCCGCAGGCGGCGAGCTTGTCTTCGAGACGCTCAAATCCGCGGTCGAGATGATAGACGCGGTTGACGTTGGTCTCGCCGTCCGCGGCCAGCGCCGCGATGACCAGCGACACCGAGGCACGCAGGTCGGTGGCCATCACCGGCGCGCCTTTCAGGCGATCCACGCCCTTGATGGTGGCGGTTTCTCCGTCAAGCTGGATATTCGCGCCGAAGCGCACCAATTCCTGCACATGCATGAAGCGGTTCTCGAAGATGGTTTCGGTGACCCGCGAGGTACCCTTGGCCCGGGTCATTAGGGCGATGAGCTGCGCTTGCAGATCGGTTGGGAAACCAGGGAAAGGGGCTGTCGTCACCTCCACCGGGGCGATGCTGGCGCCGTTGCGGGCCACGCGAATTCCCTCATTCGTCGCGGATATGGTGGTTCCCGCCTGAGCAAGGACGTCCAGCGCGGACTGCAACAACTCAGGCCGTGCGCCCTCGAGCAGCACATCGCCGCCGGTCATGGCGGCTGCCATGGCATAAGTGCCGGTTTCGATGCGATCGGGAAGCACGCGATGCGTAGCACCGTTGAGCTTGGCAACGCCCTCGATGACAATGCGGGGCGTGCCGGCGCCGGAAATCCGCGCACCCATCTTGTTCAAGCAATCGGCGAGGTCGACGATCTCGGGCTCGCGCGCGGCATTTTCGATCACGGTTGTGCCGCTGGCGAGTGACGCGGCCATCAAGGTGGTGTGCGTGCCGCCGACGGTTACCTTGGGAAAAACGACTTCGCCGCCGCGCAATCCTTTAGGCGCATAGGCAAGGACATAGCCAGCGTCGATCTCGATCTTGGCTCCCAACTGTTCAAGCGCCATGATCAGGAGATCGACCGGCCGGGTGCCGATGGCGCAGCCACCCGGCAGCGACACTTTCGCTTGGCCCATGCGCGCCAGCAGCGGCCCGAGCACCCAGAAGCTTGCGCGCATCTTGGAAACAAGATCGTAAGGCGCGGTGGTATCGACAATGCGCGCCGCGGAAATGTGCAGCGTCTGGCCGTCATAGGCCATGTCGCCGGGGCGCTTGCCGCCAATCATGACGTCGACGCCGTGATTGACCAGGATACGTTGCAGGAGGGCGACGTCGGCGAGCCGGGGTACGTTCTCGAGGATCAATGTTTCCTCGGTGAGAAGGCTCGCGATCATCAGCGGCAGCGCCGCGTTCTTGGCCCCCGAGATCGGAATCGAGCCATGCAGGGGCCTGCCGCCGACGATACGAATGCGATCCATGTCAATTCCTACTGATATCCGGGTCAATGTTACAGACGCGGATCGATTACGGCGAAAGTCCGGCTTTCCCCGCCTGAAGCCGCTCTCAGCTATCCGTTTTGCCGCTGGCGGCCTGAGTTTCCCGATTGGCGACGGAACCCGGCGCCGGTTCGGCGGAAGCCTGCCGGCCGCGGGCCTGAGCCTTGCGCCGAGGAAGATTGGCCCGCAACGCCTCAGCCAAACGCTTAGAGCGCGCCGACTTGCGGCTAGACTGGGGAGGTGGTTCCTGGCGCTGTCCGCTTGGCATCCGCTTCCCTTACCGGCAGGGCTATCGCAGACGCAAGGGCAAGGACCACCTCATGGTTATCATAACGGACGCGTCCTTGCGATTGCGGGACCCTTATGGCAGTTTCCGCCGCGTTGGCCGGCGGCTCACTTCGTCGCGCCTGCTGCCGTAGCTCAGTGGTAGAGCACTTCATTGGTAATGAAGAGGTCCTCAGTTCAATCCTGAGCGGCAGCACCAGGCCTTTGGCTATTTCTTCGCCATCGCCTTTTCGTAATAGGACATGTCGACGTACTTCAATGGGTCGGTCAGCTTCTTATCCGATCCGGAAAGTTCGTTGCGAAGCGTTAGCAGCATCTTCACGCCGTCCGCGTTGATCTTGGCGCCTTTGTTCAACCCGCCCTTCGATGTGACCATTTCGGTATAGGCGGACTCAAGCTCGGCATCCGACATGCCCTTGATATTTTTCTTCATCACCGCAAGCGCACCGGCCTTGTCGGCAAAGACGTAGTCGGTCGCCGCCACTTGCGCGCGGATGAAGGCGAGCACTTCCGGCTCATGTTCCTTGGCCCAGGAGCGGCGCACGACGAAGGCGCTACCCTGATAGGCCCCGATGGCGTCCGTCATATCGCCGAGAACATTGTAGCCCTCCTTCTGCAACGCGAGGTGCTCGGGAGGTGAGATCATCGCGGCAACCGCATTGCCTTCCTTCATGGCTGCAATGCGGTTTGGCGTGCTGCCGACCGCGACCGCGGTGTAGTCTTTGTTCAACGTCATTCCGTTCATCGCCAGAATCTTGATCAGCGCCAGACCATAGCCACTATTGAGGGCATCGCTGGCGATAGCCTTGCCTTTGATGTCGGCGTAGTTCTTGATCTCCGGCCGCGTCACGATTTTTTGCATGCCAGACTGCACGCCAAGAATGGCAACCAGGTCGAAATTATCGATTTTCACATCGCCCTGCCCTTCGGCATAGGCGATGGTGTTGTCGAGCGCCGACGAGCCGAACTGATACTTACCTTCCATCAGACCCTGCATCTGGGCGGCAGAACCGCGCGTGATCTCGTGAGTGACGTCGAGCCCTTCCTTGGCGAAGAAGCCCTTGTCGATAGCCACCCAGATCGGAAGATTCGTCGAGCCGGTGAAGGTGACGACGCTGACTTTCATTTGTGCCGAGGCGGGAACGGCGGAAGTCACGGCCAATCCCGCGACAAACAACAACGGCAGCGCTGCTTTGCGAAACATGGCGTTTCCTCTCGTATACGCTTTGACGCGTGGTTATGATTTTATCGGTTCGTAGACCGGAATTTCGTTGGTCTGGTAGCCCGGAATGATCCGCTCCGAACCATAGCCCCAATAATTCCGCAATGTCTCGGGGCCGTGCATCTTCGGCCGGAGCGGATGCTCCTGGTGCCACGGCCGCGGATCGAAATAGCCAAGGTCCTCGTCCTTCATCTGATCCATTTCCGTGAAGATTTCGACGCGCACCAAGTCCGAATTACGATGATAGGTCGCGACGTTATGGCCGATGACGTGGCGGCCCGGTCCCCAGACCAGATGGATCTTGTTCAAGGCGAGGTAATCGACTGCCTTGTGAATCTCCGACCAGTCCAGAACCTCGAAGGCGATGTGATGCAGCTGCGGACTCTCATCGACGATGAAATTCAGCGAATGGTGGTCGGGATTGCAGCGCAGGAAGTAAAAATAATCTCCGCGCGAGTCGGAGGTGCGGAATCCGAGCACGTCGTTGTAGAAGCTCACGACCTTCGGTACGTCGAGCACCCGGTAGGCGACATGCCCGAGCTTCAGGATGTTCATGATGCTCGGCGCTTTGTCTTCCTTGGGAAAGGTGTATTCGGAATAGAGATCGACCGGCGTACCCTTGGGGTCTTCGAAGGTCACCGCTTCGGCGACACCGGGAGAAAGCCCTTTGCGGCGCTCGCATTTTATTCCTTCTTTTTGCAGCTGCTTGACGACGTCGCCGAGATCGCTGCCGGGTGCGATCTGGAAGGAAAGCCGCTGCAGGTGTCCCGGCTCGCCGCGCACCAGTTCGATCGCCTCGAGGCCTTGCTTGCTGGCGAGGAAGGCCCGGTCCTTGCTGCGCTCGATGAGACTGAGGCCGAGGACCTGGCTGTAATATTCGATCTGCCGGTCCATATCCTGGGTAGACAACGTGGCGTGACCCAATCTTTTTACCTGTATCATCGCGAACTCCAATTCCCGTCTGATTCTATGCGGCGGCGGCGTGCGCCCTAACCTTTATCTCCATATCGCCGATCGCATCGCACTTCGCCCGGATGACATCGCCGGGCTTCACCGGACCGACGCCGGAAGGCGATCCGGTAAAGAAAACGTCGCCCGGATAAAGCGTATAGAAAGACGAGGCGAATTCAATCAGCCGGCTAATATCGTAGATCATATCCGCGGCCTCGGCGGTTTGCCGCAACTCATCGTTGACGTGCAACGTGGCGGTCAGCTCGTTCGGCTTCTTGATCTCGTCGGCCGTTACCATCCAGGGACCAAGCGGCGAATAGCCGTCGATGGATTTGCGGAAGCTGCGATCTTCCGTCCCGCGCACGGTCATATCGAGCCCGAGGCAATAGCCGGCAACGTAATCAAAGGCTCGTTCTTTCGGGATGTCGCTGCCCTGCTTGCCGATGATGACAACAAACTCAAGCTCATGTTCGTTGCGCCGATCGAGAAACCGGATCGGAATTCCTTCGGATACACCGACAATGGATGAATTGGCTTTGAGGAAAATGCCGGCCTCGCCGATTTTTGACGAATGCCGCTTCGTCGCCTCCGGTGCAAGGTCCCGCCGCTCCGCCATTTCCGCGATGTGCTTGGCGTAATTCGTCGGCGCCGCCATTGTTTTCGAAGGCCGCGCCACCGGAGCCAAGAATTTGACTTGGCTGACGGGTTTTCCCGGCGCCTTGGACGCCATCTCCTCGATGCGCGACCGCCACGACGGCAGTGCGGCGATGACGGCGTCGCCTTTCATGTCGTAGCGGCCCGCGGCCCTGATCTGGTCCTGTGCCTCGGTGACATCGTGGACCATGTCCCCGATCACAACCCCGAGCCTGTCTTCATCAAATCGGCAAATTCTCATAATTTACTCCCGGCAACAGCGCGCTGAACCTTGTAACGCCTATCGGTGTGATGGGCGAGAATGATCTTTAAGGCCGACGTGCGTTGCTCTCGTCATACGACGGGAGAATGCGGGCGTCACTTCGGCTTGAACAATTCCTGGAACGTCTTCTGCCACTTCTTCTCTTCATCGCCGGCAAACTGGGTCAAAATAATTTTCTTCGACCCAAGCTTGGCGATGGCATCGGGCGGGTTAGGTGTCACGTCGGGGCGGACCGGCAGACGACCGGCGCGAGGCAGCATTTCCTGCCCCTCCTTGCTCAAAAGGAAGTTGGCGGCGAGCAACGCGGCCTTCGGATGCGGCGCCTGGGTATTGACGCCAACCTGACCGAAGAAAAGCGCGATCGGATCGAGCGCCCAGTAATCGGTGTCGCCGCCGGCAAGCTTGGCGTTCGATGTCAGCGAGGCGTAATTGTTCAGGGCGAGCCAATACTCCCCTGCTCCCACGGAGCGCGCCAGCGCGAGATGGCCGTCAACAACAACCGGATTGAGCGCGGCAACGATGTCGCCGATGAGCTTGCGGCCACGCTCCTCTCCATAATGAGCGAAGATCGCGCTCAGCCATTGCGTGTCGGTTGCATCGATGGCGATTTTTCCCGCCCATTCCTTATGAGCGGCAAATTCCTCATAGCTCTTCGGCAGGTCGGACGCTTTCACCAGCTTGGTATTGTAGGAGGGCGTATTGTAATTCGCGTAGACGCCATACCAGCGGCGGTTCGGATCGCGCGCCTGCGGACCAATCTGTTGGGCCTGCGGAGGATCGATCGGCAGCAGATATTCCTGCGGCAACCTGTTCACCGCGGTGCTGACAAGCACGTCCCACGAACGCTGCTGCGCCCGCCGTTCGATGGCGATGCGTGCCATCAATTGGGTATCCGAGGCGCGCACATATTCGGTTTTGATGCCGGTCGCTTCCTCGAAAACTTTCCAGAGCGGGAATCCTTCCTGCTCGTTCATCGACGAATAAACCGTCAGGGTGCCTTCGGCTTTGGCGTCCTTGAGCAGGTCGGGAGTAATCCAGGACGCGGTTTGCGCCAGCGCGGGCAAGGAACAAAACAAGCCGAAGACGGCGAAAGCACCCGCGCGCAGCGAATAGCCTACGACTTGGATCACCCTGTCCTCCATAGCTGTTCTATTTCTCCCGCGATCCATACCATATGGACTAACGCGCCTTGAATAGGGTTCCCCAATGTCGCCGGCGATTTTTTCTCTCAAGTGAGAATTCTACTCAAGCTTGGTGGCAAGCCCGTGGACCTCAACTTTTCTCTTCCCCCTCATTGAACAACCCAAACTGCGCCGGATCGCGCGCGGGTTCAGCCAGGCCGAGATGCTTAAAGGCGTGGCCGGTCAATAGCCGCCCGCGCGGCGTGCGCTGGAGGAAACCGCGCTGGATCAGGAAGGGCTCGATGATGTCCTCGATGGCGTCGCGCGGCTCCGACAAAGCCGCCGCCATGGTCTCCACGCCCACCGGGCCGCCGCCGTAGTTCAGCGCGATGGTAGTGAGATAGCGCCGGTCCATGGCGTCGCAGCCCGCCGCATCCACTTCGAGTTCGCCGAGCGCACGGTCGGCGGCGGCGCGGTCGATCTTGTCTGCGCCCGCCACCAAGGCGAAATCGCGCACCCGCCGCAACAGCCGTCCGGCGATGCGCGGGGTGCCGCGCGCGCGCCGCGCGATCTCGTTGGCGCCGTCCGGCGTGATGCCGATGCCGAGCACGCGCGCGCCGCGATTGACGATCTGCTCAAGCTCCCCCTCGGAATAGAAATTCAGCCGCACCGGAATGCCGAAGCGGTCGCGCAGCGGATTGGTGAGGAGGCCCGCGCGCGTGGTCGCGCCAATCAGTGTGAATTTCGACAGATCGATCTTCACGGAGCGCGCGGCCGGCCCCTCGCCGATGATAAGATCGAGCTGGAAATCCTCCATGGCCGGATAAAGGATTTCCTCCACCTGCGGACTGAGCCGGTGGATTTCATCGATGAAGAGCACGTCGCGCTCTTCCAGATTGGTGAGTAGCGCGGCGAGGTCGCCGGCCTTGGCGATCACCGGCCCGGAGGTGGCGCGAAAGTTGACGCCCAATTCGCGCGCGACGATCTGCGCCAGCGTGGTCTTTCCCAGGCCCGGTGGTCCGACGAACAGCACATGGTCGAGCGCTTCCTTGCGCGTGCGCGCGGCCTCGATGAAGACCGAGAGGTTCGAGCGCGCCTGCTGCTGGCCGACGAATTCGGAAAGCCGCTGCGGGCGCAGCGAGGCTTCGGCGACATCGTCGTCGCGGCGCTCGGGGGTAACGAGGCGACGGGGCGCTGTGGTCATGCCATCCTCGCCACGGAACGGGTGAGACGCCAGCATGCAAAGGAAGCAACCAACGAGGGCGGCAGGGATAGGACAAGTCCGGCGAGAACCTCGCCCCCGTAGGTGCCTGGCCACGGCTTGATTGCGACGAATAGCGCGATGCCCACAACAGCGACCAGAATGGCCGCGACGAGCGGCACTAAAAAGGAATTCTGGTTCATCCGGATGGCAGCGATGGCATGAATGATCCCAACCGCAATAGCGAACGGTGCACCGAGCGGATAAGCATACAACACCGTCACGAATAGCATCGGCAGCGCATGAGGGGCGCCATAATCCAGTAGCGACATATTTAGCACGACGAAGGCCCAGACGACGGCACCCCCGACCGGTGGGCCCACGAGCAAAAAGACCGCGACGATAACGATGAAACGGAAGACACCAGACGGCTCCTCGCCGACAGCCACGGTGGGTTCATCGGCGGCGCTCACTTCCCCAACTCCTTCAATCCAAGCCGGATCAGCTGCTTGGTCTCCGCGCCCTCACCCGCACTGCGGGATGCCGCAGCGATAGCGGCGGCGGCCTGCGGCTGGCCATAGCCGAGATTGACCAGCGCCGAGACCGCGTCGGTGATCGGCTGCGGCGCGCGCTTTTCCTCCAACTGGCCGGAGAGTCGCACCAGCGCAGGATCGACGTCGGCATAGGCCGGCGCCTTGTCCTTAAGTTCGGTAACGATGCGCTCGGCAACCTTGGCACCAACGCCAGGCGAGCGTTGCACTGTGGCCTTGTCACGCATGGCGATGGCGGTGGCGAGTTCAGCGGGCTTGAGCGTGGACAGCACCGCGAGCGCCACCTTGGTGCCGACGCCCTGCACGGTCTGCAACAGCTTGAACCATTCGCGCTCCATATCGGATAGGAAGCCGAACAGCTTGATCTGGTCCTCGCGCACATGGGTCTCGATGGCCAGCGTCACGGCCTCGCCCCGCGCCGGCAACGCCTGCAACGTGCGCGCGGAGCAATGCACCAGATAGCCAACGCCGCCGACATCGACGATGACATAGTCTTCGCCGTAGCTGTCGAGGATGCCTCTGAGCTTGCCGATCATCGCGCCGCCGCCTTGAGGAGGACGCTGCTGCGGTGATGCGCGTGGCACACGGCGATGGCGAGCGCGTCGGCGGCGTCCTCGGATTGCGGGTCGGCCTTCGGCAGCAGCAAACCGATCATCATGCGGATTTGCGCCTTCTCGCAATGACCGGCGCCGACGATGGTCTTCTTCACCAGATTGGGAGCGTATTCGGAAACCGGCACGCCCCCCCGGGCCGGAACCAGCATGGCGATGCCGCGCGCCTGGCCGAGCTTGAGCGTCGCCACCGCGTCTTTGTTGACGAAGGTGGCTTCCACCGCCGCCTCATCCGGGGCGAATTCCTCGACCACCCGCACGAGTCCATCGTGGATGCCCAGCAGCCGCAAGGCCAAATCCGCCTTGCTGTCGGTATCGACGGAACCACACGCCACGAAAATCAGTCGATTGCCATCAATATCGACGACGCCCCAGCCGGTGCGGCGGAGCCCCGGATCGATGCCGAGAATGCGAATCGGGCGGCGCAGCATGGCCTGTGATAGCCCGCCGATGCAGAGCCGCCTAGACGGCCAAGATGCAGGAGAAACGCGAACCTAAACCACCCCCGAGCGTTACCCCAGCATCATGCAAGGAGCAGACCCATGGACGATGCCGGCGGATGGCTGTGGTTTTTAATCGACGTGGTGATGGTGGGGGCGCTGGGCGTTGCCCTTGCCTACGGCATTATAGCGTGGCGCAAGCGCCCAAGGGATCCCGCGACGGAGCGGGCGCGGGATGATGCCACCCGCCGCGCTTACGAAGACAAGTGACAGAGGGGAACTAGGCGCTCATCTTGGTCATCAACGCGTCGGACACTTCAAAATTGGCATAAACGTTCTGCACGTCGTCAAGCTCTTCGAGCGCTTCGATGAGTTCGATGAGCTGCTCGCCCTGTTCGTCGTCTACGGCGATCATATTCTGCGGCTTCCACAGCAGCGTCGATTTACGCGGTTCGCCATATTTCGCTTCCAGCGCTTTGGCTATCTCGCGCAGCGAGTCCTGCGAGGTATAGACCTCGTGGCCGCCACCGTTCGAGACGACGTCCTCGGCGCCCGCGTCGATGGCGGCTTCAAGCATCTCGTCCGCAGTCGCGACCTTGGCGTCGAATTCCACCACGCCGAGATGATCGAACATGAAGGAGACCGCGCCGGTCTCGGCCAAATTGCCGCCGTTTTTTGTGAAAGTGGAGCGCACGTCGGAGGCGGTGCGGTTGCGGTTGTCGGTGGCGACTTCGACGATCACCGCCACGCCGCCCGGGCCGTAGCCCTCATAACGAATTTCCTCATAGCTCGCAGCATCTCCACCTTGGCTTTTCTTGATCGCGCGCTCGATATTGTCCTTCGGCATGCTCTGCGCCTTGGCGGCGATGATCGCGGCGCGCAGGCGCGGATTGAACGCGGGATCGGGCATGCCGAGCTTTGCCGCGATCGTGATTTCACGGCCGAGCTTGGCGAAGAGCTGGGCACGGACTTTGTCCTGCTTGCCCTTGCGGTGCATGATGTTCTTGAATTGGGAATGGCCGGCCATGGTCTCGACTTTGATGCTGGATGAAGGGCGGCGTTATAGGACGGCGGCGGGCGGAAATAAAGAAACCAGTGGCCTCCTTACCCTCTCCCCTTGTGGGAGAGGGTGCCCGAGCAAAGCGAGCCGGGTGAGGGGTCGGAGCTTGCGAGTTACACTGACCCCTCACCCGGCTCATTGCTCGCTGGCGCTCGCAATTCGCCACCCTCTCCCACAAGGGGAGAGGGAAGGATCGCTACAGCGCCATCTGCATCGGCGCCGGGAAATAGCGATAGGCATCCCCCTGCGCGGCCAAGTGGCCGATGCCGGGCCAGGGGAAGTGATAGGCCAGAAATGGAATACGCTGCGCCACAAGCATGTCGAAGACGCGTAGGCGAGTTTCCACGGCCTGATTGCCGTCGGTATCGAAGAGAAATGGCAACCGCGGAGTTTGCGTCGCCACCACGGGATGGTGCGCGACATCTCCGACGTAACAGAGGCTCTTTCCCTGCGAGGCGATCATATACATGGTGTGGCCGACGGTGTGGCCTGGCGCCGCCATCGCCTGGATGCCAGGCAATATCTCCTGACCATCCTTGATGTAGATGAGGCGGTCGCGGTTGGGCAGCAATTGCTTGCGCGTGCCAGCGACGAAGTTCTTGATCGCGTCGATGGAGAGCTTGGCTTCGTCGGTCCAGAAGTCGAAGTCAGCCTGTGCGATGTAGATTTGCGCCTTGGGAAAATTGCGCCCACCCTTCTCCGTCATCAGCGCCCAGCAATGATCGGGATGCGCATGGGTCAGCACCACCGCGTCGATGTCTTTGGGATCGATCCCGGCGCTTTTCAAGGTCGCTAGCAGCCGTCCGGATTTGTCGCCAAACACTTTGGTGTTGCCAAGCCCGGTATCGAACAGCACAAGCCGGTCGCCGGTATTGAGCACCAACGCATTCTGCTCGACCACGATGTTGTCGGTGGCGAGGAAATTATCGGCCAGGGCTTTCGTCAGTCCTTCCTGCGTGATGCCGGGAAAGAAGTCGGCTTTCGGTTCGCCGAAATTCAGCGGACCGTCGGAAATGATCGTGGCTTCGAAACCGCCGATCTTGAAGCGGTAGAACGCCGGCGCCTGGGTATTGCGCATCGGCGCCTTGGCCAGCGCGGGCAGCGGCGGCAGGCCGGCTGCAAGCCCGGTGGTAAGTCCGGCCGTGGCGGAAGCCATGAGGAAGTGCCGGCGGGAAAGAAGAGTCGATTCGAGCTTGGTCATGGGCAGCCTCCCAGTGGATGTCGAGGATACGGTGGATTCGCTGCAAAGGTTTCATCTTCCGCGGAAGAAATTGTGCCGCGAGCTTACTGCAATTCCCGGACGCGAAAAACTCAATCCCAAAATCCCGGCCGGGCCTCCTCCAGCCAGGCGCCAAGGCGCACCGCCGCGACGCGAGTTGCGAGTCCGGTGGCGTCGTCGGTCTCCACCGCAATCCCGCATAGAGTCCCGGGGCCGGTGGCAGGTTCGAATTTCCCCGACGGAATACGGCGCAGGAATCGCCCAACCGGCTCATCCTTGTTCATGCCGATGACGGAATCGTAGTCGCCAGTCATGCCGACATCGGAGATGAAAGCGGTGCCGCCGGCGAGAACGCGGTGATCGGCGGTGGGCGCATGGGTGTGGGTGCCGACGATGAGGCTCGCGCGCCCATCGACGAAATGCGCCATCGATTGTTTCTCGCTGGTCGCCTCGCAGTGAAAATCGATGACGATGGCGTCAGCGCCGGACTTCAGTGCGCACGCAGCCAATTCATGCTCGATTGCGGTGAAGGGATCGTCCAGCGGCTCCATGAAAATGCGGCCCATGGCGTTGATGACCAAGACGCGCGCGCCGTTCTTCGCCTCGATCATGGCAGCGCCGTGCCCCGGCGTGCCCTTTGGATAGTTGATCGGACGGATCAGCCGCGGCGCCCGCTCGATGAAGACCAGCGCCTCGCGCTGATCCCAGGCGTGGTTGCCGAGCGTGACGGCGTCGGCGCCGGCGTCGAGCAGATCTTGATAGATGACCTCGGTGATGCCGAAGCCGCCGGCGGCGTTCTCGCCATTGATGACGACGAGGTCGAGCTTCCAGTCGGCGATCAGGCCGGGCAGGCGCTCAGCGACGATGTTGCGCCCGCTGCGTCCGACAATATCGCCGATGAAAAGAATGCGCATGTGCTCAGGTCTTACGGCAGTCGATAATTTCGCGTTCGGTTAGCACAATGTCGAGGCGAGCGTCGCGTTCCGTGGCTGGAACGGACGGAATTTCCTGGGCAGCAAAGGCGATCCCGATGGCGGTGATGGTCTTGAGCCCCCTCAACCGCGTGATGGTCATGTCGTAATAGCCGGCGCCATAGCCGATGCGATGGCCGCTGCGGTCGAACGCGGCGAGCGGCACGATGAGAATATCGGGATCGACCTCGGGCGCTTCCGGCTTCGGTTCGCGGATGCCCCAGACACCGGTATCCAGCGGCTCGCCCAAGGCCCAGCCGCGCATCGTCAGCGGCTTGCCGCGCCCGGCGACGACCGGTAGCGCCAGCTTTGCACCAGCGCCGGCCAACCGCCGTAGTAGCGGCATCGGGCTGATTTCGCTTTTCATGGGAAAGAAGCCGGAGACAATGGCGCCCGGCGGAACCACCAGCGGCAGCCCTCGCGCGGCGATGGTTTCGGCAGCGGCAACGCGTTCCGCTGCCGGTAGCGCCTCGCGGCGGGCGAGGGCTTGGCGACGGAGGTCGGCTTTATCCGCGATTGGAGGCAATGTTTTCTCCGTCATGCCCGCACTCGTTGCGGGCATCCACGTCTTACTTTCTCGCGATGTCAGGAAACAAGACGTGGATGCCCGGCACAAGGCCGGGCATGACGATGGAGAGGAAAGTGCGGAGCCGCGAAAGCCGCCGGAGTTGATCCCGGGAACCTACATAAGTAGGTGGGCGCCATGTGACCGAACCCAGGAGCTCGGCCAGGGACAGCTCCCTTCAGGATCGTAAGGCCCCGGGGAATGTATTCCGTCAAACCCCGCAGCCCCGCCAAGACAATGTAGTGCCGACACGACCCGAGCGCCACCCGCCGTTAGCCCATTGCAACGCCGCCATCGCCGAGGCCTTGATTCAGGCTCTTGGCTAAATTCTCGATGCGCTCGGCGGCGGAGTTGAAAGCCGAGGCGATCGCGGCCTGCGTCGCCTGGGCGCGGTCGGCGGAGACGACGCGCGCGTCCTGCAATCCGGCGAGTTCCTCCTCCAGCCTGCGGATACGCTTTGCGGATTCCGCGAGTTCGTCGGCGAGGGTCAGCGCCGCCATCACCGTTAGCCGGGTGTCGCCGACTTCGCCAAAACTCTCGTGCAGCTTGGTGATGCGCTGGTCGAGATCCTCGGCGAGCCGCAGCAAATGCTGTTCCTGCCCGTCCTCGCAGGCCATCCGATACTGCCGGGCGTTGATCGTGACATTCACGGTGGCCATGCTGCTGCGCTCCGTCCTGTCAACGGTCATTGGTGTCGAGCACCGAACGGATGCCGTCGATGGCCAGGTCGATCCGGCGCGCGATCTCGCGATGGGTCGCTTCGATTTCACGCGACCGCGCGGTCACGCCATCGAGTTCGGCTGCCAGTCGCGAGCGGTCGCCGCCGAGCGCGTGAAGCTGCGCCTCCAGCGACTGATTGCCCCGGTCGGCCTCGCGTCGGCGCTCTACCGCGGCCTCGAGTCCATCGAGCGCTTGAGCGAGACGTTTTGTGGCCGCGTCGAGCGCGGTTGTATCCGCCATGGCCGCCCCGTACGCCGATTTCCCACCACGGGAAATATGGTTTGAAATCCCTTGCGCCGGCAAGAGTTTAGATAAGGAACTTTACGTGGCGCAGCATCGCAGCGTCAATGTCTCGCAGCGTTCCGGAGGATTCTTATTCCCAGGCCTGTGCATGAACTGCGGCAGCGGCATGGCTTGGTTTGACTCATGTTTTCTGCGTGCTATCCCACCCCTGTTGGAACAGGCCCCCTCATGATCGCAAAATCCTCAGCGGCAGCAGCCGTCGCGCTTTCTCCGCAAGACCGCGACAGCGGAATGCCCGCCGCGGCGCGTGTTGGGCACGACCGCATGGCGAGCGCCATCCGGGTGCTGGCGATGGACGCGGTCGAGCAGGCGAAATCCGGCCATCCCGGCCTACCCATGGGCGCGGCCGACATCGCGACAGTCCTGTTCACACGTTTCCTGAAATTCGATCCTACCGATCCGGCATGGCCGGACCGCGACCGCTTCGTGCTCTCCGCCGGACACGGATCGATGCTGATCTACGCGCTGCTGCATCTCCTCGGCTATGAGAAGATGACCATCGATGAGATCAAGCGTTTCCGCCAGCTCGGCTCGCTGACCCCTGGACATCCGGAAAATTTCATCACCCAAGGCGTCGAGACAACGACGGGACCGCTGGGCCAAGGGCTCGCCAACTCCGTCGGCATGGCTATCGCCGAACGGCACCTCGCCGCGGAATTCGGCGACATCGTCGATCACCGCACCTATGTGCTCGCTTCCGACGGCGATCTCATGGAAGGCATCAGCCAAGAAGCGATTGCGCTGGCCGGTCACCTGAAGCTGGCGCGGTTGATTGTGCTGTTCGACGACAACGGCATTTCCATCGATGGTCCGCTCTCGCTTGCCGACAGTGTCGATCAGGTCAAGCGTTTCGAGGCGGCCGGTTGGGCGGCGAGCCGGGTGGACGGCCACGACGCCGACGCCATCGCCGCGGCGATCGAGAAAGCGCAGCAATCCGATCGCCCGGCGCTTATTGCCTGCCACACCACTATCGGCTTTGGCGCGCCGACCAAGGCAGGAAGCGAAAAAGCGCACGGCTCGCCGCTCGGCGCGGAGGAGATCGCCGGCACGCGCAAGGCGATTTCCTGGAGCGAAGCGGCCTTCGAGATTCCGGCCGACGTGCGTAACGCCTGGCAAGCGGCGGGACG
>JAXDOR010000107.1:0-3138 GCA_034668825.1 Alphaproteobacteria bacterium | reverse complement strand
GTGTGGATCGATCAGCGACACGCATGTGCCGGGTAATCCCATTGTCGTCGTCAAGAACAAGGCGGGCGCGGGCGAGCAGATCCAAGAAGTGATCCAGAAGACCTACAGCGCTCCACCCCAGGTGCTCGATCGATTGTAGAAAGTAAACACGCCGGGCCCGTGACGCGAACAGGAATTCTTCCATGACATCCGGCGAGGGGAAGGGTCTGCTCCAAGGCCGCGTGGCGCTGGTGACTGGCGGCGGGGGTGAGATCGGCGGAGCCTTCGCCCGGCGGTTTGCCGCGGAGGGCGCCGCCGTCGTCGTGTCCGACATCCGGGGCGAGAGCGCCGAGCGCGTTGCCAAAGATATCGCGGCTGCGGGCGGCCGCGCCACCTCGCTTGAAGCCGACGTTTCCGTCGCCCTCGATGCGCAGCGCTCCATAGCCTGCGCCATCGCAACCTTCGGCAAGCTGACCACGCTGGTCAACGTGGCCGCCGCCGTCACGCCCGACGGCACAGTCGAGACCTTGACGCTGGAGCAATGGAACCAGGCGCTTGCGGTCAATCTCACCGGCGCTTTCCTCACCGCCAAATACGCCGTGCCGGAAATCCGCAAGGCGGGTGGCGGCGCCATCGTTAACATTGCTTCGCAGCTTGGACAGATCGGCGTTCCGCTGCGCGCGCCCTATTCGACCAGTAAGGCGGCGCTGATCCACTTCACCAAATGCCTCGCGGTCGACCATGCGCAGGACGGCATCCGCGCCAACTCGCTCTCGCCGGGCGGGGTCGACACCGAACGAACGGTGCGCCGCTGGGGAAGCCGCGAGGCCGCCAACAAGGCTCGCGGCCCCTATCATCTGCTCGGGCGCACCGGCCGCGTGGAGGAAATCGCCGCCGGCGCGCTGTTTCTCGCATCCGACGAGTCATCTTTCATGACCGGAGCGGATTTGTTGCTGGACGGCGGCTATCTGGCTTTCAAGACTATATTGCCGACATTGAAATAAAAACTGACTCTGGGAGGATGCAATGGACGCGGACGCGGATATCGATCCCCGGCGGCTCATATTTCCCGGCCTGGCCAAGCTGTATGCAGCATTCTCGCCCTACAGCTACGCCTTCATGCGCTTTTGCACCGGCGCGGTGCTGTTTCCCCACGGGGTAGCGAAAGTATTTTTCCGCAATGGGGCCATCGAGGGCGGCGCGATCGCGGCGCATGGCCTGCCCTTCGCCACGACGCTCGCCTATATCGTGGTGTTCGTTGAATTCGCCGGCGCCGCCTGCTTGGCGCTCGGTCTTTTCACTCGGCTGATGGCGGCGCTGATCTGGATCGAGATGGCGGTGATCATCACGCTCTGGCTATGGCCGAATGGCTATTTCTGGACCAGCAAAGGTTACGAATTCGCCTTGCTGTGGCTGTTGCTGTGCACGGCCATCTTCTTCCGCGGCGGCGGGCGCTATTCGCTTGACCGGCTGATCGGCAAGGAAATTTGACTGTTGGCACCCGCTGCGCTTGGCGGCGGATGCCCCGTGTTGTCGACGCACATTACTGCGGCGCGATCACCAGCATCTCGAAGGTGCCGTCCTTCGGGGTCGGCCGGCCGCCGCCGCCGGTCGGCTTGCTTGTATCGGGTTGCGCGGCCATCAGATAGAGCTTTCCAGACGCCGGATCGACCGCGCCGCTGCGCACCAGGACCTGCGTCGGCAGGCGCTGGATCGATTTGACCTGCGCCGGATCGGCGACCGAAATGATCTCCAATGTGCCGTCGATGCCGCTGGGAACGAAGGCGACCTGGCGCTGCGGATCGTAGATCGCCGCGTCCGGGCCTTTGCCGATCGGGATCGTGGCAACGTCCTTGCCCTCGGGCGTAACCACTTTGGCGACGCCGTTGCCACAGGAGGAGATCAGAAGCTTGGACTTGGTGGCATAGGTGAGGCCGGAGGCGTCCTTGCAGCCCTCCATTTGGAAACGCCCGGTCATCTTGTTGGTTTTGACGTCGATCACGGCAATTTCGCCCGAGGCCTGGACGGCGACGAAAACACGCCCCTGGCCGTCGGCAGCGACAAATTCCAGCTTGCCGCCGCCAATCGGAATCGTCGCGACAACCTTGGCCGCCACGGGATCGATCACCGTCATATCGCTGCTGTTATGGTTGGCAACATAGACGTGCTTGGAGAAGGGGTCGTAAGTCGCGCCATCCGGCGCGTCACCGGCCGGCAGATCGGCCACCACTTTGTCGGTCGCCGTGTCGGAGACGCGGACCGTACTTTTTGGTTCTCTCAGCGGTGTTACCACAAGCGGGGTGCCGGGGACCGGCACCGCCACATGCCCGCCGCCGATGCCCGGCAATTGCGACAGCTTGTCGGTCTTGACGTCGATGACGTCGGTATAGGCGGCCCGCGCCCAGTAGACGCGGCCCTTATCCGGATCGGAGGATGCGTAGTCCCAGTAGCCGTCCGGCATTTTTATCCGGTTGACGATTTTGTAGGTCGGATCCGCCGCAAGGCTGGGCGCGGCGAAGGCAACGGTCAGGGCTAAAGCGGCAATGGTACGAGGCGTCATGGTGGTCTCCTCCCGGTGGTTTTTTTGTACCTTAGCATAGCCTTCGCCGCATGGGCACGGCTTAGGGGTGCTTGGTGCCCGACCGTTTATGAATCGCCGCAACCACCTGGGGCAGGAATTTGGCGGCAATCGCCGCGTGGCCTGCCTCGTTGGGATTTTTCTTGTCGGGCTGGAGCTTTCCGCCCGCCAGGAAAACGATGTTCTTCTCAAGAATGGTCTTGATCTTGCGCTTTTCCAGGCTGTTCATCATCGCCGCGACGTTGGCCTTGGTATCGATTCCCTTTTGCTGATCGATGGTGCTGGGTACTTGAATAATGACGAGCTTGGTCCCATCGGGAACCGCGGCGGCGAAACGCGCGAGCATCAGCCCGGAATCATCTCCGTCGACACCCGCATTGATGACCTCCGCGTCGTAACCCTTTTTCCGCAGCAGGGCCTGCAATTGCACGGGCCAGGCGGCGGCCGCAGCGACGCCCTGACCGGCGGTTTGGCTGGAACCGATGGCGACAATCCGTGTTGTTTCCGCCTGGGCAGCCGGAGCCAGCAGCAGCGCCGCCGCGATGGATGATGCGGCGACCAATCTCGGCGTCCACCTCGCA
>JAXDOR010000106.1:0-2562 GCA_034668825.1 Alphaproteobacteria bacterium | reverse complement strand
GCTCTGGTTCACCACCACCATGGCATCCGGGGCCGCCTCCAAAAGCCCGCGATACCTGGTCTCCATCTGCACCAGATGCTGTTCCGCAGCCTTTCGCACGCTGATGTCGCGAATCGCTGCCGTTACCATGGTGCCCTCGGCGCTTTCCAGCGGGCTGAGCATGATCTCGATCGGAAACTCGCCTCCATCCTTCCGCCGCCCGATGAGCTCAATTCCCGTGCCGATCTGCTGCGCCAGCGCGTCTTCCGTGGACCGCAGATCGTCCGCGAGCAGCCGTTCCGCGAAGCCTTCCGGAATGATGTTCGTCACCTTCAGCCCGAGGAGTTCATCGCGGCGGTAGCCGAACTGTTTCTCTGCCTGAAGATTCAGAAGAACGATTACTCCGCTCTGGTTCACCACCACCATGGCATCCGGCGCGGCTTCGAGCAGGCCCCTGAATTTCTGCTCGGCCTTCCGGCTGCTGCTCACGTCGCGCGTCACTGTGCTGAAGCCGCTCAGTATCCCACTTTGGTCGTAGATCGGTGTGATGACCACCTCTGCCCAGAATTGCGTGCCGTCTTTACGCACGCGCCATCCTTCGTGCTCGCATCGGCCTTCAGCGATAGCGACTGCAAGCTCGTGTTGTGGTTTTCCCCGAGCCACATCCTGCTGCGGGTAGAAATGCGAAAAATGCCGGCCGACGATCTCGTCGGAATGGTATCCCTTGATGCGTTCCGCGCCCTTATTCCAAGTGGCGACCAGGCCCTGTGGATCGAGCATCAGGATCGAATAATCCTTGATGTTCTCGACCAGAAGCCGGAACCGCTCTTCGCCGTTTGCGGCCGTCGCGGTCTTTGTTTTTTCAGCAGTCCGTCCTGCTAGCTGGCTTTCAGTCATTGCAGCACATCTGGCTGCGCAACAGATTCGGTTGCTGGTTCAAGCCCGTGTTTCCGAGTGGGAAGATCCACGAAGAAGATCGCGCCACCGCCGGGCGCGTCATCGAAACCCACCTCGCCGCCAAGCCGGGTGACGATCTGCTTGACGATGCTCAGCCCGAGACCCGTACCGCCCTTCTGCCGCGCGTCCGAGGCGTCGGCCTGCGCGAATTTACCGAAGATGTGGGACTTGAAGTCGTTGGGAACGCCGGGGCCGTGATCTCGGACGGAAATACGCGCCCCGCTGTGTCGCTTTTCGACCGCGAGCACCACTTCTTCGCCCCGGGGGGAGAACTTGATGGCATTCGAGAGCAGGTTGGTGACGACTTGGAAGAGTCGATCGGGGTCCGAATGCACATCTTCAACGGCGCTCGCGGGTTCGAACTTAACCCGCACGCCATAGGTATTCGCGAATCCTTGATGCGTTTCGATTGCTTGCTCGACCAGCGCACGGAGCTCGACACGCTTGCGAACGAAGAGGACCTTGCCCGATTCGATCTTCTCGATATCGAGAATGTCGTTAACCAGCCGAATAAGCCTCCGGCTGTTGTTGTGCGCGATCGTGAGCAAACGCACCGCGGATTCCGGGAGCACCCCCGCCGCGTTCCCGACGAGAAGGCTGAGCGCGCCTGCGATCGAGGTAAGCGGCGTGCGTAACTCGTGGCTCACGGTCGCGACGAAGTCATCTTTCAGGCGTTCGACACGACTGTTTTCTTCCTTGCGGCGGGTGATGTCGTCAAAGATCCCGATGAACCGATAGGTAACTCCCTTCGAGTTGCCGATCGGGATAGTCCGCATATGCACCCAGCGCACAATTCCGTCCGGCCGCATCAGCCGGCAATCGAGATCGACGCCGCCCATCGTCAACTGGCTCCCGCGCTCAAGTACCGCAGGCAGATCGTCGGGGTGGACAGCTTCCAGGACTTTGTTGAGCGCATCGCCCGCGGCAATGTGCCGTCCGGTCACTTTTTCCCAAGCCGGATTGACGTAACGGATGGTCTTATGTTCGACGTCGCCGACCCATAGCGCCTCGGGTATCGTGATGGCGAGTTGACGAAACAGCTCCGCATGACCGTTGCCTTTCGCCGACATCGGCTTTTTCTCCGCTTGGCGAGCCCTTGTGGTGAGCCGCTTAGTAAAACTGAATAAAATAGACCACTCTCAAGTTGATGTGATGTTAAAGAATGTAGAAACTTGATGCGGACAAACAACTATGTACGAATACTTACGGATATACGTCATGGAGCAATATCAGCGCACCCGAGAAATCGAAAATTCAAATTGAGAGGGCATAGCGATCGGGGCAAATCGGAATGCCGTCATCCGCGATCTTAATGCGAGTGTGGCCGCAGCCGGCATCGCCAAGTTATCGATGTGCGGCACAGCGAATGCCGCCGCGCCAAACTTCGGAAAGGCGGACGGCGGCCGGGCTTGCATTGGCCCGCTTGATCATGCAAGACAAAGCCGCGGCGGGCCTTAGGGTTCGCCGTATCCGCTTCCGGAGGAGTGTAGCTCAATTGGTAGAGCACCGGTCTCCAAAACCGGGGGTTGCAGGTTCGAGTCCTGCCACTCCTGCCAGGCAGTGATCGGCTCGATCGCAAGCCTGGGCGGGGGCACCGGCGGTCCGGAATCACATACGGGTTGATAG
>JAXDOR010000105.1:0-2718 GCA_034668825.1 Alphaproteobacteria bacterium | reverse complement strand
CCGGCATGCCGAGCGCCACGCCCGTGGTTTGACCCGTCGCGGATTCCGCGGTGGCCGGCGCACAGGCGCCATCAGCCGCAACCAGGTCCGCCTGAGTAATTTGAATGCGCGTCAACGTGGGCGGCGCGGCTTCCGACATTCGATATGCAGCTGCGGCCTTTGTCGCAGGAGGCGCCGCCGCCGCCCACGTTGACGCGCATTCAAATCAGCCAGGCCGACCTGGTTGCGGCTGATGGCGCCTGTGTGCCGGCCACCGCGGAATCCGCGACGGGTCAAACGACGGGCGTGGCGCTCGGCATGCCGGAATGCGGTCTCGTGCAAGTGCTGGGACAGCCCGAACAGCTCAACGTCAGCGCTGACGAAAGCGGCAGGCGCATCGTGGTCATGCGCTACAACAAAGGCGAGCGTCCCGGCCTCTATCAATTCAGCGATGGCCAGCTCAAGGTGATCGAACGTGTCGCCGAGCCCGCGCCGCCGCCGAAACCGAAAAAGCCTGCACCCGCGCCCAAGCCGCGGCGCGTGACTTAAGCCTCAGCCTTCGCCGCCTCATGCGCCGTGCTGGCTTCCAGCCAGTCTTCCTCGGCTTTCGCCAGGGCTGAGGCCGCGTCGGCCCGCGCCTTGGAAAGCTTCGTGGCTTGTTGCGGATCGCGGGCGAAGAGACCCGGTGCCGCGAGCGCCGCGTCCAGCCGCCCGATCTCTGACTTGGCGTGGGCGATCGTCTTTTCCGCCGCGGTGATTTTCTGCTGCAAGGGAGCCAGGGCTGCGCGTTTGCCGGCTGCGTCACGCCGCTGTTCGCTGCGCGAACTGCGCGGTTGCTTGGCGCCGCCATTGGAGCGTGAGGGGCCACCGAGCACGAGCTTGCGATATTCGTCGAGGTCGCCGTCAAACGGCGCCACCGACCCGTTCTCCACCAGCCAGAGGCGTTCGACGCAGGCCTCGATCAGATAACGGTCATGCGATACCAGGATGACCGCGCCGGGATAGTCATTGATCGCCTCGATCAGTGCCGCCCGGCTGTCGATATCGAGATGGTTGGTCGGTTCGTCGAGGATGACAAGCTGCGGGCCGCGGAAGGTCGCGAGGCCGAGCAGCAATCGCGCCTTTTCGCCGCCGGACAGTTTGGCAACCGGCGTGTCGGCCTTGTCCGCCGAAAAGCCGATGGCGCCGGCGCGGGCGCGCACCTGCGCTTCCGCCGCATTCGGCATCAGGTCGCGCACGTGGTCGTAGGCGCTGTCGTTCATCCGTAATTCGTCGAGCTGATGCTGGGCGAAATAGCCGACGTTGAGCTTGTTGGCGCGGGTGATGCTGCCGCCGGTCGGCGTCAGTCTGCCGGCCAGCAGCTTCGCCAGCGTCGACTTGCCGTTGCCGTTCGATCCGAGCAGCGCGATGCGGTCGTCGTTATCGATGCGCAAGGTAAGGTCGCGCAGCACGGTGCGCTCCGGCGTATAGCCGGCGGACACCTCGTCCATGGCGATGATCGGCGGCGACAGCAGCTTCTCCGGAGCCGGAATGGTGATCGGGCGCACGTCGTCGTCGACCATGGCGTTGATCGGCACGAGCTTCGCGAGCAGCTTGACGCGCGATTGCGCCTGCTTGGCCTTGCTGGCCTTGGCCTTGAAACGGTCGACGAAAGCCTGAAGGTGCTTGCGCTGCGCCTCCTGTTTCTTCACCGCCTTGGCGTCGAGCACCTGACGCTCGGCGCGCTGCCGGGCGAAGGAGGTATAGCCGCCGCGGTACAGCGTCAGCTTGCTGCCATTGAGATGCAGGATGTGATCGACCGAGTTGTCCAGCAGGTCGCGATCGTGGCTGATGACGATGAAGCTTTTCGGATAGCGCGCGAGGTGGTCTTCCAGCCACAAGGTGCCTTCGAGATCGAGATAATTGGTCGGCTCATCGAGCAGCATCAGATCCGGCTCTGCGAACAGAACGGAAGCGAGCGCGACGCGCATGCGCCAGCCGCCGGAAAATTCGCCGACGGGGCGCTGTTGCGCCTGCGCGTTGAATCCAAGGCCGGCGAGAATGGAGGCCGCGCGCGCCGGTGCTGAATGCGCATCGATATCGACGAGACGGGTATGGATTTCCGCGATCCGGTGTGGGTCATGCTCGGTGTCGGCCGCCGCAAGGAGCTGCGCGCGCTCAGTATCGGCGGCGAGCACGACCTCGATCAGGCTCTCGAGCCCGTCCGGAGCCTCCTGGGAGAGGCGGCCGATGCGCGTGCGGCTGGGGATTTCGATGCCGCCGGTTTCGGCCGCGAGTTCACCCATGATGGCGCGGAACAGCGTCGTCTTGCCGGTGCCATTGCGCCCGACGAGGCCGACTCGCGAGCCGGTGGGGAGTTGGACCGAGGCGTTCTCGATAAGCAGACGGCCTGCGACGCGCAGCGAGAGGTCTTTAATGAGGAGCATGCGCGCTCTATGGCGGTACCCCCGCGCCGATGCAAGCCCTACGAGTCTGACCCTGCAACGTCGAAGCCCCGGCTTCGAGAAGAAGCCGGGGCCAAGATCGAACGCAGCGTCAGTTATCGGCTTAGCGGCAAACCCGGACCGGGCGCCAGCGCGGGCCCCACGGGGTACGTACGACGCGGCGGGTAGTCCAGCAGCGAGGCGCGTAACCGTAGCGCGGTCCATAGGCATAAGCCGGCGCACCAAAGCCGATGCTGAAGGCCGGGCCGCTATGCCAGCGATGGCCAGCCCAATAAGCCGAAGCCGAGGTCGGGCT
>JAXDOR010000104.1:0-12937 GCA_034668825.1 Alphaproteobacteria bacterium | reverse complement strand
AACGATCCGGTGCGCGAGCCGCTGGCGGTGACACGGGGTGTCGGCTATCTGCCGGACGCGGTCGGCTTCTACGACCATCTCACCGCCGCCGACAATCTGCACTACACCGCCCGCTTGATGGGCATTCCGCCCGCCGAACGCGGACCGCGTGTCGCGGCCTCCTTGGCGCGGGTCGGACTCAAGGACGTCGCCGATAAACGCGTGGCGACTTTCTCGCGCGGGATGCGCCAGCGCCTGGGCTTGGCCGAGATCGTGATGAAAGAGGCGCGCATCGCCATCCTCGACGAGCCGACCTCCGGTCTCGACCCGCAGGCCACGGCGGAACTGCTGGATTTGATCCGCGAGCTCAAGCGCGAAGGCATGAGCGTGCTGCTGTCCTCGCATCTGCTCGACCGGGTGCAAAGCGTCTGCGACCGGGTCGCGCTGTTTCGCGACGGGCGCATCGTGCTGCTCGGCACCGTGGCGGAGCTTGGGCGGCAAGTGCTCGGCGGCGGCTTCACCGTCGAGATCGAGGCGCAAGGCGAGGGACTTGCCAAATGTCTTGCCGCCATTCCCGGCGTGCAGGCGGTGAATGAGACGAGCCCCGGCCGGCTGCGGCTGCTTGCCGAACGCGATGTGCGGCCCGAGGCCGCCGCGGCGGTGGTCGGCGCCGGCGGACGGCTGACGCGGCTGTCGGTCGAGGATCCAAGCTTGGAAGCGATCTATGCGCGCTACTTCCAAGGCGTGAACGCAGGGGAGTCGCGCGATGCAGCGTGAGGGTTCACCCTGGCACGGCCTCGGCGTGGTGACACTGAAGGAATTGTCCGACCATCTCACCAGCGCGCGCATGCGGGTGCTGGAATGGCTGGTGGTGCTCACCGCGCTGGCCGCGCTCTACGGAGCCATCCAGCAAATCAAGGACTCCACCGCCGAAGACCCGTTCCTGTTTCTGCGGCTGTTCACGACGTCGCGGGAGCCGCTGCCCTCATTCGTTTCCTTTCTTGGCTTCCTGGTGCCGCTGATGGCGATCGGCCTCGGCTTCGATGCGGTGAACGGCGAGCACAACCGGCGCACGCTGTCGCGGGTGTTGGCGCAGCCGATCTATCGGGACGCGCTGCTGTTTGGAAAATTCCTCGCCGGCCTCGCAACGCTTTCGATCAGCTTGCTGGCGCTGTGGCTATTGGTCATCGGACTTGGGCTGTTACTGCTCGGGTTGCCGCCGGGCGCGGAGGAGATCGGGCGCAGCCTCGTCTTCTTCCTCGTCACCATCGCCTATGCGGCGGTCTGGCTCGCGCTGGCGATATTATTCTCGATCCTGTTCCGGTCGACGGCGACCGCCGCGCTGATCACGCTCGGCCTGTGGCTTTTTCTCACCGTGATTTGGCCGGCGCTGGCTTCGCTCGCAGCGAGTATTATCTCGCCGCCCGACCTGCGTTACGTGTCGCTCGGGCTTCCGAGTCCGGGAACAGCGGAATGGGAATTCGCGCTGGCGCGGCTTTCGCCCAGCACGCTGTTCGGTGAAGCCGTGGTCGCCTTGCTGAATCCGGCGACGCGCGCGCTCGGCCCGTTCTATCTCAGCCAGATGCAAGGTGCGGTGATGGGCGCGCCGCTGCCCTTGGGGGAAAGCGTGCTGCTCGCCTGGCCGCAGATCGTCGGCCTGATCGCCAGCACGATCCTGCTCTTCGTCGCCGGCTATGTGGTGTTTCAGCGCCAGGAGATACGGGCGTAGCACGCAACGCTCGCGACAATAAAAAAGGGCGGCCGACGGGGCCGCCCTTTCTCATCTGCTTTAGCGATTACACCGCGAGGACGGCGACGATGTGCATATTACGCGGGTCCACGATCACGATCTGATCGCCGACCAGGAAATACTCATACTCGCGCCAAGCCGGCTGGATTTCGATGATCGTGCTCGGCACGCGGGCGAGCTTCACCGTCTTTGGAACCGCGGTTCCGATCGACAGCGAGAAGTTCACATTGGCGACCCGCGGAGCGCCGCTTTGCTTGATGACGGTTTCGCGGATCTTGGTCTTCTGCTCGGTGTTCAGAGTGACATTCGCGCCAGTCCCACCGGAGCTCGTGGTTGAGCTTGCGCTCGACGTTCCGCTGTTGCTCTGGCCCTGAGCCGAGTTGCTCTGGGTGGAAGTGGAACTGCCCTGACCCTGGGCAGTGTTGCCGCTGCTGGGCGTCTGGGCATTTTGCGCGCCGGAGCTTGAGCCAGAACCAGACTGCGTGTTTTGCGAGCCGGTGCCGGAGCCGGACTGCGCATTCTGCGGCTTCGCGCTGTTCTGGTTTTGCGTGTTCTGGGCGTTGCTGGCGGGGCTGGCTTGTCCAGTCGTCTCGCTCTTAGACCCGGCTGCCTTATCGGAGGCCTGAGCCTTTTGATCCGCCTTCTGAGCGCTGCTCTGGTCCTTGCTCTGCGACTTGTCCATCGCCTTGTCGTCGCTCTTGGACTTGTTGATTTCGGCTGGCGCCGCTTTTTGCTGCTCGGGTGCCTGGGCTATCGCCTGCACTGAAGCGAACTGTGCGCCGGCCAAAAGTGCCGCAGCCGCCGTGGTGGTCAAGAATGTATTCCTCATTGGAAAGCTCTCCCTATTTTGCGCTCTCACGCGGAAGCGTGGGCCGCTCTCGGAACTCCGTTGCACCTTTGAGAGTTCCACGGGGTCGAAGTTTGTGTAAAAAATGCATCTGATTGGTGGCAATTATAAGCACCACGATGCGGGCAATGTGTTTGACGTGCAGATGTGATTCTCCGCAGGAACGATTTTGCTGCGAAGCCGTTATCCTTCGGCGTGCCAAAAAGGAGAACCCTATGCGCAAACATATGCTAGCTACAGCAGTAGCCCTTACCGTCTTGTCACCGACCCTTTGCTTAGCCCAGGCGTCCACCGCGACAGGCGCGGTTGGAGGCGCCGCGGCCGGCGCGGTCGTCGGTGGCCCAGTGGGCGCGGTTGTGGGCGGTACAGTCGGTGCCGCTGTCGGTTCGGCTGCAGAGCCGCCGGCTGAAGTGCGTACCTATGTGACCCGAGAGTCGGCGCCGTCGGTCCGCGTGACCGAGCGCGTAGCCGTGGGCGAGTCTCTGCCTGCCACGGTTCAGCTGCGCACGATTCCAAATCACAAGGAATATGTCTACGCGGTGGTCAATGACCGGCGCGTGATCGTTGAGCCGAAGACGCGAAAGGTGATCCAGATCATCGAGTAACGGACTTCGGATCGAAAGCCCGCCCTGCTGCAAAGTAGGGCGGGCTTTTCGTTTTCCTCCTACGCCACATCAAGCAAGGAGGAGGATCAATCATGTTCAGGGTCTATAGCGGGCCAAGCGGTAAGGAGAAGATTTCTCCCCTCGAGAAGCAGCATCTCCTGTTTAAGGAATTTGCCGATCTCGACGAGGCATTCGGATGGGCGCGTCATATAAGCGACACGGGCCGCGCTGCATTGTTGATCGAAGGCGACGACGGCACTCAGCTCAGCGCCCATGAAATTGCCAGCGCCTTGCGCCATCGCGCGGCGTGACCTTTTAGCCACTGAATTTTCTGTCGGGATGCGTGGAGGCCAGCGGCACTAGGCGGCTTTCGCCAGTTGCGCGTCGCGGATCAGCCATTCGTGCCACTGACCACACGACGGGCAACGTGCCCGAACCTTATTGGTGCGAATGCGCAAAAGTGTCTGCAATTCGCTCTCGATTCCGATATCCACAAGTTGGCGGTTATTGGGACAGACGAAGACTAGGCGTTCCATGACACAGCCTCTTGGCGTTTTAAGGGTTGCTAGCTCAACTCTCCCGTCGCCCGATAGTTTCCCGCCAAGCGTCCTGCTCCACGCCTCCGGTGACGGGTGCGATTTGTCCTTTAAGGTATTGATGTGATGGAAGTTTTCATAGAACACATCTGCAGGCAGAGCGGCGTTTAGCCTTGCCTCACTTTTCAAAGCAAGCTGCAGATTTTGCTGCTATAGTACCTCCATGAACAAAAATTCAGCGAAGAAGAAAGCCGCAAGCGAAAAGTCTGCCGCGCCGGCACCTGTGCGCGAAATCAGCCTGAAGACCCACAAGTTCCAGGTGGGGCAAAGCGTGTATTTCACCTCCGGCACCATGGGCCGGCCTGGCGCCAGCGGCAGCTATCGCATCGTCAAGCAGCTTCCCTCTGAAGGCGACGATTATCAGTATCGCATCAAGAGCACCGGGGAAGCCTTTGAGCGCGTCGCCAAGGAAAGCCAGCTCGATCGCGATCGCTGAGCCAGTACGCCTGCGCATCTTCTCACGCCGTGATGACTCTTAAAGCAGCGCCGGAGGCACGGCTTCGTCCTGCTAACGGCCGCACGGTGTAACCAGGTCTTGAACGGCAGCGCGCCGCAGGGGGGTTGCCGGGTTCGGGTGCGAACGTGTTCAATGCGCCACGTTCATGGTGGGAGGAAATAATGAAAATGCTTGGGCGTTTCGCTGTGCTGGCTGCGGCGATTTTCTCGGTGGTTTTGCCGCCGTCTGCGGCATTGGCGCAGGATTATCCGACAAGGTCTGTTCGCGTCATTGTGCCGTTTGGCGCCGGCGGACCCGCCGATGTGTTTGCTCGCGTGCTGGCTCAGCACCTTCAAGAAGCGCTTGGCCAGTCCTTTGTGGTTGAAAACCGGCCTGGCGCTGGCGCCATCATCGGCACCGACGCCGTCGCGAAGTCGCCCCCCGATGGCTATACGTTGTTGCTGATGTCGAATACCCACACCACCAATGAGTCGCTGATCGCCAACAAGCCATTTCAACTGATGCGGGACTTCGTCCCGGTCTCGCCGATCAACTATTCCGATCTCCTTATGGTGGCTCATCCCTCGACAGGGGTGAAGAACTTGAAAGACTTCATCACACTCGCCAAAGCCAAGCCCGGCCAGCTCAACTACGCCTCTTCCGGTCCGGGCACGCCGTATCACATGGCCGGCGAGCTGTTCAAAGCGATGACCAAGACCGACATCGTCCACATACCGCACAAGAGTTCAGGCGATATGCGCAGCAGTGTTATGGGCGGACACGTGCAGATGATGTTCGACGCGATCACGGTCATGGCCGAAGGAGTTCGCGCCGGGCAACTGATTGCTTTGGGCACGACCGGCAAGCAACGCTCCACAGTAATGCCTGAGGTACCGACAGTCGCCGAAGCGGGCGTTCCGGGTTACGAGGCGACCATCTGGCTTGGCGTCATGGCGCCGGTCGGCACGCCGAAGCCGATTGTCGACAAGCTTAACGCCGAAATCATCAAAGTCATGAACCGGCCTGACGTGAAAGAAAACTGGGCGAAGCAGGGCGCCGTGCCGATGCCCATGAGTCCCGCGGAATTCGACAAATATCTGCGCGCCGACATCGAGAAATGGGCGGAAGTGGTGAAGGTTTCCGGCGCGAAGCCTGAATGAAATCCACCGCAAGCCATCTATCTTGCTAACGCGACGGAAGACTGGATGCTGAGCTTTGACACTGTAACGGCCGCGGTGGCGGTGCCGCTTTGGGTGGCAGGCGCTATCGCGTTCCTGTTTATCCTTATCGGTGTCATGGCGATCGGACGTTCCGGCGCAATCGGATCGGTTGCGGCTTTCGCTGCTGTTGCGGTAGTCGCGATCGGTGCCTGGGCCGTGTGGGCGTTGACAGGCCATTCAGTTACGCAGGAGTTGAATGCCGAGCGTCATGCCCTCGACGCACGCGCCTTGGAGCTCACCGCACGCGCCATCATGCCGGGCTCGACGCTGGCTTGTCTCGACGCCAACGCCGGAGAGACGGTAGAGAAGGCATGCGAAAAAGCCGTATTCGCAAGTCCGGAAGTGGTGGCGGCGGCGACTTCCTACATGAGCGCGCGGCTTTCGCTGTTGTCTGACGCCATGGCCTATGCCCGGCGCGCCGAACGCAGCTATGACCCGGCACTCGTAAACTTGCGCCGCGGGATTGAGGCCGACCGCTTCGGCCTGGTCGCCCAGGTATTGGCAACGCGGGATGCTTGCACCCCCGATCTGTGCGCGGCCTTTGCGTTGCTGCGGAATGCCGATGCGGTCAAAGCCAACCTCAAAGCGCGTACCTACGAGAATAATGTCGCGCGTTATTCGGCGATGTGGCTGGAGCAAAAGAATTCGCCGACGGCTGCGGCAACGCCTGCTCCGGGGGTCGCCGTTGTCACCGTCACGCCGAGTATGATTGAATTTCCGTCAGCAGCGTCGATACCGCCGGTCAGCATCATGAATCCGGAGCCGGCGGCAAACACCGGGACGGTGTCGGTCGAGCCACGCGCGCCGGTGTCCCGTGCGCCTGTTCCGCCGCCGCGCCGGCCCGCAACTAGTGCGCCCGCCGCGTCGCCTGCGAGTGCCGGCACTCCGCAACGCCCGCAGTGAGTGACGCGTCCGATGGCCCTGCATCTCGTCAAGCTCTGCGTCGGCTGTGATTCCGTCAAAGATCTCGAAGACTGGATTCGCGAAAAGCTAAAAGAGCGAAAGAAACGCCGGCTCGCCCTGGAGCATATCCACACCACGCGCATGGTGCCGAAACGCGCGGCCGAGCTTCTCGACGGCGGTTCGCTTTATTGGGTCATCCGCGGCGAGGTGATGTGCCGCCAGCGGCTGCTCGCGGTACGGCCTTTCACCGATCGCGATGGCATCGGACGCTGCCGGCTGGCGTTGGATCCGGCTCCGGTCCTGGTTGAGCCGCGGCCGCTGCGGCCGTTCCAAGGCTGGCGTTATTTCGACGCCGATCGCGCCCCGCGCGATCTCGACCGCGCAGCGCCTGGTGACGCGCATATGCCGGAGGAGTTGCGCCGGGAATTGCGGGAACTGGGGCTGCTGTAGCGGATCGAGTCTAGCGGTACCGTCATTTAGACGGCGACATTATCGATGAGCCGGGTCTTGCCGAGTTTGGCGGCGACGAAGAGGCGGATGGGCCTGTCCTTTACCGACACGACCGGCTCAAGCGTCTTGCCGTGGCGGGCCTCCAAATAGTCCACTGCAAATCCCGCCCGCTCGATGGCAGCGCGGCCGTCCGCCATCACGCTGCGGATGGAGCGCCCTTCGGCGATCTTGTCGGCGCAATCCTTGAGCACCCGATGCAGCGCCGGCGCGACCGCGCGCTCTTTCGCGGAGAGGTAGACGTTGCGCGATGATAGAGCGAGACCGTCTTTCTCGCGGACGATGGGCACGCCGATGATCTTGACCGGCAGATCGAGATCCTTGGCGAGCTGAGTGAGGACTTGAAGCTGCTGATAGTCCTTTTCGCCGAAAACCGCCGCATCGGGCCTGCATTGGATCAGCAACTTCCCCACCACAGTCGCAACGCCAGCAAAGAAATGCGGGCGGAATGCATCTTCCAGTCCCGCGCTCGCCGGGCCATCCGGCACGATGCGGGTGGCGAAGCCTTGTGGATACATCACCTCGACTGGGGGCGCCCATACCAGGTCGACATTTTCGCGGGAGAGGGCGGCAATATCGCTGTCGAAATCGCGCGGATAGGCGGCGAGGTCTTCGTGCGGCGCGAACTGCGTGGGATTGACGAAAATCGAAACTACGGCGCGGTCGGCGCTGCGCCGTCCGCGGCGGACTAAGGCCAGATGCCCCGCGTGCAGCGCGCCCATCGTCGGCACGAGCGCGACAGTCTCGCCGGCTGCTCGAAAGCCTGAAATGGAACGGCGCAACGCCTGTAAAGTCCGCGCGATGCGGGGTCGATGGGTCATGATCTCCGCCTGTGGAATTTCGGCGTGGCGACCCTAGCAAAGCCGCCGCCAGCCGGCCACGCCACGGTTAATCATGAACACATCCAGTTTGCTGTAAACCTTGACCAAAATGCCATTCCACCGAAGAATCCGCCGCTTCGAGGAATAGTATGGTTGCGATGTCCACTGACGGGCGGCCCAAGGCGGCCCATGTAATCGTGCTCGGAAACGAGAAGGGCGGTTCGGGCAAGTCCACCACCGCCATGCATATCGCTGTGGCGCTGATGAAGGCGGGCCAGCGCGTCGCCACCATCGATCTGGATTCCCGGCAGAAAAGCTTCACGCACTATATTGAGCACCGCCGCGGCTGGGCGAAGCGCGCGGGCATCCCGCTCGAACTCCCGGCGCATTACTGCATCGCGCGGGGCACCGGCATCAGACTTGACGAGAACGAGGCAATCGAGTTTACCGGCTTCGCCGAGGCGGTCGCGACCGTTGAGAAAAGCCATGACTTCATCGTCGTCGATACGCCGGGAACCGACAATTATCTGATGCGTCTCGCGCATTCGATGGCGGATACGCTGGTTACGCCGCTCAACGACAGCTTCGTGGATTTCGACGTGCTCGGCACCATCGACCCGACGAGCTTTGCGGTGACCGGGCAAAGCCAATACGCGGAGATGGTAAGCGAAGCGCGCCGCCAGCGGCGTATCGTCGATGGCCTGCTGCCGGATTGGATCGTGGTGCGCAACCGCCTGTCGATGCTGGGCTCGCGCAACCGCCGCCTGGTCGGCGAAGGCTTGAATGAACTGGCACTGCGGCTTGGCTTTCGCTTCGTCGATGGATTTGCCGAACGCGTGATCTACCGCGAGTTCTTTCCGCGCGGTCTTACGGCGCTCGACAATCTCGACGAAACGACGCTCGGCACCCGCCCGAACATGTCGCATGTGACCGCTCGCGAAGAGGTCACGCAATTGCTGGCGACCCTGAAGCTGCCGATCGACGAGCGTGGACGGCGGCGTGCCGCCGCCCGGGCCGAATGGCGTGCGGTGGCCGATCAGCCGCTGGAGGTCCACGAAATGCTCGCGGACTGATCTGCCGGGCGTTTATCTCCAGCCCATTGCACCGGCGGGAACAGGTTGCCAAGTTAAGGCGGGAAACGTGCCCGAGGCAGCCTCCACCAATGAGCAAAGATCGTTCCGATTCTCGAGTGCCGACGCAAGGCCGCGGCGAGCCTGCCGCGGCGTCGCCACGCCCGGAGATCGACGCCTTTCTAGAGCAGGTTCGCGCGCTGGGTCCGCGGACCGAGCAAGGCCGCCGCGGCCGTCTTATCTTTTCGCTGGACGCGACCATGAGCCGGCAGCCGACTTGGGATACGGCGTGCAAACTACAGGGCGATATGTTCAGGGAAGCCGCGGCGGTGGGCGGCCTGGACATTCAACTCGTCTACTATCGCGGCCTTGGCGAATGCCGCGCCTCGGGCTGGGTTTCCGCGACCGAGCGGCTTGCGGGTTTGATGGAAGCAATTGATTGCCGCGGCGGTCAAACACAGATCGGCAAAGTCCTGGCGCATGCGCGGCGTGAGACCGAGCGAATGAAAGTGCAGGCCCTGGTCTTCGTCGGCGACGCCATGGAGGAGGGAATCGACGATCTGTGCGGCGCGGCAGGCGAATTGGGCTTGCTCGGCATTCCCACCTTCATGTTCCAGGAGGGACACGATCCCGTCGCCGAACAGGCCTTTCGCGAGATCGCGCGGCTGACGCATGGCGCCTATTGCCGCTTCGATCCTGGCGCCGCGCACCAATTGGCTGAGCTGTTGCGGGCGGTGGCTGCTTACGCCGCCGGCGGACTAAAAGCGCTGACCGACGTGTCGCGCCGGTCCGGCACAGCAACGCGCCTGCTCGAACAGTTGAGATAGCCATGCCGGCGCTGATTTTTGGTGTCGTGGTCTTGGTGTTGGTGCTTTGGGCGCTCAACGGATTCTCCAAGGTCAATCCGCAGCATCTGGCGCGCATCGTGCGGCCGATCGGCGGCATCGGCGCGCTGGCCTTCGCCGCCTTTGTTGGTGTTCGCGGCGAGCTTGCGATCGCGCTGCCGTTGGGGCTTGTCGGCCTCGGACTGTTGGGCTGGGGTCCCTGGGCGAGCCAATTTGCGCGGCGCGGCGGCAGGAGTCCGGGCCGGGTATCCCGCGTCCGCTCAGCCTTTATTGAAATGGAGCTTGACCACGATACCGGAGCCATGCGCGGGCGCATCCTCGCCGGTCCGCATCAAGGCGTGCCGCTGGAGGCGCTTGATCTTGCGACCTTGATAAGTTTCCTCGTCGGTATCGACGAGGAAAGCCGGTCGTTACTCGTGGCTTATCTTGATCGCCGGGAGCCCCGCTGGCGTGAACACGCGCAGGGAAACACGGCAACGGGGCAGGGCAGCGCGGCGAGCTCCGGCAAAATGACGGAACAGGAGGCTTATCAAATCCTTGGCGTTCAGCCCGGCGCCAGTGTGCAAGACATCCGGCGCGCGCACCGCACGCTGATGAAGAAACTGCATCCCGACCAAGGGGGGTCTACGTATCTCGCGGCCCGCGTGAACGAGGCCAAGGAAATTCTGCTTCGCCGCCATCGCTGATGTACTCCCAAGGCAACATCATCAGCGGTTCCTGACCAGACGCTTCCATTTGACCGGCCCTAGTTTTTGAGGGCCATGCAGACGATCTCATTGCGCTTGAGATATTGGCAGGCGGCTTCCGCCTGCTCCTTGTCGAGCCCGGCAAAGCGAGCCCGGTAAAGTGCCTTGTCGCCCTTCATCACGCGTTCGGTGAAAGCATCGGCGGTGCTCAGCAATGTCTTGGCGCGAGTTTGCGCCGCGGCAAGGCGCTGCTTGGCCTCGGTTTCGCGGTCGAAAGCTCCAATCTGGATGACCCAGCCGTTGTGGGCATTATTATGCGGTGCGATCGCCACCGGATCGGCAACGGGCGCGGACGGTGCGGTTACCACAGCCGAGGCGACCTTTACCGGTACGGTCGCTGACATCGCGGGGCGGGGCGCCGCAGGAGCAACATTTGCTTCTGCGCGGACCGGTTCGGCCGCTGCTTTCGGTTGCGCCAAGGAAATAGCCGTCAGGGCGGATGTCGCCGGCGCCGGGCCAAGCGAGGCCGTTTTGATTGCGGCCGGTTTTACCGAAACCGTCTTCACCAGGATCGGCTGCAGGGGATCGGTCGAGCCCGGCGCCACGCGCGGCAGCGGAATGGCCGAGGTGGGCGCCGGATCCGCCCTGGCGGGCGTAATGATCGCGGCGGCTACACGCTGCATGGGAGTCCGCGCCGACGGTTCCGCCGCCTCGGCGATTTTGGATGTGGTCCGCTTGAGCGCGGCGAGAACGATATTTTGGTCGAGCAAGCTACGCATCTTCGCATCGCGAAGGCTGGCGCTGCGGCCGCCGAGGACGACAGCGACGAGCTGGCGATTGTCGCGGCGGATCGACGTCACGAGATTGAAGCCGGATGCCCGCGTGTATCCCGTCTTGATGCCGTCAACGCCAGCGACCCGTCCGAGCAAGCGATTGTGATTGCCGATAACATTTCCGCGGTAATGGAAGCGGCTGGTGGCGAAATAGGTGTAGTAACGCGGGAAGCGATCCTGAATGGCGCGCCCGAGTAGCGCTTGGTCGCGCGCGGTCGTGATCTGATCGTCGTCCGGTAGGCCGGAGGCGTTGATATAGACGGTGTGCTTCATGTCGAGAGCGCGCGCCTTGCGCGTCATCAACTGAGCGAAACTGTCCTCATCGCCGCCGAGTGCCTCGGCGATCACCACCGCGACGTCGTTAGCCGATCGGGTGACGATTGCCTTGATGGCGTCTTCGACTTCGATGGTCTGCCCCGGTTTGAGCCCCAACTTGGAAGGCTCCTGCGCCGCGGCATGAGCGGAAACTTGTAGCGGCGTGTCAAGCCTCAGTTTGCCTGAATCCAGCCGCTCGAACAGCAGGTAAAGGGTCATGATCTTGGTGAGCGAAGCCGGGTGCCGCGGGCTGTCCGGATTGGTCGAATGCAGGACGGCGCCGGAATTTACGTCGACGACAATGTCGGAATAAGGCGGTGAATAGACCGAAGCGGCGGCAGCGTGATGGCGGACGGCGCGCTTGCGCCGGCTGCGAGCATCGGCGGGATCGCTGGTTATCGCCAGAATGGCGAAAGTCGCGACAAGACCGAACACGCCCCAACGAAGCCCCCGCGAGGCTTCGACACCACTAGTCCGCATCGTCCCCCCGTCCCCGATCCGTTGGCGCCTCATTTGGGCATCGACATCTGTGTGTCGAGGCCGGCTGCGATGAAGGTCTCGGAAGGCGCAATCTTCGGCAACCCTTTGTGGGCTTCGAATCGATCCTCACGCTCCCCAAGTGGCCTTACTCTCCCATAGGCGAGTTCAGCCGTCTACCGACCGCACAGCTCATCAACCTAGGGGACTTGCAGTTGCCAAAGAGTTAATGTGGCCGCGGCACGCCTTTGGAACTTGTGCCGGCTACCGAAAATCAAGGCTAGATCGGATCAGCGCGTCTGTCGGCGGCGAGTTCAAATAATCTGCAAGGCTACTGCGCAACCCGCAGACTGGTGAGTGCGGTTCCGATCTGGTTGAATGTGGTCATGATCTGTGTCGCGGATGTCAGCATGGAGAACTTGGCTGCGTCGCTTGCGCAGTTCCTCAGCAACGTCGAAGTTGGGTCGCCGTCGGTGTTGACCTGAATGGTATAGACCGTGATGCCGGCAGCCTTAATGTTGGCGCAGGTGCCGGCGCCGGTCGAATCGTACATGCGATTGTCGACCGACGTATTGGTGGAGGAGCCGTTGCCGTTCCAGCGATTCAACGTATTCAAGCCATCCGACAGCAGAATGATGACCTCGGTGTATCTAAAATTCGAATCTTTCGGCGGGGACGTAAGCGGCCCGCCACCGACAAGGGACTGCCAGCCCCACACCAACCCGATTGGCTGATTGGTGGCGCCCAGCGGATACAGGTTATCGACCTGCGACTTCATCGCAGTCCAATTGTAATTGAGTCCGACGATAGCAGGTGAGCAATAAGAATTTTGCTCCGCCGGGAACAGGCTCGCCGGGTTGTTCGTCACCGGCGCGGTTACCACTCGGTCATAGTCCGGGTTGGCGCTAGGAGCGGCAGAAGTGCCGCGATCGGTGACGCAGCCGTTCCAAGTGCTGTGCGCCGGCGCCGCGGTGGTCCCTGCAGGACGCCACGTGTGCTCGTAGTAGTTGCTCGGTTGTTTGCAGACTTTGCTGTTGCCGTTGCCCG
>JAXDOR010000103.1:0-16325 GCA_034668825.1 Alphaproteobacteria bacterium | reverse complement strand
GTGCGCTGGAGGAGGCCGGCTACATCAAGGGCTACCGCGCGCTGCTCGACGAGCGATTGCTTGGCTTCGAGGTGACCGTCTTCGCCATGGTTCATCTGTCGAGCCAGGCCGAGGCCGACCTTGGCGCCTTCGAGGATTTCGTGCGCGTGCAGCCGCTGGTGCGCGAGTGCTGGATGCTGTCCGGTGAAATCGACTTCGTGCTCAAATGCGTGGCGCCGGACATGAAGACCTTTCAGGCTTTCGTCGCCGAACTGACCGCCGCGCCGCATGTGCGCAATGTCAAAACCTCGCTGACGCTACGCGCTTCCAAGGACGCCGCCATGGTGCCGCTGGAGATGAAATCGTAGCCTGAATGGAGCGCTGGCGAAATCCAGGAATGGTCGGCTAGCTTTCCCGCTAGCTTCGCTCCCGCATCGCATCGAGGCTCCAGGGTCCCGGCCCAGCCGCCGCGATATACAAAAAGATGAAGCAGAACAGCACCGCCGGCTCGCCTCCGTTGAGCAGCGGGAAGACGCTCTTCGGAAAATGCCCGATGAAATAGGCGAAGGCCATCTCGCCGGAGAGGATCAAGGCGGCGATCCGGGTGAACAGGCCGACCGCCAGCAGCGTGCCGAACACCAGTTCGATCAACCCCGCCACGCCGAACAGCGAGAAAATGCTGATATTGCCCATCGGCATCGGAAAGCCGAGGAACTTGGACGTGGGATGCGCGAGGAACAACAGCGCCGTCATGATGCGCAAAACGCTCAAGAGCCGCGGCGCCCAGGCGCTGCCGATCGTTTCGACGGACATGGGAAAATCCTTTGTTGCCTCGGACGGTTAACACCATGCGGCGCCGTTCATTCCGGGGTGCTGCCCTACATAATCCTCGGCAACTCGATTGGTTCATCGCGCGCGGCGGCGACCCGCGCCTCCAGCGGCAGCTTTTCGTCCCATTTCTTCGCGATGAAGCGCTCCGCCGTGTGACCGTTGGCGAGGTCGGACGCCAGCCACAGCGCCGGCGCGCGCATGATCGAGACCGGAAGGAAATTGCCGCCGGAACTGCCGACCACCATGGTCGGGCTGGTGTTGATCGCGCCGCCGGGAAGCAGAACATTGACCGTGACGCCGGTCCCTTCCAAATCCTGCGCCCAAATGCGGGAAGCCGCCTCGATGAAAGCTTTCGATGGTCCGTAAGGCGAGCCTTTCGCCCGCACCATTGTGCGGTCGCTGGTCGAAATGTTGATGATCTTGCCGAAACGTTGCGCCAGCATCGTGGGCGCCACCGCGCGGCTCATGAAGAAAAAGCCGTTGATGTTGGTGTCGACCAGATTGAGCCAGCTCTCCGGCTCCGCTTGCCAAAAAGGAACCGGCGACCTCTTGCTGGAATCGACCACGGTCGGGGTGCCCAGCGCCGCATTGTTGAAGAGCACGTGAATGGCGCCGAAGGTCCGCAAGGTTTCCTGCGCCACGCGTTCGCAATCCGCCTGGCGCCGCACGTCACCAATGATTGGGAGGATACGTTCGCCGCCGGCGGCTTTCACCGTCTGTTCGAGATGCGTACTTTCTGCGGTGGCGACAATCGCGACCCGGGCGCCGGCTTCGGCAAGGGCAAGCGCGATCTCGCGGCCGATGCCGCGGCTGCCGCCAGTGACGATCACGACGCGATCAACAAGAGAAGAAGCTGAGGACATTCATAAACTCTTTTTTTAGCTGCAATCGGAGCGCGATGCAGGAGCAGGCGGCCTTCGTTGACAGTCGGCCCAATCCTTGTACCCTCAATTCAACTTTCAGACATTTTACAGGCGTAACAAGGCAGGTCATGAACAAGACAAAGCTATTTCGCGCCTGGAGCGTCGCCGTGCTGATCTTTAGCGCGGCATCGGCGCAGGCTCAATCGCCGGCGGAGTTTTACAAGGGCAAGACCGTCACCATCGTGGTCGGCTCCGATACCGGCGGCGGCTATGACCTGAATGCGCGCGTGCTGGCACGGCACTTGGTGCGGCATATTCCCGGCAATCCGAATATCGTGGTGCAGAACAAGCCGGGCGCCAGTTCGATGGTGGCGGCGAATTACGTCTATGAGGTCGCGCCCCGCGACGGCACGGTAATCGCCGCCGTGCAGCGCCCGATTCCGTTCCAGCCACTGCTCGGAGAGGCTGGCGCGCGCTATGACGTGCGCAAGATCCAGTGGCTCGGCAGCACCATGAACGAACTTGGCGTCGTAGTCGCCTGGCACACGGCGCCGCAGCAGACCGCGGACGATCTCTTCAAGTCCGAGATGCTAGTCGGCGGCACCGGGCCGGCGACGGATACCGAGTTGTTCGCCCGCGCACTCAATAACGTGGCCGGCACCAAGTTCCGCATTGTCAGCGGCTATCCTGGTCAGGCGCAGATCGCGCTGGCGTTGGAGCGGGGCGAAATCCAGGGAACGGCGAACTGGTCGTGGTCGGATATCGTCACCGCCCGCGCCGACTGGCTGCGCGACAAGAAAATCCGGGTGCTGCTGCAGCTTGGCTTGAAGAAAAGCCCCGACCTGCCGGACGTGCCCTTGGCCATGGACATATTGCGCAGCGACGAGCAACGGCAGATTTTCCAAATCCTGATGGGCATGAAGGCGCTGGGGCGGCCGTATTTCCTCGCTCCCGACGTGCCCAAGGACCGAAGCGATGCCTTGCGCGCGGCGTTCATGGCGACCATGAGCGATCCGGAATACCGGGAAGAGGCGAGGCGGGTGCTGGGCATCGTCGATCCGACTTCGGGCGCGGACATGCAAAAGATCGTCAGTGACGTCTACGCGCTGCCCGCCAACATCATCGAAAAGGCACGCGACGCGATGAAGGTGTCTGACAAATGAGCGGATTCAAAAGCCCCGCGCTAAAGGACGCCGCGATTCGTCCGGCCGCGGCGAGGCGCGTGCAGCCGACCGGGATTTTGCATTTCACCATCGGGGTGACCGATCTCGAACGCTCGCGGCGCTTTTACGAAGATGTGGTCGGCTGCACCTATTGGCGGCAGAACGACTCCACCGTTTTCATGCGCTGCGGCGAGGATTATTTCGTGCTGTCGCGCAACGGCTACCATACGGCACCAAACAGAGACAAGGATACGCTGATCCATCATGCCTTCGTCGTGACGACGGCAGATTTCGACGCGGCGGTGGCGCATTTGGAAGCCAGCGGCGTCGAGGTGCTGCTCTACGAGGACAGGGGGCACCGCAGCTTCACCGGCCGGCATCTGTATTTTCACGATCCCGACGGCAACGCCATCGAGTTCATTGATTTCCAAGGCATCGGCGATGTCGCCGCGCCCGCTTATGAAGGTCGTGAACGGCGCGCCAAGACGCATCTGCAGGGTAGCGTTTCCGAAAAATAATCGGCGAGCCATGATAAATCGCGGACGCAGCCTTTATGCACTGACGTCGGCGCTGATGGTCTGCGCAGGGCTCGCGCTAGCCCAAGAACCGCGTCCACCGACGATCATCACCAACGTAAATATTCTTGACGGGCGCGGCGGGCCGCCGGTGCCCGGTAGGGTCATCATTCGCGGCGAGCGGATCGAAAGCGTCCGCCCAAGCGACGGCCCGCCGCCAGCCGGTGCGGTGATGATCGATGGCGGCGGTGGCTATCTCGTTCCGGGCTTCATCGACATGCACGCGCATTTGATGTTCCCGCGCTGCGGGCGCGATGGCGCGCCGCCGTATTTCGACCGCGCCGTTTCGGAGAAGATGATCTCAACGCTGCTGGATTTCGGCATCACCACGGTGCGCAGCCCGGCGACGCCGACGATCGCCGGCTTGGCCATGCGCGATGATCTCAATGCCGGCCGGCTGCGTGGGCCGCATGCGTTTGCCTCTGCTGAACTCATCAACGATGCCAAGCTTAATGACGCGCAGCTTCGCAAAGTCGTTCGCGACGCGCTCCCGTACCGTCCTGACTATTTCAAGGTCTATGCGGCGCTTTCCCCGCAGGCGGTGGCGACGGTGATCGACGAGGCGCACGCCCACGGCATCCCCGTGATCGGCCATCTCGGCCGCACGTCGTGGCTGGAGGCGGCTCGCTTGGGCATCGATTATCTCACCCATGCGGTCGATTGGTCGCCGAAGACGCTGACGCCGGAGCATCGCAGCGCCTATGGCGCGGCCATCCGCAAATATGGAGCAATCGTCGGCCCGTTCCGTGCCCGGATCGATTGGCTGGAATTGCTTGGCCTCGACTCGCGCGAGGTCCGCGACATGGTGCGCGAGGTTGCCGCCCACGGCATTTCCGTCGATCCGACGCTCGTCGCCTACGACACCAAGTTTGCCGCGCCGAACGGCGGGCGCTATGCGGCGGACGCCTTCGTCGACGTAATACCTGAATTACATCAGGATTGGATCAATTGTCCGGACGCCACATCGGACTGGACGCTGGAAGATTACCGGCGCTGGAATGCCGCCTATCCGAAGCTGCAAGCGTTTTTGCGCATGATGCGAGAGGCGGGCGTGTTGCTCACCACCGGGACCGACCTGACCAATCCTTGGGTGATCCCGGGAGAAAGTCTGCATCAGGAGTTCGAGTTGCTCGCCGCTGCCGGCTTTCCGCCCGCCGAGGTGCTGGCCATGACCGGCGCCAACGCGGCCAAGGCGCTGAAGTCCGACGAAGTCGGCCTGATTGAAGCGGGGAGGAATGCGGATCTGGTGCTGCTTGCGGCGAATCCGCTCGTCAACATTAGCAATACGCGCAGCATCCAGTGGGTCATGCAGGCAGGCAAACTCGTCTCCAAAGGGCCGAAATAAGCTCGCGCCTGTAGTTTGTTTCTTTCAAATGCCCGGCATAGTTGCCATGATCCCGCCTTGAAGCTCTGGCGGCATGTCCGCCGCTTCGCGCTGGGGGAGGATGTCATGGGGGACCGACCGACACGGCTTCGCGGCTTGGCGGGATCGATAACGGCCATCGTTGCTCTTTTAATGCCGGTGTTTGCTTGGGCGCAGGATGCGGCGCTGCCGGACGCCGCGGCACCCGCTCAGGGAGACAACACCTCCTGGTCCATTGCTTACGACATCGATCTTGCGATGGCCGCGGATCGCACAGCGGTCAAAACGCAAACGACCCGCGTCACGGTTCTTTCCGAGGGCGGCGTTCAGGGAGTCGGCCAGCAAACCTTGGCCGTCATCGAGGGCATGCAGACCCTCGAGATTCTCGAGGCCTATACGCAGAAGAAAGACGGCCGCAAGATCGCAGTAGATCCCGCAACGATCATCACGCGCGATGCCGCCTCCGGCCTCAACGCCAAGTACATCCGAGACATAAAGCTGCGGACAGTGATTTTCCCGGATTTAGCTGTCGGCGATACGACCGTCCTGACTTCAAAGCTGACGGTGAGAAGCGACCTATTTCCCGATAACTTCATGTATCACATTCTGTTCTCCCGCAGCGTCGCCGTCGCCGATTCCGCTGTGCATATTGCTGCTCCCGCGGATATGCCGCTGAAGGTTGGCGTTTATGGGCCGGGCCTCGATCATCAGGTGACGAACGAAGCAAACATAACGCGCCACACCATTCTCTATCATTCACAGCCGCGCATTGCCGCCGAGCTTGGCGCGACATCGCCGTTTGATCGCGATCCCCGAGTGCTGATTTCCACATTCCAGAGTTACGAAGACCAAGGCCGGAGCTATTGGCAGGCCGCGGCGCCGCAGGCCCGGGTAACGCCGGAAATCCAGACGCTTGCGGAAACCGTCACCAAAGGCCTGGACGACCGCCGTGCTCAGGCGGTCGCGATCGATCGCTGGGTCAAGACCAACATCCGCTATGTAGCCGTCTCGCTTGGCAGCAGCCGCGTCGTCCCCAATCCGGCGGAGAGCGTGCTCAAGAATAAGTATGGCGACTGCAAGGATCACGCGACGCTGATGTCGGCGCTCCTAGCGGCCAAAGGCATCGCCAGCGAGCACGTGCTGATCAGTGCCGGCCCGAGCTATACGCTGCCGGAGCCCCCCACCATGGGCTACATCAACCACGTCATCCTTTACCTGCCCGAGTTCGGCACCTACGACGACCCCACCGTATCCGCGGCGGCTTTCGGCGTGCTGGCGTCGGGGACTTATGACAAACCGGTGGTGCATGCCTCGGAAAAGGGAGCCTACCGCGCGCGCACGCCGGCGGCGTCGTCCGACCACCATAGTTCGACCAGCCGCACGCACATGACGGTAGCCGCTGACGGCACGGTGACCGGCGAAACCGAACAGACCGCCACCGGAATGTTTGCCATCGCAGCGCGGATGCTTGCCGTCGGCTTCCAAAATGCTGGCCTTGAAAGTTCGGCGGAGAAAGTGCTTCGCGGCTACAACACGCCCGGCAAAGGCCGTTTCGAAATTGGACCCATTTCGGCGCTTGACCAATCTTATGTCATCAAAGGCCGCTTCACCTTAAGCGAACCGTTGAAGCTGACGAGCGGGATGCCGGTGGTGATCCCCTACGGTTTACCCGTGAGCCGGCGACCCGGTAATTTTCTATTTGGCACGCGTCATGCCGGACGCGTTCAGCCGTTTAGTTGTTATGCCGGACGCCAGGTTGAAGAAATCGCCGTGGACTTCGCGGACGGCGTGCCGCTGCCAAAGCAAATCAAAGGCGGCCGCACGGTCAAGACCGACGTGTTCAGCTATGTGTCGGACTTCCGGCTCGAGGGCCGGACGCTGAAGATCAGCCGTGAATTCGTCTCCCGCGTTCCGGGTCAGGTCTGTGCGCCGGAACTGGAGAACGCCGTTGCCGGTCCTCTGAAAGAGGTTGCCATGAGCCTTTCGTTCCGGATGAATTTCCCGAAGGAAGGGTCGAAGAACAAACCCAGTGACGCTCCCAGCGCGGAAGGCGGCGTGGCGCCGAGGCGAGTAGCGCCCTCAGCGAAGGCCGGCGAAATCGAACAGCCGACCTTGGACTAGCTCCGGCTCACCGCCACTCGACCTTCTTCACCTCATAGGCCCGGGCGCCGCCAGGAGTGACGACCTCGACCTGCGCGCCCTTGGCTTTGCCGATGAGCGCGCGCGCCAGCGGCGAGGTGATCGAGATCTTGCCGGACTTGGCGTCGGCCTCCGGTTCGCCGACGATCTGCCACACCTGCTTCTTGTCGGTATCCTCGTCGACCAAGGTCACGGTGGCGCCGAACTTCACAGTGGTCCCGGACAGCTTGGAGACATCAATGACATCGGCGCGCGCGAGCTTGTCCTCAAGCTCGGCGATGCGGCCTTCGTTATGCGACTGCTGCTCCTTGGCGGCGTGATACTCGGCATTCTCCGACAGGTCGCCGTGCGTGCGCGCGTCGGTGATCTGCTGAATGATACGGGGCCGCTCCACCTGCTGGCGGTGCTTCAACTCCTTTTCCAGCGCGGAATAGCCCGCGTCGGTCATCGGAATCTTGTCCATCAACTTACCGTCCTTCGATCGGTTGGCCATGCCCGGCCTGATTGGCGATGAGGCAGCCGGCCACCTAGCTTCCAACCCGATCATAATACGACTCCTCGGAACTTCCGTTGGAATTCGTATTACAACCGGCAAACCAAAAAGTTCCAATCACCGGCCGAAATCCTTCGGCACGGCGAGGCGGAACTCTCTGCTAACTCGCGCCGTCCCCTCGGAACCGGCCCACTATCCTTCAGGCCTGCTCGGTGAAATAGCTTTGCAGCGTACGGACCTCTAGGTCGCCCCCGAGATAGGCCTTAATGCCCTGCGCCGCCGCCACGGCTCCGGAAAGAGTGGTGTAGTACGGCACTTTATGCAAGAGGGCTGCCCGCCTCAAGGAGCGGGAGTCGGCCAGCGACGTGGCGCCCTCGGTGGTGTTGTAGACAAGCTGGACCCCGCCGTTCTTGATGGCGTCGACGATGTGGGGCCGCCCCTCCGCGACTTTGTTGATTTTTTCCGCCTCAATGCCGTTGTCCGTCAGGAAACGCTGAGTGCCCGACGTGGCGATCACTTTGAAGCCGAGGCCGCGGAGCAGCCTCGCGGTATCGAGGATGCGCGGCTTGTCGCTGTCGCGAACCGAAATGAAGACGGTCCCCGTCTTCGGCAACCGCGAGCCGCCGCCGATCTGGCTTTTGACAAAGGCGATCTCGAACGAGCGGTCCAGCCCCATGACCTCGCCGGTCGATTTCATCTCCGGCCCAAGTACGGTGTCGACACCGGGGAAGCGCGCGAAGGGGAATACCGCTTCCTTGACGCCGATGTGATCGAAATGCGTGTGCTTTAGATTAAAGCTTGCGAGGGTTTCGCCGGCCATGATGCGCGCCGCGATCTTGGCAATCGGCAGGCCCGTCACCTTGGCGACGAAGGGCACCGTGCGCGACGCGCGCGGATTGACTTCGAGCACGTAGATATCGCCGTCCTTGATGGCATATTGCACATTCATCAGCCCGCCGACATTGAGCGCCAGCGCCAGCGCGCGGGTTTGCCGTTCCAGCTCGGCAATGACTTGCGGCGTCAGCGAATGCGGGGGCAGCGAGCAGGCGCTGTCGCCGGAATGAATGCCGGCTTCCTCGATATGCTCCATGATGCCGGCGACATAGGTGTCTTTGCCGTCGCACAGGCAATCGACGTCGACCTCGATGGCGTCGGAGAGATAGCGGTCGATCAGGAGCGGGCGCTTAGCGGAGACAACCAGCTCCGAAGGACCATCAAGCGTGGTGGCGAGGCGGGCGATGTAGCGGTCGAACTGCGGCGCATCGTGCACGATTTCCATGCCGCGGCCGCCGAGCACATAAGAGGGGCGGATGACAACGGGATAGCCCATGGTATCGGCGATTTTCCGCGCTTCGCCAGGGCTCGCGGCGATGCCGTTCTGCGGCTGCCGCAGCTTCAGCTTATCAAGCAGATGCTTGAAGCGGTCGCGATCCTCGGCGAGGTCGATGGCATTGGGTGAGGTTCCGAGAATGGGAATCTTCGCCCGTTCCAATGCCTCGGCGAGCTTGAGCGGCGTCTGACCGCCGAACTGAACGATGACGCCATGCAGCGTGCCTTTGCTGCGCTCGACGTCGAGAATCTCCAGGACATCCTCGGCGGTCAGCGGCTCGAAATAGAGCCGGTCGGAGGTATCATAGTCGGTGGAGACAGTCTCCGGATTGCAGTTGATCATAATGGTTTCGTAGCCCGCCTCCTTCAGCGCGAAGGCGGCGTGGCAGCAGCAATAGTCGAACTCGATACCCTGGCCGATGCGGTTGGGGCCGCCGCCCAGGATCACGACTTTCTTTTTGTCCGACGGCGCGGCCTCGTCGGCGGCGCGGCCGGCGAAGGGCGTCTCATAGGCTGAATACATATAAGCCGTCGGCGAAGCGAACTCCGCGGCGCAGGTGTCGATACGCTTGAACACCGGCCTCACACCCAACGCGTGACGCCGTTGGGTCACTTCTTCCGCCGCGAGCCCGACGAGCTTGCCGAGACGCGCATCGGAGAAGCCCATGGCCTTCAACCGGCGGAACGCAGTGGCCGTTATCGGCAGACCCTTCTCTTTGATCTGCGCTTCCATCTCGACGATGCCGCGGATCTCGGCGAGGAACCACGGATCGACCTTGCAGGCGCCGTGAATCAATTCGTCGGTCATGCCGAGCCGCATGGCTTGCGCGATCTTGAGGATGCCCTCGGCGGTCGGCGTACCGAGCGCGGCGCGGATCGCATTCTTGTCCTCGGCGCGGCGCAGTTGGCTGCCGTCGCTGACGCCTTCGATGGCGATCTCATCGAGGCCGGTGAGACCGGTCTCCATGGAGCGCAACGCCTTCTGCAGGGATTCCTGGAAGGTGCGGCCAATCGCCATGGCCTCGCCCACCGATTTCATCGAGGTCGTCAGCACCGGCTCGGCGCCGGGAAATTTCTCGAAGGCAAAACGCGGGATTTTCGTCACCACGTAGTCGATGGTGGGTTCGAAGGAGGCCGGCGTCGCGCCGCCGGTGATGTCGTTGGCAATTTCGTCCAACGTGTAGCCGACCGCGAGCTTGGCGGCGACCTTGGCAATGGGAAAGCCGGTGGCTTTCGACGCCAGCGCCGAGGAGCGCGACACCCGCGGATTCATCTCGATGACGACCAGGCGGCCGTCCGCGGGATTGACCGCGAACTGCACATTGGAGCCGCCGGTCTCCACGCCGATCTCGCGCAGCACCGCGATCGAGGCGTCGCGCATGATCTGGTATTCTTTGTCGGTCAATGTCAGCGCCGGGGCGACGGTGATGGAATCCCCGGTATGCACGCCCATCGGGTCGAGATTTTCGATCGAGCAGACGATGATGCAATTGTCGGCTTTGTCGCGCACCACCTCCATCTCGAATTCTTTCCAGCCCAGCACCGAGGCTTCGATCAGAACCTCGTTGGTGGGGGAGGCATCGATGCCGCGCTCGACGATTTCGATGAACTCGGCCTTGTTATAGGCGATGCCGCCGCCGGTGCCGCCGAGCGTAAACGACGGGCGGATGATCGCCGGCAGGCCGATGTCGTCGAGCGCTTCCAGCGCCTGCGGCAGCGTCTTGATCTGATGCGAGCGCGGGGTTTCCAGCCCGATCCGCTGCATGGCTTCGCGGAACAGCTTGCGGTCCTCGGCCATGTCGATGGCATCGGCATCGGCGCCAATCATCTCGACGTCGAACTTTTCCAGCGTGCCCATTTTGCGTAGCGACAGCGCGCAATTCAGCGCGGTCTGCCCGCCCATGGTGGGAAGCAACGCAAACCCGCCGGGAAGGACGTAGCGTTCCTTCTCGATGATCTTGGCGACGATCTCCGGCGTGATCGGCTCGATATAAGTGGCATGCGCGAGGTCAGGGTCGGTCATGATCGTCGCCGGGTTCGAATTTACCAGGACGATGCGGTAGCCTTCCGCCTTCAACGCCTTGCAGGCTTGGGTGCCGGAATAATCGAATTCGCAGGCCTGACCGATGACGATAGGTCCGGCGCCGATGATCAGGATCGATTTGATGTCGGTTCGCTTCGGCATCGGCTCCTTCCCGGTTCGACCGGGGAACACGGACACAAAAAAAAGGCGCGCTATAGCGCGTCCTTCGGCACGCGCCGACCGGAGGAAACCCGCCCCGCGCGCGCGGGCTGTGTAGACCAGAATCGGGGGTCAGGGAAGGGCGAAAGCACCGTCGGTCTGTTGATGGCAACTTTCGGGCGGGACAAATGTTATCTGGCTGCGTTTCCCGGATTCCGGTCACTCCATGCCTCCGAAGCGATTTGACCCACCACGCTGGCTCTCCGGTCTTGTCCTGGCCGGATTGATCCTCGCGGCGTGGCGTCTTGAGGCCCCCGCGCAAGCACCGGAAAAGAGCGCGCTACCCGCAGCCGGCAAGCGAAAGGCCATCGGTTCATCACTCCGGCCGCTATCCTGGACATCCCGGCGCGACTGGAAAGACATCCTGCTGCGCACCTATGAAGCCATGTCGGAGGATCGGCTTCTGGCGGTGGCCGCGGGCATCGTATTCTACGGCCTGCTTGCGCTCTTTCCCGCGATCACCGCTTTCGTCTCCTTCTACGGCCTCTTCGCCAAGGCCGCGACGATCAACGACCATCTCTCGCTGGTTGCCGGCGTGATGCCGGCGGGCGCTTATGAAATCGTGCGCGAGCAGGTCGGCCGCATCCTTGCCAAGGGCGACAGCACGCTTGGCTTCGCCTTCATCTTCGGCACGCTGTTCGCGCTTTGGAGCGCCAATGCCGGGATGAAAGCAATGATGGATGCCTTGAACGTGATCTATGGCGTGCCGGAAACGCGCAGCTTCTTTCGCCTCAACGCGGTCTCGCTCGCGCTCACGCTCGGCGCCATTACCATGTTGCTGCTCGCGGTCGGCGCCGTCGTGGTGTTTCCATTGCTGATGTCGTCGTTTGGAATTGACGGATGGAGCGAAAGCTTGGCGCCGCTTCTGCGTTGGCCGGCTTTGCTGCTGGGCCTGATGCTCGGGCTTGCCGTGCTTTACCGCTTTGGCCCAAGTCCCCATGGCGCAAAATGGCGATGGATCACGCCCGGCTCGGTCTTTGCCGCGCTGTCTTGGCTGCTCGGATCGGCGCTGCTGTCTTGGTACCTCGCCAACTTCGCCAACTACGATGCCACCTATGGCTCGCTCGGCGCCGCCATGGGCATGATGATGTGGATGTGGATGTCGTCCATCGTGGTGCTGCTGGGTGCCCAGCTCAACGAGGTTCTGGACAAGACCGAGGAGAGCGCGGCAGGTGGGACTCAGTTGCAGCCGCTGCCGGCGGAAGCACCCGGGTAACGCGATCAATTCACGCGGGCTGGGCGAGAAACATCATCCGCGCTTGATTATGTCCGATATTCGCCGGCGCCCGCCGCGCGGTAAAGCCGGCGGCGCGGAGTTTGCCCGCCATGTCGGCCTCGTCATAGTGCGAAATGCCAAGCTTCGACCGCAGCCGGGGATAATCGGAAAAGGCCGTGCGCAACAGTCCGAGCAAGGCGGCACCGAAAAAGCCGTTGGCGGCGCCGAACCGCAGCAGCGCCAGCGCATCGACCAGCGGGGACACATGCGGCGGCACCACGTCGCCGAGAATGAAGAATCCGCCGGGCTTCAGCAACCGGTGGAATAGCGCGAACAGCACGTCGGTTTCCTCGGGCCGGAGATATTGCACGACCGAATGCATGACGACGAGATCGAGCGAGTGTTCAGGCAATGCGGCAACCTCTTCCGGCGCGCGTATCTCGATATTGGCAATGCCGGCGAAGCGCGCGAGCAGCGCGGCGCGCACCTTCGGCGCGGCGTCGCAGAGGATCAGGCGGCCCGCCACGGCGGCGATGCGGTCGGCATGCAGCGCCTCGCCGCATCCGTAGTCGAGCACCACGGCATCGCTGGAAGGCACGTAGCGCGCTACGTCCCTGGCGATGGTGCGATAATGCACGTCGCGGTGGCGCGCATTCACGTAGATCGGATGATCGGAATTCCAGAAGTCGATCCAGCCAGGCATGGGCTTTTCTAATTGTCATGCCCCGCGTAGGCGGGGCATCCAGTATCCCAGCCTATCAGCTTTGGGGTTACTGGATCATCCGCTTTCGCGGATGATGACATTCTTCTTGGATTACTTGCGCCAAAGCTCCAGGAGCGGCCCATCCGCGCCATAGACCGGATCGGCTTGCGGCAGCGGCGTCTTGGGGATGCTCTCGAGTGCCTTGGCATGCTCGGCCTTGCTGCCGCGGCAGACGTCGTACTCGCCGGCGGGCGGGTAGGCGCCGACGACAAGGAAATCCTCGCTCGCCATCAGGTTCTGGTGCCCGGTCCCGGCCGGCAGCACCAGCACGTCGCCGGCGGTCACGTCGAATTCCTTGCCCTTGTCGCCGCCGAGGCGGACGCGCGCCCGGCCGCGGGCGATGCCGAGCACTTCATGGATGGACGAATGGTAGTGCACGTAATCGTAAATTCCGTTGCGCCAGGAATCCCCCCACTTGTTGGCCTCGAACAACTCCTCGAACACAGCCGCAGGATCGGGCGCGCGGTCGAGGCGCACTGCCTGCTCGTAAATGAAGACCGGCAAATCCCGGTTATTAGGGATGCTGCCGTCGTCCTTGAAGGAGAACGTCTTCGGCTTGTGCTTGCGTACCGCCGCGCGCGCCTTTCGCACCGTCGGCCTGCCCCGGCCGGTGACGCGCTCGAAGGTGCGTTTCAAGGTTTCGGTGAGATACATGGCTGGCTCCGGCTTGCCATGAAAACGGTTGCCGGGCTGCGGAGTTCCGTAGCTTACAGCCCAGGGAAGTCAGGCGCGCTTGCGTTCCCGCATCATCTCGACGAAACGGCCGAAGAGATAATGACTATCGCGCGGGCCGGGCGAGGCTTCCGGGTGATATTGCACCGAGAATACCGGTTTGTCCTTGAGTGCGATGCCGCAGTTGGAGCCGTCGAACAGCGATACGTGGGTCTGCTCGACATTCTTGGGCAGGCTTTCTTTGTCCACCGCGAAGCCATGATTCATCGAGGTGATCTCGACCTTGCCGGTGATGAGGTCCTTCACCGGATGATTAGCGCCATGATGGCCCTGGTGCATCTTCATGGTCTTGCCGCCGACGGCGATGCCGAGCATCTGGTGGCCTAAGCAAATGCCGAAAGTCGGGATGTCGCTGTCGATCACCGCGCGGATCACCGGCACCGCATATTTGCCGGTTTCCGCCGGATCGCCGGGGCCGTTGGAGAGGAAAACGCCGTCGGGCCTCAGCGCCTTGATGTCTTCGGCGGAGGTTTGCGCCGGCACCACCGTCACCTTGCATCCCGCGCCGGCGAGCAGGCGGAGGATATTGCGCTTGATGCCGTAGTCGATGGCGACCACGTGGAATTCCGCCTTGTCCTGGCGGCCGTAGCCCTTGCCCCATTCCCACGGCGTCTCGTCCCAGGAAAAGCGCTGCCCGCTCGTCACCATGGGCACGAGGTCCATGCCGACGAGGCCTGGCCACTCTCGCGCTTCCTTCTTCAGCGCGGCGAGATCGAATTGGCCGGAGGGCTCATGGGCGATGACCGCGTTCGGCATTCCTTTTTCTCGGATATGGCCGGTGAGCGCGCGGGTATCGATGCCGGAGAGCCCGATGATGCCGCGCGCGCGCAGCCATTGGTCGAGGTCGCGGCTGTTGCGGTAGTTCGACGGCGCCGTGATCGGGGTATGCAGCACGATGCCGCGCGCGCCGCTCGACGCCAGGTTGGCGGATTCCATGTCCTCGACATTGGTGCCGACATTACCGATGTGGGTGAAGGTGAAGGTGATGATCTGCCCGGCATAGGACGGATCGGTGAGGATCTCCTCATAGCCGGTCATGGCGGTGTTGAAACAGACTTCGCCCACCGCGTGTCCGGTGGCGCCGAGCCCGAAACCTTCCAACACCGTTCCGTCAGCCAAAACCAGCACAGCGGTGGCTTTAGGCTCGGCCCAGGCGGAGGATTTCGGATTCTCTGTCATGGCCGTTTACTTGCGTATAATGTCGGTCGAAGCAAGGCCCCGACGCCCGCCCTTCGCGAAGCCGTGAAACGGCAGGCGAGAACCCCGCATATAGGAGAGCGATCCGTGCTCCGCGACGACATCAATAACGCTGTGAAAGAGGCGATGAAGGCCAAGAACGAGCGGGCCCTTTCCACGCTGCGCATGGTCAATTCCACGCTGAAGAATGCCGACATCGAGGCGCGCGGTTCCGGCAAGCCGGCGTTGAGCGACGCCGACGTGCTCCCGATCCTGCAGAAGATGATCAAGCAGCGTCAGGAATCGGTCGAGCTTTACCAGAAGGGCGGCCGCGCCGACCTCGTGCAGCAGGAGCAGGAGGAGATCGCCATCATCTCCGCCTATCTGCCGAAGCAGATGTCGGACGAGGAGATGCAAGCGGCGATCGCCGCGGCGGTGACTGAGACCGGCGCGTCCGGCATGAAAGACATGGGCAAGGTCATCGGCGTGCTGCGCACGAAATACGCGGGCCAGATCGACATGGCCAAAGCCAGCGCCCAGGTGAAGGCCGCGCTCGCGGGGTGATCATGGCGCCCCTAGTCCGTCGAGCCAGCGTCGGCGACGCTAAAGCGATTTCAGCGCTGAATGCCGATGTGCAGGCCCTGCATGCGCAGGCCTTGCCCTGGCGCTTCAAACCGCCCGGCGTGGATTCGTTTCCGCCCGCGGAGGCCGCCGCTCTGATTGCCAAACCGGAGAACGTGGTGCTCATCGCCACTATCGACGCAGAGCCGGCGGGCTATGCCTATGCCGAGGTGATATCCCGACCGGAGACCGCGATGCACCACGCGCACGAGATGGTCTACCTGCATCACATCAGCGTCCGGCCGCAATATCGCCGGCAGGGCGTGGGCAATGCGTTGATGAGTGCCGTCCGCGCCGCCGGACAAGAGCTGGGCATCACGCTTGTCGCGCTCGACGTCTGGACGTTCAATAAAGACGCCCGCGCTTTCTTCGCCCGGCAAGGCTTCACGCCTTACAACGAAAGACTTTGGAGCCGATAGCAAGGATGGCGGTGATCTTTCTTCACCTCGCCCCGCGTGCGGGGAGAGGTCGGATCGCGAAGCGATCCGGGTGAGGGCGTACAGTCTATCGATAGATTGTAACCCCTCACCCCAACCCTCTCCCTATGGGAGAGGGAGCTACACCTCGGCGCGGCGTTTGTGCAGCAGGGCGTCCAGCGTCCGCAGAGTGGAGTCGTCGGCCACGCCGTCGACCCGAGCCGGCCGGAAGTGCCGCTGGAACGCGGTCACGACGTCCTGGGTGGTCTCGTCGAACTTTCCATTCAGGACGACGCCGTAGCCGAAGTCCGCCAGCGCCAGTTGCAGGGTGTGGACGTCGCCATTCTCGTCGCCGAGCGCCAGCCGCGGCCCCTGGTCGATAATTGGTGAGGGCTTCACCCACTCACCGACGCCGGAAACATGC
>JAXDOR010000102.1:0-4394 GCA_034668825.1 Alphaproteobacteria bacterium | reverse complement strand
GAGGAGCGAGGCATTTTTTTCGGTGAAGGCTCCGGCCATGACCGCATTGGCGCTCGGATCGTGCCGTAAATTCAAAATCTTCGCGCGCATCGCCGGGTCCGCGACTTCCAAACGGCCCGAGGGCGCTTTGCCGATGGCATCGGCATATTGGCCATAGCCGAGCCCGGGCCCCGCCTCCTTCATGACCGAGAGCCAGGTTTGCTCGATGAACTGAAACAGCCCGCTGGCGGAAGAGTTGGAAGCCTTCGCCTGCGGATCGAAATTCGACTCCACTTTAGCGGTCGCTAACAGATAGCCGAAGCTCGTGCTTGTCGCCTGCGCGGCTTGGCGGATAGCGCCGGCGATCGCTGATACCACTGCGTTGACGCCGGAGGCCGGATCGACCGACATGGGATGCGTGCCCGGGCCCGAGCCGCGCGACGCGCCGGCTATCTCGCCCTCTGCCAACATCTGGCATTATGGTAAATGAGGCGTTAACGCCGGAGCGGACGCGTCGGCTGCAAGAAAGGGTTCCTATGGAGCGCGATACCCCCATCCGGCATAAACGCGGCGGGCTCTATTTCGAGGATTTCGTCGTCGGCGAGTTGTTCGAGCACCGGCTCACGCGCACGGTGACGCAGATGGACAATATGCTGTTCTCCAACATGACGCTCAATCCGCAGCCGCTCCACATCGACCGGCATTTCTGCGAAACTGAAGCCGAATGGGGGCAGCCGTTGATGAATTCGCTGTTCACGCTCGGCCTGATGATCGGCATTTCGGTCAACGACCTGACCGTCGGCACCACCATCGCCAATCTCGGCATGAGCGAGGTCAAGTTTCCCAATCCGCTGTTTGAAGGCGACACCGTCCACTGCAGCACTGAGATCGTAAGCAAACGGGAATCGAAATCCCGGCCGGGCGCGGGCATCGTCGAGTTGCATCATCGCGCCTACAAGCAGGACGGCACCCTCGTCGCCGAATGCCGCCGCCAGGCTTTCATGCGGATGCGAAAGCAATAATGCGCTCGCTCCTCTTCGTTCCCTCCGACAGCCCGCGCAAGCTCGATAAGGCGATGACCAGCAGCGCCGACGCGATGATCCTCGATCTTGAGGATGCGATTGCGCCCGACCGCAAGGCAGCGGCGCGCACGGGCGCGGCGGCATTCTTGAAAGAGGCCACATCCGCAACATCGCGCCCTCGCCTCTTCGTCCGCGTCAACGGATTGACGAGCGGGTTAACCGATGCCGATCTCGAAGGCGTCGTGCCGGCGGGGCCGGACGGCATCGTGCTACCCAAGGCGGAAGGCGGCGCATCGGTCATCCACCTCGACGCCAAGGTCACCGCTCTGGAGGCGATCCATGGCCTGCCCGACGGCGGCATTTCCGTTCTCGCCTTCGCCGTCGAAACCGCCAAGGCCCTGTTTCTCGCCGGCACTTATGCGAGCTCAAGCCGCCGGCTTTCCGGACTGACCTGGGGCGCGGAAGATTTTGCTTTCGAGCTTGGCGCGACGGCGAACCGCGACGCCCGTGGCCGTTTCCTCGAGCCCTATCGCCTCGCGCGCAGCTTGTGCTTGGCGGCGGCGGCCTCGGCTCAAGTGCAGGCTATCGACACCGTGCATATTGATTTCCGAAATGGCGAGGGCCTGCGCCGAGAAGCGGAAGACGCGCGACGCGACGGTTTCACCGGAAAGATGGCGATCCATCCGGCGCAGGTCGCGATCATCAACGAGATTTTTGCGCCGCAGCCGGAAGCGATCGCGCGCGCGCAAGCGGTTGTCGATGCCTTCGCCGCTAACCCCGGCACCGGCGTCGTGGCGATTGACGGCGTGATGTATGACCGGCCGCATCTCGTGCGCGCCGAGCAACTGCTGGCGCGGATAAAAAGCTAGGACTTCTTGTCGGTATACACTGCCTTTGGGTCGAATGCCTTTTCCGCCTCGTGAAATTCGAGCTTCAGCGCGCCGCCTTTGCCGGCCGGAACGGCGCGATAGAAGCAGGAGCGGCGCCCGGTATGGCAGGCGCCCGGCCGCTGCTGCTCGACCTTGACCCAAAGCGCGTCCTGATCGCAGTCCACGCGCAGCTCGACGACGCGCTGGACATGGCCGGAGCTCTCGCCCTTGCGCCACAGCGCGTGGCGCGAGCGGCTGAAATACCAGGCGTCTCCACTCTCGATGGTTTTTTCCAGCGCCTCGGCATTCATATGCGCGACCATCAACACCTCGCCGCTATGGGCGTCGGTGGCGACACAGGCGATGAGGCCGTCGGCATCGAATTTTGGCGCGAAGGCCAAGCCCTCTTCGATCTCGTCGGCGGATCCCCGCGGTGAAAATGGATTGCTTTTATCGGACACGCCGAGCCTCAATGATCATCGTTGCCGGTAAGCAGCAACCAATCAAACTGCGCAGATCCTCAGGCCGCTTCGCCGTGACGAACCTTTTCCAGCCGCCGCTCCTGGGTGACATAGGCCTGCGCAGCTTCGTTCTGGAACAATTCTCGCGTCTCCATTTCATCGTCGGCGACCGGCGTGAGCGCGAGATCGGTGTATTCCCGGCGCTTGGGGTCATGTTTGATGCCCAAATAGATTCTGCGCATGCCGAGATACATCGAGGCCCAGTGGAACTGTTTCACCACCGTCTCCAGCCAATATTTCGGATAGAAGGACCAAGCCGGCTCCAGCGGCAGCGACGAGCGCCGGTCCCGGCGGAATTTCAGTCGCAAGAAGCCGCCTTCCAGCGGATGCAGATGCTCCACTTCGATGCAACCCTTGAACCACACGAGGGCGAACAGCGTATTGGCAATATTCATTTTCGTGGCGCCGGCGCGGCGCATCACCGTCGTGATGTGCTCCACGGTGTAGAAACGCTCCCAGGCCAATCGATAGGCGGTCTCCCACTGCTCACGCGACATGCGTGAATGCGCGGTCGTGAGATGGTTGAGATCGTATTTGTTCATGTCCGGGTCCATGGCGACCCCGGCGGTGTGCAGCTTCTTGTGATCTTCCGATCCCGGCAGCGGCGTCAGGAAGAAGAACTCGAGCAGGTCGATCGGCAGCTCGCGCTTGATCACGTCGATGTCGTGCAGGATCGATTCCACCGTGTCATTCGGGAAGCCGAGGATGTAGCCGGCATAGGTCAAGACGCCCTGCGCCTTCCAGGCCAGCAGCATCTTGCGGTACTCGGTGATCTTGTTCTGCTTCTTCTTGGCCCCCATCAAGCTTTCAGGGTTGATGTTCTCGAGCCCGATAAACACCCGCTTGACGCCGCCGCGCGCGCATTTCTCGATGAAATTCGGCAAGCGGTGACACAAGGTGTCGACCTGAATCACGAAATTGAATCGCAGCTTCTCCACCTCGCGCATCTGGATCAGGCGATCGAGGATCGGTTCCCAATCCTTGTTGCGCGCGAAATTGTCGTCGGTGATGAAGAAGTGATACAGGCCCTGCGCTAAATTAAAGCGAATGATGCGCTCGATGTCGTCGGGGGTGCGCCGTCGCGATTTCCGGCCCTGCACGTTGATGATCGTGCAGAAGGAACATTGATACGGACAGCCGCGGCCGGCGTCGAAGCTCGTCACCGAGCCGGCGGTGCGTTTGACACGGTCGGCGAGCAACAACGGAATTGGTGCGCCGTCGATCCCGGGCAGGTCGTTCATGTAATTGTAAAGCGGCTTGAGGCTGCCGGCCCAGGCGTCGCGCAACACCTCGCCGAGCCGCCCCTCCGCCTCGCCGGCAAACAGCGACACGCCGAGCGCCTTGGCGCGTTCGAGATCGGGATCGACCCCGTTGAGCATGGCCAGCACGCCGGATACATGAAACCCGCCGAGACCGACCTGAATACCACGCTCGCGCAGCGGCCGGGCGATGTCGAGCGCGCGCGGAAACTGGTTGGACTGGACGCCGACCAGCATCACCATGCCGGCGCCCGCCGCCTCGATCAGCTTGGCCAGCCGTTCCGGACGGATGCGGGTATTGGTTTCGTCAAAGGCGTGGATCTCGATGTCGACGTCTTCGCCGAGCACCTGCTCTTCGATATAGGCATTGGCAATGCCATAGAGCGCGGCCAAGGAATTCGACGGGATCGCCGAGCGGTACCACTGGATGACATAGCCATTGTCGTCGTAGTGCGACGGCTTGACCAGCACCAAACAAAAGCGGCGACGGCGGGCCGCGGAAGCCGCAGGTAGAGTTGACATTCACGTTCCTCTTTGCAGCACCCTTAGCAGAACAAGGGCGGCAATGAAATCCCCTGGCAGCCCGCGGAAGCCGGTAAATATCCCTGCCTAGCAACAGGTTACAGCCTTTGTCTTACCCCAGCCGTTGATTGCGACGATCTGCCGAGCCGCGGCTTCCCATGGCTCTTCTGCCATGCGGCACTAAACCCTTCTCCTCCGGGCCGGACGCACCCTATATAGTGA
>JAXDOR010000101.1:0-14575 GCA_034668825.1 Alphaproteobacteria bacterium | reverse complement strand
TCCTGATGACTGAATCTGGGAATGGTGGATGGGGTTGGATTTGAACCAACGTAGGCTAAGCCAACGGATTTACAGTCCGTCCCCTTTAACCACTCGGGCACCCATCCGGCCAGTCCACCGACGTAAGATTATATGCGCCAAAATGTCTCGCGCCGGCAGGTATTCCGCGGGCGGGTTATGGTGGCCGACCCCTTGAGAGTCAATCCGAACTGTCACCAGGCCGCAGCAAATTGCCAAAGCAGGGTCGGCGTGACAAGAACCGAGGATGCGCAAGGGCGAATGGAACCCGCGACGGTCCGACAAATCAGCGTCGAACAAACGGCTGGGTGAAACCGGCGGTCCTGCAATTCTTTATGGTTGGCATACGGTCAAGGCGGCGCTGGAAAATCCGGCGCGCCGAATTTTGCATCTCTGGGCGACCGAGAATGCGGCCCGGCGGCTCGCGGACGACCATGTGCCGCTGCCGACTGAAGCGGAAATAGTGCGGCCTGACGCCATTGCCGCACGGCTGGGCGCCGATGCGCTGCACCAGGGACTGTTGATTGAGGCCGATCCCCTGCCCTTCCCGGCAATCGAAGAGCTTGCGCCGGAAGGCATCGTGCTTGTGCTCGACCAGATCACTGATCCACATAATGTCGGCGCCATTTTTCGTTCGGCAGCAGCCTTCGCCGTATCCGCCATCGTGACCACAGCACGCCACAGTCCAGAAGCAACCGGCGTGTTGGCAAAATCCGCGTCGGGTGCGCTCGAACTTGTGCCAATGGTCACGGTGACCAATCTTGCGCGCGGTCTCGCCGCTCTTAAGGAGCGCGGATTTTTGCTGATCGGACTCGACGGCAGCGGCGATACCGATTTGGCCGCTACTCCGTTATCGGCACCGCTGGCGCTCGTCCTCGGCGCCGAGGGCAAAGGCCTGCGCCAGTTGACACGAACGACTTGCGACCGGGTCGCACGCCTTAATCTGCCGGGCGCGATTAAAAGCCTCAACGTGTCGAATGCCGCCGCGCTGGCGCTTTATGTGGCGACAACCCGCCTGCGCTCGCAGTGAACAAAGCAAAGCGGCGGGCCCTGGCCCGCCGTTGCGCTTAACTCAAGGTGCTCATCAGTTGCTGTGTTAGCGAAAGAGACGGATGTCCATGCGCTGTGGATTGTAAATCCGCACCTCGGCCCGGGCGCGGATAAACTGCGGGCCACCCTTTTTCACCGGAACGTGCTTGCGCGCACTCGCCACCTGGCGGATTGCCGCATGGCGATAGACGTTACGATGCACCGGAACCACGCGACTGAGACGGCGGCGCGGCGGGTCGCGGTAGACGGGACTTTCCTGGTAGGCGGGAGCTTCACTCTCACCTTGTGCATAAACATACGGGTAGCCGGACGCGGTGGGCGTCGGCGCATAAGTGGGTGGCGGCGCGACCACTGCGGGGCCGGAGTAGACCGGTCCCTGGTTCACCATATAGTCGCCGCTCCCCGCCGGGCACGGCGTGCAACCGGTCGTCCCGAACAAATAGGCCAGCAGGCCTGGTTGCGTCGACGAGCCGCATACGCCGCAATCGGCGCTGGCGGCAGAGACCGTAACCGCTGTCGTAAGACAGGCGGCGATGATGACGCGCTGAACAAAAGAAAACATGAGCTCCCCTCGGTGTTGTTGCTCTCTCCTCGTGTGAGGAAAGGGTTGATGGTTGATGCGGCTGCTAATCCAGGCTCTTTAACGGCGGAAGCAAGCGCCGCGGCGGTAGATCAAGCCTTGGCGCTTCGATCACAGCAGGCGGGTTGAGTCCGGGATACTCGGTGATGGGGATGGTCTGTTCGGATTGGCTCGACCAGAAGCGATGAAAGCTCTCCGCCGGTTCGGGCAACCGGCGATTTGCCGGTGGCACGATCTCATAGCGGCCAAGGCGCGGGCGATTGCCCGTCGCCGGGAAATAACCCGATTGCCGTCGATAGGGGCCGATCACGCGGTAGGGATAAAACACCGTCGGAGCGTAGCGCGGCCGGTCAAGGCCCCAGTCACCTTCCACCACCGCCCACGACGCGTCATAGCCGTTGATTATGACGGGGGCGCCGAGCTTGTCCGGCACGACAAGGACCGGTGCATGGTCTGCACGCGCGGATGCGGCGCTGAGCACGCATCCAGCTATGACCGCCATTGCTACGCGTGAAACACAGTCCATTGCCGCTGCCTTCCAACCTGAACTTGGAAGTATTTTAGAACAAATCCAGGCGTCCGGCGCGGCGTGCAAGCGGGAATTGCAAGGTAACATTAATGCATTGAGGCGCGTGGCAGGCGGCGCTGCCTATTTGGTACAAAGGTGAGCTATTAGACCTTTGGCGGACAGACATGATAGCCTGGACAAGCTTTATTCTGGTCTGGGGATGGACGAAAGAAAAAACCCGCATAAGCGGATGTTAGCCGTCCCGGTAACTAACAAGTAGGGACGAACGCCATGACAACTATGACTGCGACCTCCACGGTTGGGAGAGGGATGTCGAAAGACGAGAAATTCGTCATTTTCGCCTCTTCGCTGGGCACCATTTTTGAGTGGTACGACTTTTATCTCTATGCGGTCTTGGCGCCCTTCTTCGCGGCGCTGTTCTTTCCTCCGGGGAATGACACCGCCGCGCTGTTGTCGGCTTTCGCAACCTACGCGGCGGGCTTCCTGGTACGCCCCTTCGGGGCCATCATCTTCGGCCGCATCGGCGATCTCGTCGGACGAAAATATACCTTCCTTGTCACCATCATGGTGATGGGCACGTCGACATTCCTCGTCGGCCTGTTGCCGACATTCAGCGCTATCGGATGGCTCGCGCCCATCTTACTCGTGTCGCTGCGTTTGCTTCAGGGTCTTGCGCTCGGCGGTGAATATGGCGGAGCGGCGACGTATGTTGCCGAACACTCTCGTCCCGACCGGCGCGGCTATGCGACCAGCTATATTCAAACCACGGCGACGCTCGGCCTCTTGCTGGCGCTGATCGTGATAGCGCTCGCTCGCGGCTACATGGACGCCGCGGTCTTCGCAGATTGGGGATGGCGCGTTCCCTTCCTTATCTCCGTCTTCCTGCTGATATTCTCCGTCTATATCCGGCTCAAGTTAAGCGAAACGCCGATCTTTCAACGCATGAAAGAAGAGGGTAAAGGCTCGAGTCAGCCGCTGACCGAGAGTTTCTTCCAGTATCCCAACAATAAATATGTGTTGTTGGCTTTGCTAGGCGCGACGGCGGGTCAAGGCGTGGTTTGGTACACGGGCCAATTTTACGCCTTGTTCTTCCTGATCATCACGCTGAAGGTGGACTACCTCACCGCCTATAAGCTGATCGGCCTTTCGCTCGTGATTGGCACGCCCTTCTTCCTCGTCTTCGGGTGGCTCTCGGACAAGATCGGACGGCTGAAAATCATCTTGGCCGGTTGTCTCATTGCAGCGCTAACCTACTTCCCGCTGTTCATGGCGCTGACCCACTACGCCAACCCCGATCTTGAGGCGTTCCAGCAGAGGAACCCCATCACAGTCTCGGCCGACCAGTCGACGTGCGAACTGCACATCTTCGTCACTGGCTTTACGAAGTTCTCTGATTGCGACCGGGCGCAAGACTTCCTGACGAAGTCCGGCCTGTCCTTCAAGATCGTCAGCGTCCCCGGTGCAAAGTCGGTCGATCTCTCGCTCGGGGCGACCAAAGTCGAGGGCTGGGACAATGCCAGATGGACAGCAGCGCTCGCGAGCGCCGGCTATCCTAAGTCCGCAGATCCCGCCAAAATCAACTGGCTGATGACCGAAGCGATCCTCGTCCTCATGGTGATCTATGTCACCATGGTATATGGCCCGATCGCGGCCTTCCTGGTCGAGATGTTCCCGACCAAGATTCGCTACACCTCGATGTCGCTGCCCTATCATATCGGCAACGGTTGGTTCGGAGGTATGTTGCCGCTGCTGGCAACGGCCGTCGTGGCCGCGACGGGGGATATCTATTACGGCCTTTGGTATCCGATCATTGTCGCCATCATGACGGTGATTGTCGGGACCATATGGCTGCGCGACACCAAAGGAGTCGACCTCGTGACCGGGTCAGGTGTTGCGATCCAAGGAAGAGCGGGCAGATAGTCCGCCGAGCGCATTCCATCACGTAGCAACCAGGGCGGCCTTCGGGCCGCCCTTTTTTTACCTACGGCGCCAGTCAAATTCGTTTTAATGCCACGACGAACGGCTTCGCCGCACGGAGTGAGGACAATCGCGGCTATCCTTACGTTCTTGTTCGCCGCTAGCGAGACTGATAGCTCTTGGCCGCCGCCGGCTTAGCTCAGTTGGTAGAGCACCTGATTTGTAATCAGGGGGTCGCAGGTTCGAGTCCTGCAGCCGGCACCAGCCAATTCAATAGCCGCCCCTCGTCATGTCGCTCTTGCTCTGCGGCTTTGCAGATAATGCCGATTCTCGCCCCTAAATGTTCCAAGGTTTACGGATCGTTAACGCGACGCATCGGATGCTCCGGAAGAGACCAACCTGGAGGTTCTCGATGCTGCCCAACCATCGCGTGCTTGAGGAAGACCCCTGCCCGGTCGCGGACCAAGTCCTGGGGGACATGTACCGCGCGAGTTCGCACGGACTGTGTGAACTCATCGAGACGGTCTCCCCGGATGTGAGGGCGATGCTCGCCATGTATTGCTACCGGCGCGCCCATTTGTCCTCGATCGGTCTGGCAATCGCAGCCACTTGCGACGAATTCGATCTCACGCGATCGGGAGGGCATGCGGGCGCGGTGTTGTTCGCGCGGTCGCGCGAGGCTCCGCAAAGCCCGCGCCCCGATCCTCACATGAGCGGCCGGAGGAAAGTGACGCTAGCAGGCGGGCCTCTACGGGAGACACCGCCGCTTGAGGATGAGATAGAGGACTAGAACGAAAGCCGAGCGCGGCTGCTTGGCTTGGACCCGCGCCTATCAGTTGCTCGCCTGCTTCTTCGCGGGCTCTGCCGTGAACATCTTGAGAAAATCTTGGTAGCCCATGAGGCGCGAATATTGCGGATAGCGGTCCTTCAGCATCAGCGCTGAAAGGTCGGGCCGGTTGGTCGACATCACATCCGGCAGCGCGAAAATGCGGTAGCCGAGATCGTAGCCGGAGATCATCGTGGCATAGACGCAGCCCTCGGTGCTGAAGCCGCCGATGGCGACATTGCGGATGCCGCGGGCTTTCAGCAGGGCATCAAGTCCGTTGTTGCCGAAGCCGCTCACCGTGATGCGGTTGGGCATGACGATGTCCTTATCGTTCGATCCGGGCTTCAACGCGTCGATCAGGTCGACTTCCCAGGTGCCGGTCTTCCACGCCTGACGCAAAATCTGAGCGCGGTGGAATCCGGCGCCGTTGCCCCAATCCAGCTCGCGGTAATCAGGGTTATAGCCTTCGATCACATGGATCACCTGGATGCCGAGTGCCCTCGCCTGCTTCACCAGATCGATCGAGTTCTCGATCATGTGGCTTTCGGCCATCGGCTTTTCGTATTTGGAAAAATGCTCGCCGCCTTTGGCGGCAAAGTTATTCTGGAAATCGACAAAGACGATCGCGCTCTCTTCCGGCTTTAAGGTCTTATCGAGCGCCGGCAGTTTCACCAGATCCTGCGCCGACGCCGCGCCGGCGAAAGCGAACAACAGCGTTGCCGCGGCGATGCCGCAAATGACTTTCGGAAGTCCGTTCATGGTCGCCTCCTTATTTGCCGCCGGTTGTGGCTGACGCTTCACGCGCCGGGAACATGCCCAGGAATTCCTTGGTCGTCATCGCCCTGGAAATCTTCGGGAAGGAATAGCGCAGCATTTCCTTGGTGAGCGCGCTGTCGGCCGCCACCATCGCGTCGGTGAGCGAGAAGACGCGGTAGCCTAAGTCATAAGCTGCGACGGCGGTGGCATAGACGCAGACATCGGCGGTAAAACCCATCACCGCCACGTTGCGAATGCCGCGCGATTTAAGGATAGTGTCGAGACCATTGCCGCCGAAACCGCTGAGCGTTTTGCGGTCCTTCAGCACCAAGTCCTTGTCATCCTTCATCGGCTCATAGAGTTGCGACATCCAGGCCGTGGATTTCCAGGCCTGGCGCAAAATCTGACTGCGGTGGAAGTCCGCGCCGTTGCCCCAATCCAGCTCGCTATAGTCATTGCTATAGCCCTCAATGACATGGATCACCGGGATGCCAAGCGCACGCGCCTGCTTCACCAGGTTCAGGGAGTTCTCGATCATGTTGGTTTCTTTGAACTGCTTTTCTAGCCGCGGATAATGCTCGCCCTTCGGCTCGGCAAAACTATTCTGGAAATCGACGACGACGATGGCGGTCTGCTCTGGCTTCAGCGTCTTGTCGAGCGCGGGAAGCTTCGGCAACTCTTGCGCGCCTGCCAATCCTACCCCGGCAAATGCCAGAAGGCCCGCCAACAGACCAATCGCGCTACCAAACCGATTTGCCATGGTCATCTCCCTCACCTATTGTTCTTCAAGCTAGCCGATCTCGCCGGCGCCAGTTTCTATCGCGGTGACAATCATTTCTCCGTTCTCCTCGCGCGCCGTGAAGCGCCAAGGCGCGCGGGAGCTCGGTCCATATAGCACGCTGCCCGACTGGGTAGGATCAAATGTCGACATGTGACAGCGGCAAAAGAATACCGGGTTGGCGAGGTCCTTGCCGATAATGCCGCCGACAGTCTCGTAATCGGTTTCGTAGCCGAAAACACAGCCCTGATGCGGGCAGATGCGGCACACCGCGCACAGCCCGCCGCCGGATTTTTCCGGCAGCCGCACAGCCACGCCGGGAAAGCTGCGCTCCACTCCCGTGTAGGTAAATTCCACCTTGTCCCAGGGTTTTAACGGCGCGGCGACTCGCACCTCTTTTTCGGCGGCGCGAACACGCCGGGAAAACATTCCCGAAGCCGCGGCGGCGACAGCGGTGAAGGCGAGCCGGAGAAAATGTTTTCGGTCCATGTCCGCGGCAAGCTATCTCAGCACCGCCGGACGGCCAAGGGACTCAAGAGAGCCAGCTGGCCGCCCCCGAAAATAGGATGGCCGCATAGATCACGCCGACGATGAAGATCAGCCGGTAGGAACTGAACTTGGTGAAGTAGAGAATCGCCGTGCAGATCGCGAGCGTGATCACCGCCAGCACGTCCATCTGCGCCGCCCGCACCACCGCGACCACGCCGGCGAAGATCAGCCCGACGGCGACGGGCGCCAGCCCGCGCTCGATGGCGATGCGCAACGGCGACGTTTGGCTGCGCTGCCACCAGCTCGCCGCGCCAAACACGACGACGGACGACGGGACATACATCGCCAGCGCGGCAACCAGCGCGCCGGGAAATCCGTCCACCTGCCAGCCGATCAGTGCCGAGATCAACGTGCTCGGTCCCGGCGCGGCGCGCGACAAGGCGAACATGTCGACGAATTCGGAATTGGTCAGCCACTTGTGGACTTCGACCGTTTGATACTGGATGTCGGCGACGATGGCCTGGCCGCCGCCGAAGGACAGCAGCGACAGCGGCGCAAACACCAGGATCAGGCCGATGAGGCGGCTATCGAGCACGGCGGCGCTCCATCACATAAAAAAGCAGGATGGAAAGCGGCACGATCACCAGCACCACCGGCACCATAGGCAGCCGGAAAATTCCGACCATGGCGAAGGTGATAACCGCGATGAGAATGGTCCCCCAATCGCGATCCAGCTTGCCCGAGACCTTGATCCCCATGGCGAGCGTCGCTGCAACGCCAACCGAAGCCACGCCGACCAGAATGAAATGTGTCGCCGGATAACCGGCGAACTGCCGGTAGGCATAGCCCATGGCGAGGATAATGCAGAAGGCCGGCACCACCATGCCCAACACAGCCGCGGTCGCGCCCGGCCCGCCACGAAGCTGCAGTCCGAAATAAAGCGCGAGGTTCACCGGATTAGCGCCGGGCAGCACCTGCGCGATGGCGAAACCGGTAAGATATTCCTTCTCACTGATCCACTTCTTGATCTCGACCAGGTCGCGATACATGAAGGCCTGGACGCCGCCGCCGATAGCCAGGATGCCCAACCGGAGGAATATCCCAAGCAGCTCCAGCAGCGGGATATGCGGCTTGGCGGCGATCGGCTCTGTAGTGTCGCTGGGCAGGATTTCGGCAGGCATTGCAGGCGCTATACGGCGATTTTTTTCCGTTAGCAATCGGCGGATTTCAAGAACTTGGAACGAGAGCGAGCGCCCACTTCAAATTGATCTTTACCCGAGCGCATCCGTCATGGTCTTGTGCCCTCTATTGCCGTCTCGTAGCTCAACTGGATAGAGCACCAGACTTCGAATCTGGGGGTTGGGGGTTCGAATCCCTCCGAGACGGCCAAGCCTCTCCTGTCCGTTAATGTCTATGGCGGGAACCCCACTTAGCCTGGACCGTTAACATTTCGGGAAAGCCGGCGGGCTTATGCTGGGGGCGACTGAGAGGGTCGCCATGTCAAGATCGACGCGGGACGCTATTCTCGACATCATCAATCTCGCGCTCGGCGCGTTTCTATTCGTTACGCCGTGGTTGTTCGGCTATGCCGCGGGCGCGATGAGTGGCACCGCGTGGATCAGCGGCACGATGATTTTCCTGGCATCGATGGCCGCCCTTGCCGCTTTCGCTGAATGGGAGGAACGGCTCAATCTGGCCCTTGGACTGTGGGTGTTGGTTTCACCCTGGGTCCTCGGCTTCGATGGCACGCAGGCCATGCATATAAACTTGGTCGTCGGCATCATTGTCGCGCTGCTGGCGACAATCGAACTGTGGGCCAGCCATCAGCAGCCGCCGCGGCAGACGGCCTGACGCAGCAGACATCACTCACATCTTTGAAAGCTTGGCGACGTCGACAGCGCGCGCGTAGGCCATTTTGGCGTCCGCCGGTGCCGAGCCCTGCACCGCCACCAGGAATTTATTGGCGACGACCATATTCACGTCACCGCTCGCGTTGACGAGCGCGCGCAAACCGCCGACCTGTACGAGCTTGCCCATGGCGCCGGCAATCTGCGGATTGGCAAGAAAGCTCGCCATCGATGCGATCACCATGGAATCGCCGGTGACCTGCACCTCGACATCCTGCCCTTTATTGTTGGTGTAGCGCCGGCTCGCGGAGGAAGCGCCGAACGCGGACGCGCCTACCGCACTGGTCTCCGCCGCTTCCGCGGTCCAACCGGACAACGGTGCGGGCAATATGGCGACGAAGGCCTCCGCGTTCTTCTGTCCGATCAGTTGAGACGCGAGATCGAGCGACTGCTTCGCCTCGCCCATATTGCCCGATTGATAGGCTTTGCGCCCTTGGTCGATGGCGTCGAGAATCTCGTCGGCGGCGTGTAGTGGCGCAGCCATGAACGCCAGCAATGCCGCAAAGATAAGTGCGCGAATGGAAATCATGATGCTGCCCCTTCCTCGAATCGCTTCGCCGCTTTTATCGCAGCCCGTATCGGAAGGGTACCCGCCTAATATTTTGCAGCCGGCCCGCCGAACCGTTGACAATCAACCTACATACCTTTTCACTGAGCGCGCTTGTGTAGGTGCCGGTTTCGGCCGGCTAATAGGGAATTCGGTGCGGCCCGCGGTGTGGGCTTAATCCGGAGCTGCCCCCGCAACTGTCAGCGGCGAGCCCTGCTTCAGATGCCACTGGGAGAAATCCCGGGAAGGCGGAGTAAGGGCGGCGACCCGCGAGCCAGGAGACCTGCCTACACAGTCATCCTTCCGGCGCGCGGGGCGTGCGCTCGGGGCGGGTCTTCCGCAGCGATGACGTGTGTAAACCGTCGCGGAGGATCGGCTGATGGCCTGTTCCCTCTACCCAATGCTGTGGATCAGTGCGCGCCTTTTGGCCCGCGCCTTCGCGATCCGTTCCATCGAACGCCGCGGAGGCATGTCATGACTAACTACCAATTTCTTTCTTCACTTACTCGATCCAAGCGGGCGGCCCAAAATGCCGCGCCGATAATTGGTTTGATATTGGCCGCCATTAACGCCGACCCTGCGCGCGCCCAAACCAGGGAAATTCCACAGATCGTCATCTCCGCCAATCAGGTGCCGCTTGAAGCTTCGCGCGTCGGAGCGAGCGTCACGGTGATTTCCGGCGAAGAGCTGCGCCAAAAAAACGTCCCCACGGTCGGCGACGCCTTGCGCAGCGTACCTGGCGTCGAGGTGGATCAGTCCGGCGGCCGCGGCGCACTCACCTCCGTGCGCATCCGCGGCGCCGAGAGCCGTCAGCTCATGGTGATCCTCGACGGCATCGAGATCAATCAGCTCGGCTTTCCGGGTTTCGATTTCGCCGATCTCCCGACAGACGACATCGAACGCGTTGAAGTGATCCGCGGACCACAGGCGGGCATCTATGGAGCTAACGCCCATGCCGGCGTGATCTCGATCGTGACCCGCTCGGGCAAAGGCCTGGCGCACCCAGCGATTGACGCAAAGATCGAAGGCGGCACACAGCGTACCGCCACCGGTATGGTCAATCTTCGCGGTGCGGGCGGACCGGTCTACGGGTCAGTGATGGCGACCAACTATTCCACCGGCGGATACAACATCTCCCGGTTCGGTTCCGAGAACGACGGCAGCCGCGCCGGCGTCGTCTCAGCCAAGGGCGGGATCGATTTCACGCCCAACTTCAACGTCGAGGGCGTCTTTCGTTACATTGACCGCAGCACCGACAATGATCCGCAGAATTTCACTTTCGGATCGCCGACCTTCGGTTTCATTGTCGATGGTCCGGGATACAACACCTATAAAAGCTCCGCTGGCCGAGTCGGCCCGACGCTCACCCTGCTTGATGGCCACTGGATCCAGTCGGCCAACTACAAAATATTGCGCGAGCAGACTCGTGGCTTTGGCGCCGCTTCGGCTCCGAGCTTCGGCGCCGACGGCGTGCGGCAGACGATCGACTACAAATCCACCTTCCTATTCGATACCAATCTTTTCGGCGGCGAGCGCCACAGCCTGACCGGCTTTGTCGACAACCGGCGCGAGAGCTATCAGCAACTGAATGCGACAACCACTTACGACAAGCAGCGCACTGGTCTTGCCGGCGAATACGTGCTCGATCTGCCGACCTTCACGACGTTGTCGAGTAACTTGCGGCACGACCGCAACAGCGGTTTTGCCAATGTCGACACTTGGCGCTTCGCCGCTTCGCAGCGGTTCCCGTCAACACAGACACGGCTGCATTCGAGCGTCGGCAAGGGCGTTACCGATCCCGACGTCTTCGCGTTGTTCGGTTCGACGTTCAATCTGCCAAACCCGGCGTTACAGCCGGAGCAATCGGTTGGTTGGGATGCCGGAGTCGAGCAGACGTTGCTCGACGGACGCCTTGTCACGGATGTGACCTATTTCGCCAGCGACTTCACCAACAAGATCGAGCTGAACTTCGATCCGGCGCTGGGCGGGCTGATCTACCGCAACGGCATCGGCGCGGCGTGGCGGCGCGGCGTGGAGGGATCGACTCTGTTCGAAATCTCCGACTGGCTGACGCTGCAAGGCGCTTACTCCTATACGGAAGCGTTCACCAGTGCGGGGATGGTCGAGCCGCGGCGTCCGCCGCATTCCGGCTCGTTGGAGGCTACTGCGCTCTTTGCCGATCGCCGCGCCCGCGCGACGATGGGCGCGACCTTCAAGAGCGTCACCAAGGATTTCTTCTTCACCCCAACCGATACTTTGCTGGTTGATCTGCCCGCCTGGGCAACCATCCGTGCCTCGCTCTCTTATGACCTGACGCCACAGCTCACCGCCTATGTGCGGGCGGAGAATGTGTTCAACGCCCGCTACGAGGAAGTTTTCTCCTACCGCGCGCCGGGATTTGCCGCCTTTGTCGGGCTGAAGCTGCGCACCGGCTCGTGACGGAGCAAAGAAAGAGGCCGGCCTTGCGGCCGGCCTCCAGTCTCGGACTTCGCGATCAAGCCGACATCGGCTGATAAGCCCGAGTCGTCAGATCGTCGAATTAGGAACGAACCTTCTTCGCCGTCGGCGCGAGCATATGCTTAGCCGAGATCCTGTGCGAGATCTTGGCATGCTTGCTGGACTTCGTCGTCCGCACATGGCGCACATTCTTCACATGCTTTGCAATATGACGATGGGCCTTTTTGAGCGACTTGCCTTTCTTGACCGTCGCCTTTTTGACGTCGGCCTTGGCGGGCTGCGTCGCAACGGCCGGCGCAGTTGTGGTGGCGCTGGCCTTGGCATCGATGCCAGCCTTGGCCGGAGAGGTCACCGCAGCAGGAGTTGCAGTGGTGCCGGCGGCGAATACCGGCGCGGTGATCATTGTGGCCGCGAGCAGCGCGGCTGTGAGTGTCTTCAACATGGCGTATCCTTTCGCGAATGTCGGTTCTAGGCGAACCGGTGATTCAATCGACCGACCCAATGCCGATCGTTGGCGCGACTATGCAGCAAGCGCGCTGAACCCACTCTGAAGCGCTGCGATACCGGCCGTTCAGCTAGATGAACTGGAAATAAGGAGCGCCGTTAGCTGGCGTTCATGTCTGGCTCGCGGGCTACTTGTCATCCCCGCAGCAAGGCGGGCATGATCCAAGTTGAACATGCCCCGAGTTCCTACGACAGCCGCCAGCAAGCCGAATTCCCCCGCGCCGTATCAAGGGGGGACGGCGGTGCAAAAAATTTCCATCATCAACCTTGGCGATCTGGAAGCCGAGGCAAAGCAAGTCATTCCGGCCGGCGGCTTCGGCTACATCGCAAGCGGCAGCGGCGATGAATGGACGCTGCGCGAGAATCTCGCCGCCTTCCAACGCATTCCCATCGAGCCGCGATATCTCTCCGGTGTCAGCGATCCGGACCTGACGGTCAGCGTACTCGGCACGACCCTCTCGATGCCGATTATCGTGGCACCGATGGGCAGCCACGGTTTGGCGCACGTGTCCAAGGAAGAAGGCACCGCAAAGGGCGCGGAAGCGGCGGACGCGCTGATGGTGGCCGCGACGCCTGCCAATCTCAGTATGGAGCAGATCGCCGCCGCCAAACCGGGCGCGAAATGGTTTCAACTGTATTTTCCCAGCGACCTCGGCTTTGCCCGCGAACTGCTGCAGCGTGCCAAAGCTGCCGGTTACACCGCGATCGTGCTCACCGCGGATACGGTTTGGGCGTCGCCGCGCGAAACCAATCTGCGCAATAAGTTCAAGACGCCCATGGTCCAATTGGGCAAAGGCAATGTGCCGCGCGGCGGAGCCGAGGCGCTCGCCGATATGGGCAATGTGAAAAAGGCGCTGACCTGGGAGGATGTCGACTTCATCGACAAAGCCTGCGGCCTTCCCGTCATCATCAAGGGCATTCTCTCGCCGCCCAATGCCAAGACAGCGATCGAACGTGGAGCTGCCGGCATTTATGTGTCCAACCATGGCGGACGCGCGCTGATCGGTGCGCCCGCATCCATCGCGGTGCTGCCGAGGATCGCCGAGGCGGTGGACGGACGCGTGCCGATTATCCTCGATGGTGGCGTTCGCCGTGGCGCCGATGTTTTCCGGGCGCTGGCGCTCGGCGCCAATGTCGTCGCCGTCGGACGGCCGGTTCTCTATGGCTTGGCGCTCGGCGGCTGGATGGGCGTGCAGAGCGTGCTCGAATATCTGCGCGACGACTTCGCCTTGGTGATGAAGCTCGCCGGCACGCAAGACCTGCGCGCCATCACACGCGATTATCTTTCACCGATATTTTAACTTGGGTCGTCGCCCGGCGCTGTCCCGGCCGCACGAGAAACTACGGCGGCTATTGCTCCGTCTCTGCCAGCAGCCACGCCAGATACGTCTGGTCGACGCTCTCGAGCGGCAACACCAGGATAGCCGGCGTGGTGTAGGAATGAGCCGCCTTAACCGCAGCGCGGACATCCTCGGCGAGCGAGCCGCGCGTCTTGATTATCATGACCACTTCCTCACCGCGCTCGATGGCGCCTTCCCAACGATAAAGCGACACCATGCCAGGCAGGATGTTGACGCAGGCGGCGAGTCTTTGCTCAACCAGAGCCCTGCCCGCTCGCTCCGCCTCGACAATCGAGGGATAAGTCGTATAGACGAAAACTGCGCGCTCCATGTCGGTCACCTATTTAATCTTACGGGCGTCACCTCTAACGTTCGCCTCACCAAGGTTCGAGCATGAGCCGACCCCATTCCCGTTACGAGCGGATCGCCTTCGTCGCTAGCTCCATGTCCGAGGCCCGGACGGCGGCAAAGCGTCTCTCCCGCCGCTACGGCGACGTCAAGCCGGAGAAGGCCGACGTCATCGTAGCCCTCGGCGGCGACGGCCTGATGCTGCAGACCCTGCACCGGTTCCTCGGCAAGGCGAAGCCGATCTACGGCATGAACAAGGGGACCGTCGGGTTCCTGATGAACGACTTCCATCCCGACGACCTCGAGGAGCGGCTCGAGGCGGCGCAGCGCAGCGTCGTGCACCCACTGCTCATGACGGTGCGCGACGTGAAGGGCCAAACCCACACGGCCCGCGCCATCAACGAAGTTTCCATGCTGCGCCAGATCCATCAGGCAGCGAAGCTGACGGTGTCCATCGACGGGCGGGTCCGGCTTCAAGAGCTCGTCGCGGACGGCATTCTCGTCGCGACGCCAGCGGGATCAACGGCCT
>JAXDOR010000100.1:0-3799 GCA_034668825.1 Alphaproteobacteria bacterium | reverse complement strand
GCGTGACGCCGGGCGCATCGCGCTGCTAAAAATGGACGTGGAAGGCCACGAGCTGAAGGTGTTTCAGGGCGCCACGGAAATTCTCGCCAACCACGCGCCAATTTTGTTGTTTGAATGCGAAGCCCGGCACCTCGCGCATCACACGATGCAGGATGTCTTCGCTTTTTTGCAGGGGTTTGGTTATCGCGGCAGATTTTTCACGCCGGATGGCTTGCGCCCGCTGGAGGAATTCGATCCGGCGATCCACCAGAACCCCGGCAGGCCGCGATTTTGGGATAGGCCCGAGCACTGTCACAACTTTCTTTTCCTACCCCGAAGCAAGCAAGCATAGGGCTTTCCGATGAATCTCTTCGATGCCGCGGTCTATCTGTGCCTGCTTGTGGCCGTCGTTGTCGGCTTCAATTCCGGGCTCTTGCGCAGCCTGGCGACGATCCTGGGCTATGCGGCGGCGGCGCCCGTCGCGGTGGGAACGGCGCCGGCGCTGTCGCTGTTTCTGGCGCAACGATTCCAAATGTCACCGGCGCTGAACGGCGCGGTGTTGTTCGGCATCCTGCTCGTCACCGGCACGATATTCGACGCGCTGTTGCGGCGGGCCGTCGCCGATCTTGTTGGAACGGAAGTCAATATTCTCGATCGGATGGCCGGCGCGGTGCTCGGCGCCGTTCGCATCGGGCTTTTGGCGGTGATGATGGTGCTGATCTTCGACCGGATCATTCCGGCGAACAGCCAGCCGTTTTTCCTGGCGGGTTCGCAGTTGCGGCCGATCCTGTCGGTCGCCGGGCGGCAGGGCTTGAAATCCCTGCCGCCCGATGTCGCGATTTATATCGATCGATTGAAGAGAGAGCGGGGCCTGTGAGCCGCCGCAGCCAGCTAGCGCAGCGAAATCGCCAATCCGCTCAGGTCGGCATTGACCATCAATCCGGTCTGCCGGCCCTGAAGCTGCAAGACGGCGCCCTTCTCGTTGCGCAGCGTGATCGCGCGGGCTCCGGTGCCGATCGCCGCGCCGGCGCCGGCGGCTCCGTAGACGCCTGCGACATCAGACGGCCGGCGGATGTTGGTCACCCGGCCGGACAAGTTCGTCTCCGACGCGCCGAATACGAGGCCCGCGTCCACACCGCCGATCGACAGCGGATAGCGCTTGCCGTGGAAGGTCAGGGTGCCGTTGCCGCCGGACGCGCCGATAAACCAGCCGCCCTTAATCACCGAAATCTGAACGGTGCCGCTGTCGGCCAGAGCCGGAGACATGGACAGGCCGGCCGCGGCGGTCAAAGCCACAAGTGCCGCACGAAATGATGAAACTCGCATGGTGATATTCCCTCTTTGGAGTGCACGAATTGCACAACTATTAACCCGCAGGCGTGCTTTCCGTTCCCTGCACGGCGCGGAGTCTTATTCGCGATTAAGAGCTATTGTTTCACGCCCCGCAGCCATAACCGACCGGCATAAAGGGTTATTGCGATCAGCGTCAGCATTAACGCGACCAGGCTGCCTACGGCGAGCCATCCAACCATCGCGGAGCGGTAGGCATGAAGGATGTATTGCGGCGGCTGTTCGGAGAACGGGCTAAAATGCCCAAGAAATCCCGCCGTAACGCTAAGGACGCCGAAGATCGCCCAGAAGCGTGGGCCGAGCTTGCCGCGCCGATAAAGCACGAGCGCGCCGGAAACCGCCGTGAGGATCGCCAGCGTTGCGAGCAGGAACGGGATCGCCTCCGCCGTCAGCGGCCAGCGCAGGTCGCGGGCGACGTGGTCCGCCGTATGCGCCACGAACAACAGCGCGGCCAGCGAGATCAACGTTTCGAGTTTTTGATCGCGCATCGGGATCTCCATACGGGCCATGGCCACCGCATCGTTGCGATTTCAGCGCGCCATGGCCGCGGGATGAAACCTCTTCACCGCAAACAGGCCAAGCACCGCGAAGATTACCAGCACCGCGACCTGAGTGACGACGAATGGCGGCTCCGATTGCGTGGGCGCGAGCGGCTGCAGGAACGGCAATTTCTGAAACGCCTGCACGACCAGGACGAAGACATTGAAATAAAGCGCCACAACGGCGCCGGCGACGTAGATCGCGCGCCAGGTTCCGCCGAGATGAAAGACATAGAGTCCCAACAGGGCTGCCGCCAGAACCACCAGCGACAAGGCGCCAACCGCCAAAGCCGGCGTGAAGCTGGAGATGGGAAAGAGGAATCCGGTCACGCTGGTGAGAACCGTGGCGGCGAGAAAGAGCGCGGTCCAGCGGTCGACCCGGTTCGAGCTAAACATACCGACCAAGGCAACGAGCCCAGCGGCAACGCCCACCAGGCTGATCACGACGTGCAAGATCGTGAAGGCGCTTACCGACATCCCCAGGATCATCGCGTTCCCCCTCCGCTGGATATACAACAGCATAGTGCCGAAAGCGCCGCCACGCCATCGCTCTGCCCTCCATCGCCAGATGCTGTAGACTCCTCCTGCCGCAAGGATATCACCCATGTCCACCGACGAACGCGCCATTCGCGACCTGGTCGCCACCTGGATGACCGCAAGCGCGGCCGGCGACACGCAAACCGTGCTGAGTCTGATGGCGGACGACGTGGTCTTCATGGTGCCGGGGCGCGAGCCGTTCGGGAAGGAAGCTTTCGCCGCCATGTCGGAAGGCATGAAAGGCGTCCGCATGGAAGGAACGAGCGACATCCGCGAGATCGAGGTGCTGGGCGATTGGGCTTACTTGCGCAATTACATCACGGTGACGCTGACGCCGGCGGGCGATGCTCCGGTGCGCCACGCGGGCTACACGCTCAGCATCCTGCGCAAACAGCCGGACGGGCGCTGGCTGCTGGCGCGCGACGCCAATCTGGTGACGTAATTATCCACGCGACGCGTCAGGCAACAAGCGCTCCGATACCATTCTACAGTCACAGGCGGCGTCGACCTTGCGGAAAAACCAGCAACCGCGGTTTTGCGCCTCGGCAAGGTCGGCCTCCGGCAATTGGCGATAGGTCTTGGGATGAACGGTGTTGCCGAAAATCTGCCCAGTCGGAGTGGCGTGGAATTTTATCTCCTTGTCTCGCCAGTTGACGTAAGTCCCGCGCCGGTTGACGAATTGGTCGAGCGACGCGCCCCTGAGATGAACCAAGGTATTCATGAAATAATGCTCGTCCGGCGCATAGACGTTATCGAAAAGCTCCAAGGAGGGATGATCCAGCAGCAGGGCCATGTGCCGGCGATGCAGGATGATCCATTGATCGTGATAAAAAAATGCCGATGAAAAAAGCTCGGGCTGCGTCACCCTATAAAGCCGCCGGTGGTGCAGGGTGGTCGGCGACGGCACGGTGTAGCTGATGATGGAATGCTCGCCCTGGCGCGCGATGCTCTGGTAGAGGTCGTCAAACCGCACGATGGGAATCGTGCTTTCCGACAGCAGCACAAAATATTGATTGTCCTCGTCGGCCGCGTAAGCGTGCGACAATAGATTGAGCGTGGCTTTGACGATCGACACCTGTCCGTGCCGGGTCGGAACTCTGTCGGGGATAACGCGGTCCCGCAAGATCGGGCCGGTCACCTGTTCAGGAAATTTCGGATGGCAATAGAGGGTGAATTTTTCCGCTGCCGCCCCGGAAAAAAAGACGTCCCAGACTTTGGGCTGCAACAGGTCGCCGCGGGTCAGAAAGCACAAAGCAATTTTCATTGGCGCCGGCTACAGACTCGCGGATTGAGCGTCATCGCCGGCTAACAATCACGAATGCCGTTCGCGCCGCAAGACCAAGATGCCGATTTCAAATCCGCGCGCCTGTAAGGGGCCGAGCGAAGGCTCAAAT
>JAXDOR010000099.1:0-14565 GCA_034668825.1 Alphaproteobacteria bacterium | reverse complement strand
ATCCTGATGGCACCGCCGTCGAGAACGTCGCCACGATTTTGCGGGCGATTGAAGTGCGCGATCCTAGGCTTGGGCCTTGCCGTTCTCACCGGCTGTACGACGGGCGATTTCGGGCGGGTGCGCCCCTCGCTGACGACCGACGGCATGCATTCCTGGATCGCGGCGGATTATGTCGGCTCCATCACCGGCACCAACTCTCGCTTCGGATTGACCGACGACGAGCGTGAACTGCGCGATTTGGCCTATCCATTGATTGAACCGCCGTTCGACCGGAATCGATGGTATGCCGTGCTCGGGGAATACGGCGTCGCTCGCGTGTTCCGGCCCGGGTGGTGGCGTTTCAATCGAACCGACTATTCCCGGGAGTTAATGAAGAAATCTTTTCGCTCGGCAAGCGGGCGTTATGCGCAACTGATCGAGGATATCCGCAACGACCTCACGCGCATCGGCCCGTTTTTTGCCCTTGTCCGGCGTGTAGCCGACATGGACCGCAAGCGGGAGCAAAGTCTTGCTTATATCTCGAAGCTCACTGAAGAGGAGCAGGGCAACGCGTTGAAGCGGATCAGCGAGAACCGTTTGGTGGTGAACTGGGTCTACCGTTCTTTGATAGAACGTGCGGCCGGGTTCCGATACGCGCTTGAGCGGCTGGTAATCGCGGCTCCCTCACCGCAGGCGGTCAATGCCGAGCGCGCATGGACTCAACTGCAGGCGAGAATTGAAGCACACCGCGTGGCGCTGCCCGACATCGATCCTGTCCAAGCCCAACTGGATTAATCCGGGCCAAACAGAACGGTGGCCGCTATTGTTGAATGCGGCAGCGGGCGGTCGTGAGTGCATCCCGCGCCATCTGCATCAATCCCGGCTCCGGTGCGAGCGCTTTCAGCACGATTATGCCGGTGGGCGTCGGCGACTCCACGATCAGGCGGTCGGCGGCGGTGACATCTTCCTCTTCGGGCATTTGACTGCGCTGCAGCTCGGTCATCAGATCGAGCTCGATGACGCGCCGTCCCGCCGCGCGATCGTTGATGGCATAATAGGCGACGCCGAACCGCGTATAGAATGAAACCGAGGTGTAAGCTTGGCTGACGGCGACTGAAAACTGCAACGGTCCGCCGGTGAGGTCGTATCGGCACACGGCGGTGGCAAAGGCCGGATCCATAAACGGCAGAACCGCGTTGTCCGGCGAGGGAGCCGGAAGCGTGGCGATGGAATTCACCGGGGTGATGGGCTGGAGTCTGGAATAAGCATCCTGGGTAGCCGTGCGCGGCAGCCAGAGGACGGTCGCAAGATGCACAACGCCACCGAGCAGGATCCCGCCCAATAGCCAAAGCAGCCACCGGATCACGAGCATGTCCTCGTGACGATCGATGGCATCGGTGCTTCCCGTCCGCTGCGCGTCGCCACGCCGATGGGAGTGTCGTAAAGCCGCAGAATCAAAAGGTAGCGCTCCACGCCGCCGGTCGGCAGCCAGTTGCCGGGGCGCGCGCGTGGCGCGACCTGGATGGCAAAGTTGCCCTCAGTGCCGCGGATGATTTCTTCGCTGGTGAAGCCTTGCCGATTCAACGAATTGGCAACCAGCCGCCCTTCGGGATCGTAGAGAGTGAGAGTCCAAAAGCGCGCCGCCGGCGTGATGCCGCTCAGGTCGATATCGCAACGGCCGTCCAGCGCGCGTCCCTTGTCGTCGGCGCTCGCATAAAAGGCCACGCCATCGCCAAGCCCTAAGGGGAGTTCGCCCCGGCGGGCAATGACCGCGCGCGCATAGGGGTCGATGTCGGTGGTGCCAGTCTTTGGCCAAGCGGTCCAAGCCCCAATGGGGATTGCGCCGAAGGCCGTTCCCTTCGTCAAGACGAACCAGGTGGTGCCGAGACCGACCACAGCCGCGACGGCGAATGCAAATAACGATCCGAAGAGCAACCGCACGTTCGACCCAATTGACGAGCTAAGTAACGATAGATGTATCAGGAATACGCGACTGCAGCGCCGCGGATCAATTCCCCCGAACGGCTTCGGCTGTGTCGCGAGCGGCGGAGATGAATGGACTTCGATTTGGCGAGCCCGCTGTGCCGGGCTCGTTGGCGGTCGAGACGGCGACGGGCGGCAGAGCCCGGCTCGCGTCCTCCATCAGCCGCTCGATCCGGATGAGAATATCCGCGGCGTTCCTCGTAAGCAGAGTAGGCCGGGGCGCGACATTCGGCGTCTCTTCCGCCACCAAACCTGGCGGGCGTGGCGAGGTCGAAATGGGCGGAAGGCCGACGAGGGACTTTATCTCGATCCCTTGATGGGCATAAGCCATGATTTGGTGCCACGTCTGTGCAGGCAACGTGCCGCCTGTCATCCGCTTGGTCGATTGATAATCGTCGTTGCCCATCCAGATGCCGCAGACATAATTTCCCGTGTAGCCCATGAACCAGGCGTCGCGAAAGGCATTGGTGGTGCCGGTCTTGCCGGCAACGCGTGTGTTATCCAGGATTGCGCGCTTGCCGGTGCCTTCTTCCACGACCTTGTTCATCATGAAGACCATGTCCTTGGCCACTTCCGGCGAAAGGACTTGCCGCGGCTTCGGACCGTCGCGGTCGAAACGCCAGACGACGTCACCAGCACCGGTGCGTACTTCGAGGATCGCATGCGGGGTCACCGCCTTACCGAGATTGGGGAAGGTCGCATAGGCGCCAACGTGGTCGAGCATTGTCACTTCGTCGGCGCCAATCGGCAGCGAGGGCGTGTCCGGCAGGGGGCTGCGGATTCCCATTTTATGAGCGGTGTCGATGATCTTGGCGCGACCAAGCTTGGGATTGCCATTGCCGACAGATACCGACAAACGAACAGCGACCGTGTTGATCGAGCGTGTCAGTGCCTGGGTCAACGTCATCGATCCGGCATAGGAACTGCTGTAATTGTGCGGACACCAGTTGCCGAGGCAGATCGGGGCGTCGACAACGATCGAGGTCGGCTTGAAACCGTTGGCAAGCGCGGTGGCATAAACATAAGGTTTGAACGAAGAGCCCGGCTGGCGCATCGCATCGGTGGCGCGGTTGAATTGGCTAGTGCCGTAATCGCGCCCGCCGACCATCGCTCGCACCGAGCCGTCGAGCTCCATGACCACCGAGGAAGCTTGCGAGGCGCCGTATTCCTTGCCGTATTGGCGTAGGGAATTCTCGATGGCGTTTTCGGCTTCGCGCTGTATGCTGACGTCGAGCGCCGTGCGCACCACGAAGACGCGCTCGTTCATCGACTTCGGGAATGTATCGACGAGCTTCTTCATCTCGTCGTAGGCCCAATCAAGATAATAATTTGGAGAGCGATCGTCGCGACGGTCGACGGCGGTGGCGGGGTTGCGGCGGGCGCCGAAGACCTGACCCTCGGTCATGAATCCGGCCTCGACCAGATTATCCAGCACGACGTTGGCGCGCGCCCGCGCCGCCGGCAGGTTGACATGCGGGGCATATTTGGTCGGCGCCTTGAACAGCCCGGCGAGCATCGCGGCTTCCGACAAATTCACGTCGCGGGCCGACTTGTTGAAATAATATTGCGAGGCGGCGTCCACGCCGAAGGCGCCGCCGCCCATATAGGCGCGGTCGAGATACAGCTTCAAAATCTCGTTCTTCGACAGATGCGTCTCCAGCCACATCGCCAGGAACGCCTCCTTGATCTTGCGCTCGATGGTGCGCTCGTTGGAGAGGAACAGGTTCTTGGCGAGCTGCTGGGTGAGCGAGGAGCCGCCCTGGACGACGCCGCCGGCGCGCGAATTCGCCAGCACGGCGCGGAAGGTGCCGGGGATGTCGATGCCGAAATGCTCGTAGAAGCGCCGGTCCTCGGTGGCGAGCACGGCCTTGATCAGATGATCGGGGAATTCCTCCAGCGGTACCGAATCGTTGTGGCGGATGCCGCGGCTGCCGACCTCGTTGCCGTAGCGGTCGAGGATGGTCATCGCCAGCTCGGACTTCTTCAGCCAATCGTCGTCGGAGGTCTCGCGGAAGGCCGGGATGGAGAGCGCCAGCATGACCACGAGGCCGCCGGTGCCGAGCGTCGCGCCTTCGGAGAAGGCCTCGACCATGATGCGCTTCCAGCCGGAGACGTGAAAGCGGTCCATGAAGGCGGAGAAGCGCTCATAGGCCTCGCGCGCCCAGACGCCGGTGGCGAACAAGGTGGAATCGACACGGGCGTCGATATCCAGCAACAGCCGGCTAAGCTTCGGCTTCCATTCGTTCGGGTCGGGGAATAGATCGCGCAAGTGTCTCTCTTCGGATTAAAAAACGGCGGACCCAAGGCATGGTTCCAAGCCGGCCCAAGCCTGGTTCAAGTCGGTTCCAGGCGTGGTTAGCAAGCCGGCGCCGGCCCGTTCCGGGCTGGTTTGGCTTTTAAGTTCCCAGGCCTGGTTCCGCTGGCATTCTTCTAGCCGATACGGCGGCCGGGGGCCAATGGTTGCAAGGCGTTAGGTGAATGGGCCTCATTTCTCCCTCCCCCAAGGGGGCAGGTGATAAGTAAGGTCAGGCGCAGATTACACCCGGAGCCCTCATGGCCGCAGGCGAAGCCCCGTTCTGGAAGACCAAGTCATTGGAACAGATGACGGATTCCGAATGGGAAAGCCTGTGCGACGGCTGCGGGCGCTGCTGCCTGTCGAAGCTGGAAGACGAGGACACCGGCGAAATCTACTTCACCCATGTGGGCTGCCGCCTGCTCGATGGCGCCAGCTGCCGCTGCCACGACTATCCCAACCGCTCGCAAAAGGTGGAGGATTGCGTGCGGCTGACGCCGGAAAATGTGCGCACGATCACCTGGCTGCCGCCGACCTGCGGCTACCGCCTCGTGAAGGAGGGCCGGGATTTATACTGGTGGCATCCGCTCCTCTCCGGCGACCCGGAAACGGTGCACACCGCCGGCGTCTCCGTGCGCGGGCGCGTGCGCGCCAGCGAGGACGACGTGCCCGACAGCGAGCTTGAGGACCACATCGTCAAGTGGCCGACAAGGGTGCCGAAGAAGGCGCGGATCGGTAAGCGCGGCTAATCCGTTGAAGGTGCAACGGGAGAAGGGATGTATGGTCGATCACGTTTCCCGAACACGTCGCAGTTATATTATGGCCAGTGTTCGATCACGACATACGGGACCTGAGCTCAAATTTCGCAGTGCAATCCATAAGCTTGGATACCGGTTTAGACTTCACCGCAAAGATTTGCCGGGATCGCCAGATTTGGTGTTCGCCTCGCGGAGAATAGCGGTTTTCGTACACGGCTGCTTTTGGCACGGCCATGGCTGCAAATGGGGCCGCCTGCCAAAGAGCCGCCTCGATTATTGGGGCCCAAAAATCGAGGCTAATCGGGCAAGGGACTATCGAAAAGCCAAGGAGCTTCGTGCTTATGGATGGCGAGTTGCCACTGTGTGGCAGTGCGAACTACGAGACATTTCCGGGACAGTAGCTAAAATCGAGCGATTCTTTTCTCGACGTAATTCGCCTTTAAGTGCAAGAAAGAAAAAATGAGCCACCGCCTTTCTCGTCCGATCGGGGTTGATTTATTCGCCGGTGCTGGCGGAATGAGCCTGGGTTTTGAACAAGCCGGATTTGATGTTGTAGCAGCAGTTGAACTCGATCCGGTTCATGCATGTACTCATAAATTCAACTTCCCTCGAACCGAAGTTCTTGCAACTTCGGTCATTGGCTTAAGAGGGGATAGAATTCGAGAGATAGCAAGAATAGGAAGCCGATCGGTAGACGTTGTTTTTGGCGGCGCGCCTTGCCAGGGCTTCTCGCTAATCGGTCAAAGGGCACTTGCCGATCCTCGGAACGCTTTAGTTGAAGAGTTCGTTCGATTAGTTTGTGAATTGGATGCATCATATTTTGTGTTTGAAAATGTCAAAGGCCTTACAGTGGGCCGGCACAGAGCGTTTCTTGATGAGCTGATTGAGGAGTTTTTGAAATCTGGTTACAACGTAGTGCAGCGATGGCAGGTGCTTAATTCAGCAAATTTTGGCGTGCCACAGCACCGTGAACGTTTGTTTTTAATGGGTGCTAAAAAGGGCTTACGGTTGCCCAAATATCCGAGCTTAACTTGTAATATAGCTGGATGTGCGCAGCCGATAAAAGGGCTTCCCTTTGGGCCTTCTTGTCAGGACGCATTGGCAGACTTGCCAAATGCTGACGATTTTCCTGAACTTTTGAATTCCGATACGGCAAGTCTGAAAGCCGGGATGCCATCGACCTCTTATGCTCGACGGTTAAGGGGGCTCGATAACCAACCTTCTTTCGAGATCGAGCGGCTTTGGAATCGTGAATTGCTGACTTCTAGCAGTCGGACCAACCACACTAGTATCACCCGCCGCCGCTTTACTCGTACTCCTGCCGGACAGATTGAGCCAATTTCGCGCCTTTTCAAGCTCCCAAGGGACGGGGTGTCAAACACGCTTCGGGCGGGAACGGACTCGGCTCGGGGGGCTTTTACTAGTCCTCGGCCAATTCACTACGAATATGCGCGGTGCGTAACGGTCCGGGAAATGGCCCGACTTCATGGCTATCCTGATTGGTTCCGTTTTCACACTACGAAGTGGCACGGAGCCAGGCAAATAGGAAATTCGGTTCCACCGCCGCTAGCTAAAGCTGTTGCTGAAGAAATAATGGCCGCACGCGGTATTGTCCCTGTTCGCAATGAAGTTCCAATTGTTCTCCGGGACACAGACTTACTTTCACTTGGCATGTCAGAAGCTGCGGCCTATTGGCGTATTGAAAATCCTATCGCCAGACGAAATAAAAAGAGCGGAGCAACTAAAAGAAAACAGTACGAAATCGAGTTAGCCGCGCTGCTAAGTGAATAGATCAATGGCACGAACACCGTCAGATAGCGTAACTGTATATGTAAGAATCATGGAGACTCTTTTTGAGTCTCATGCGGCTGGATCGCATGACGAATTTGAATGGAATAGAGACGAGATTTCTCAGATTGCCGGAAAGCTTGGTGTGCAGGTTCCTAAGAATTTAGGTGACAACATTTATTCTATTCGCCACGGAAGGGAATTGTTGCCCGAAAAAATTCTTGCGCTGGCATATCCTCGTCACTGGCTGCTTCTCCCTAATGGAAAAAGTAAATACAAGTTCGTTAAAGCGAAGAATGGGCCCTTTAAGCCCGATGCAACGCTTCGTCCAATTAAAGTGCCAAATTCAACGCCGCAAATTGTTGAAAGCTACGCGTTGGGGGATGAACAGGCAGTTCTGGCTCGAATTCGTTACAATCGTTTGATTGACCTCTTCTTAGGCGCCTCAACCTTTCCGTTGCAAAGCCACTTTCGTACTACTGTCCAACATTTTTCTAAGAGCCAAATTGAAACTGACGAGTTGTACGTAGGCGTCGACAAGACCGGTATTCAATATGTGATACCTGTCCAAGCCAAAGGAAGGAATGAAATCATCGGCGCTGTTCAAGCCGTTCAGGATTTGTATTGCTGCAATGAAAAATTCCCGCAACTTGTCTGCCGTGCAATTGCCGCTCAAACGATCGACATTTCAAAAAACGCATCGGGTATCGACGTCTACACCATTGCTTTGATGGAGTTGGGCATAGATGCCGGTACGCAATACGATGTTTCAAAAATTCAAGAGCGACACTTCAAGTTGGTTCAACATACTGAAATTACGGCGGCCGATCTGGATGCTTATAAGAAACAGGGGTCCCAGGTTCTATAAAGGACGTGATCGCCACATCTTGCTATCGCTTTCACATCCCTGAGCGTACGCGAAGGTACTGATACGCATCTCAATGAATAACAATTGATTCACCCCCGAACCTTCGCCAGCACCTTGCCCGGGTCCAAGCCGAGCGCCTCGGCCACGGCTAAGAACTCGACAACGTCAAGCTGGTGCTCGCCGGTTTCGTATTTGCTGACATAGGTTTTGTATTTGCCGAGGCGGCGCGCAAGTTGGATTTGCGTAATGTCCTGCTTCTCGCGCGTGGTCCTTAGCAGCTCCATCAGCCGCTTCTGCCGTTCCGTATGAATGGATTTATTCATGCCCCGCCCGATCGACGGGGAATCCAAATATTCTGTTTTAGGGAATTCCCCAAAATAGGGGATGCAACTGGAATTTGAGTTCCCTATAATAGGGAATCGCAATCCGAGTAATCAGGCCAATGTTGCAACCATGCAATACAAGGACAAAGAGCCTTACTGGCAAAGCACCAGCGCCGAAGAGGCGGCGGCGGTGCTGGTCTCGTCCCATGGCGAGGGAGCCGGGGAGGAAGCGCTGATGCGCGCTTTTCTCGCCGAGCGCGACTGTAACCGAGGGGCGGTGCTGTTCTGGATCACCGTCCATAGCCTGCTCTTGAATAGCGAGGACGTTCTGAAGGTGTCAGGAAAATAATCCTTGACAGCGTAACGCTGCTTCGCTAGGCTTCGTATAGCCTCCCATAATTCCGCATTCGCTCATGTCCTCCCACCAGCGCTCAACGTCGCTGCGCAAAGCTGCGCGCGAGCGGTATTTACAGATGGCGGAGAAAGCGGGAGCAACAATAGGGAAAAAAGAAGATGCCCCTCCAGGCTGCGCCGAAGCGAAGCCGCTTCGGCTTCGCCCAGGCGAGCACCCCAACCCTCTCCCCGTAAACGGGGAGAGGGAGCAGGAAGCAAGCGGGGAGGGGGAGAAGAATGAGCAAGGGGAAGTGTCGCCGCTTATGCGGCGGCTGCGGGCGCTGTATGAAGACGGCGTGGTGCCGGTGCGCGAGATCGCGCGGATCGCCGGCGTCGCCGAGCGCACGCTGTACAAATATATCGAGAAAGGCGCGTGGCGGCGGCGCTATCGCTGCAGCGCGTCAAACACCCTGACCCCTGCCCACCAGAATCTGCGCTCGGGCGCGCGCCAGCGCGGCCTTGGCGGGGAGGGCAAGAAACATTGGCAGACATCGGCGGGCTTGGCGCCGGTCAAGGGCGCCGGCGGCCGTTTCATCCGGCGCGAGGAGGCCGGCCTGCCGCATGCCAGCGGCATCAAGGCGCTCGATCCGCAAGGCGCGGTACGCGCGGTGTCGCTCTGCGCCGACGCGGCGCGGGTGTCGGAGGCGGCCGCTGTCGCGGCGAAGGCGGCAGCGCAGCAACGCGCCGCGCAGGCGTTGGCGCGCAAGCATGAGAAAGCGCGCGGGCGCGCCTTCGATATCCTGGTGGCGACGCTGGAGGAACTCGCGAAGCTTAAGCCTTCGCCGCGTCATGCGGCCGCCGTCGCACGCTTGCAGGAGGCGGTGCTGCGGCAGCTCGCCGCGCTTTCGCAGCCTTCATAGCAGACCCGCCGCCGCGCCCCTTGTCGGGCGCAAGCGGCGCGGGGTAGGGAACAGCGATGAGTCATTCCCCGCAACACGCCGAGGCGGAAGATCCCCATAGCCGCTGGGCCGGGCACCAGCCGCTGTCGCATGGGGAAATCCGCCGCATCGTCTTCGGCATCATGCTGGCGATGTTTCTCGGCGCGCTCGACCAGACCATCGTCGCCACGGCGCTGCCGACCATCGGCCGGCGCTTCGGCGAGATCGAGAATATTTCCTGGGTGGTCACGGCGTATCTGTTGACCTCGACCGCAGTGACGCCGCTCTACGGCAAGCTCAGCGACATGTATGGCCGCCGCGCCATGATGCTGCTCGGCATCGGCGTCTTCATGGCCGGATCGCTGGCCTGCGCGGTGGCGCCGAACATGCTGATGCTGATCCTGGCTCGCGGCGTGCAGGGGCTCGGCGCCGGCGGGTTGCTGCCGCTGGCGCAGACCATTATCGGCGACGTGGTGCTGCCGAAGGAGCGCGGGCGCTATCAGGCCTATCTCGGCATCATGTGGATGGCGGCGGCGATCTCGGGGCCGCTGCTCGGCGGCTTCCTCTCGGAATACGGGCATTGGTCGCTGATTTTCTGGATCAACATCCCGCTCGGCCTGGTCGGCTTCTTCATGACCAGCGAGACGCTGAAGCGGCTGCCGCGGCATTCCCGCCCGCATAAGCTCGACGTGCTCGGCAGTCTATTGATGATGGCGGCGGCGATCGCGCTGTTGCTCGGGTTGACCTGGGGCGGCACGCATTTTCCCTGGAGCTCGGCGCCGATTGTCGGGCTGTTTTCGCTGTCGGCTGTGCTGTGGGTGGTATTCGCGCTGCGGCTGATGTGGGCGCCGGAGCCGTTTTTGCCGCTCAGTATGCTGGCGAATCCGGTGGTGCGGATGGGGACGCTGGCCGGCTCCTGCAACATCGCGGCGATGATGGGGCTGACGATTTTCGTGCCGCTGTATTTCGAATCCGTGCTCGGGCTGTCGTCGAGTCTCTCTGGATTATCGCTGATTCCGCTGATGCTGGTGGCGAATTGGGGATCGGTGATTGCCGGGCGCGGGCTGGCGTGGTTCCGTCACTACAAGCGCGTGCCGATGGTGGGGCTGACTATCTCGGTGATCAGCTTGCTGCTGCTGGCCTGGCATCCGTATCAGCCGGTGGAGATCGTGGCGCTGCATCTCGGTGCCGTCGGCGTCGGCATCGGTACGGTGTTTCCCGTCGCCACGGTGGCGGTGCAAAACGCGGTGCCGCGGCATCAGCTCGGCATCGCCACCGGCACCATGAATTTCTTCCGCGCGCTGCTGTCCTCCATCATCGTCGCCATGATGGGCGCGATCGTGCTCGGCGGCATCAACCTGCGCTCCGGCGGCGGCTTGAGCGTGGAAACCCTGCGCGCCAGCGCCGGCAGCGCCGATCTCGCGCTGCTGTTCCGCTGGGTCTTCCTGCTGGCGGCGGGCGTGCTCGCCGCCTGCCTGTTCGCCATCATCCGCATGGAGGAAAGGCCTTTGCCCGGCCGCGACGACCTCGCCGCCATGGCCACAGGCGCGCCGGCCTCGGCGGACAGCGGCTCCTGACGCGACATCCGGCCGCTCTTGCTTAAGGCCGATTTCAGCTAGGCTCGGCGACCATTATTCCCACAGGGGAGGGATTTCCATGCCGCCGTTCATCCGTTTGTTTGCCATCGCCGCCGTTTTGATTTTGCCGAGCGCCGCGCAGGCGCAGGGCGTCGTTACCCATCGTGACATCTCGTTTGGATTAGCCAAGGACATCGCCGACGCGGCGCTGGAATCCTGCCGCAAGGCCGGCGCCCATGTCGCCATCACCGTGCTCGACCGCTCCGGCGCGGTCCGCCTTGCTTACCGCGACGATGAGGCGGAGCCTCACACCACGGATAACAGCCAGCGCAAGGCTTACACCGCGCGCACCACCCGCGCGGCTTCCGCCGATATGGCGAAACGGCTCGCAGCCGCGCCCGGCGCCGTGCCGCAAGTTTACCAGCCGGGCGTCAGCGCCCAGGCGGGCGGTGTGCCGATCAAGGTCGGCAACGACATCATCGGCGCCATCGGCGTCTCCGGTACGCCGGGCAAACCGGGCGTGGCCGGTGGCCTTGGTGACGAGGCCTGCGCGCAAGCCGGGATCGATAAGGTGGCGGACCGGCTGAAGTGATCGCGCTGGCTTCGGTAAAATAAAAACCGCCCGGCGGAGCGACCCGCCGGGCGGTAGCTTACGAAGCGATACGTTAGCGGATGACCTCGATCACGCGGCGTTCGCCGGGATCAACCACGACGACGTCGTTATCCTGCCGGTAGTAACGATAGGATTTCGCCGTCGGCACTTCCCGCACCACGTCCTCGGAAAACTCCTCAAGCGTCACGGTGTCGGGAACTTGCTCGCGGACGCTGATCCGCGACTTCGACGCCGATCCGGTGGTGGTCGCCGTCTTCTGCGAGGTCACAGTGCGCTTGCGGATGAGGTCACGCTGTTGCTGCGTGAACTGCACGCTTTTGGCAGCGGGAGCGGTGCTCTGGGCCCGCGCGTTGCCGCCGGTCGGGATGACCGCGACCACCGTCTTCTTGCTTGGCTCGACGATGACAATGCGGTCGCCGGTGGCGAAGTAGCTGTAGCCGCGATACTGCGGCGCCAGCTGCAACACCGTGCTCGGCACAGGATGGAGCGCCACGGACGATGGCACCGCCACGCCCTGGTTGATGGAGAAGTTCACATTCGCGGGCTTGATCTTCTCCTTAACGATCAAGTCGGCGATCTTGCTCTGCTGCTGGCTATCCAAAACATTGGACGCGGATGCCGGCTGCGCGGCGGATGTGCCCTGTGCGGTTGAAGCTCCCGCAGCCGCTGGGGCGCTTTGTGCGTTCTGCGCTGGCGCGGGTCGAGTGCCTTGCGCGCTTTGCGCCGGAGCGGCGCGCGTAGCGGTGCCCTGGGCCGGTTGCGCGTTTGGCTGCGCGGGGGCCGCGGTGCTCTGGGCATTCTGCTGTACCGGAGCGGTTTGGGCAGCAGGTGCTTGGGAATTCTGCTGTGCCGGAACGGCAGTGCTTGCGGGCCTCTGCTGCGCGGGCGCCGCGGTGCTTTGAGCATTCTGCTGCGCGGGAGCGGCCTGCGAAGCGGGGGCTTGAGCCGTGGAAGCAGGGGCTGGCGCATTCTGCTGCACGGGAGCCGCCGCGTTTTGCGCCGGAGCCGCCGTGCTTTGAGCGTTTTGCTGCGCCGGAGCCGGGGTGCTTTGCGCCAAGGGGTTAGCTGCCGGAGCGGCAGCCGGAGCATTGGCGGTCGTCGCCGGCTTCGGAGCGGTTGTCGCCGCCGACGGAGCGGTGGAGGCGGGCGGATTGTTGACCGCGGCCGTGGTGCCGCTCTGACCCGCGGCGGTGCCGCCCGCGGCCATCTGCTGCTGCACGGCTTGCGTCAAATCTTGCGAGCCGGTCTTGGCGTTGCAGCTTGCCGGGCCGCTCGCCGCCTGCGCCGAAAGCACGTTGACGTTGACGCCGCAGACATTCGCCGCGGCATTGATGGGGATTTGCGCGGTCACTGGAATATTGGCGCGGTCGATCTTGAGATCGGCGGAAAGATTATTGAGGACATCCTGCAGATTGACGGTAACCAGACCCTTCTGGTCGGCGGTCTGGGCGAAAGCCGGTGCGGCAAGGCACAGGCCTACAGCGGTCGTCATGAGAAGCTTCTTCATGTTTTTGCTCCATTGCGCTTTAGGCAAAAAAAAAGGCGGCGGCCCACGCGCGATGGGTCGTTCGCCCCCTTGGCTGCCGAAAACGGCCGCCTCTTAAGACTCAAAACTTAATCGCGGCGGCTATGTTCCCAAGTTCCATGAGAATGGCGGACGTGGCGTGAGAAGAAACTCATTGCCAGCGGTTGATGCTGGTTGGCTTGCCGTCGACCACTACCGTTGCTTCCTTTGGCCCGGACTTCAGCCACGTCTCGCAGACTTCCTCCGGTTGAATCTGGCCGAGCGTGCGGCAGAGCTGGTTGCCCTTGAGCTTCCAGCCGCCGGAAAGCGCGATGGGCTGTTCCCCGGCAACCGTGATGGTGCCGGACAGCCGCCCGTCGGCGGCGAGATTGACGCGCCCGGTGAATTCCTGCCCGCCCTTGAGGTCCATGGAGTTGATTTGCAAACCCTTGCCGACCAGCGCCTGCATTTCGGCCGCGGTATAGGGTGTCTTTTGCTGGGCGACGGCGCTGCTGGCGGCGAGGAGGAAGAAAACTGTCGTCAGAGAACGGCGATACATTTTTTTGGTCCTTTTGAAATTGATTGGATCAAAGAGTCGACATTCGTAGCACACAAGCCGCATACGCTGCGCTGATTCCTGGTGTGAACGTCCGAGCTGAGTATCAGCGTCTAGTGTGGAACCGCAACCGCCGGAGCGTCGGCTCTAACGGACGTGCGGAGGCTTGCGGGATCGACGCCATAATCCTTTGCCCAGCGCGCCAAATTCCAGGGGCGGTATTCCGGATTCTCGCGCCAGCGATCGAAGACGGAGACGTCTATGGTTTCGTTGATGGTGCTGACGATCTTATCGCCGTGATCTTCCGGCGGCGTGCCGATGGTCCGGTAGAAGGGGCGCCCCAGCTTCAGCAAGCGGTAAGTGCCATGCAAGAATTCCCGGAAGGAATCTGAAATCGGCGATTTCATCGCGTCGCCGTCGATGCTGACCTCGTTGCGAAAGGCGAGCCCGTGCAAGGCCGCCTTGCTCATCAGCCACCGGAGCGGGATTTGCGCTAACAAATCGCTCTGGCAGCCGCCGCCGACATTGGCATGGGCGCCTACGAACCACCGCTGTTCGACTTCGGACAGCGGCCTCCCGGCTTGATCAGTGGCGCCGGCCGTGTCTTTCGCAATCGACTGCGTCCACAGCGTCGGGGAGAAAGCTTGCCGGTATTCATCGATGGCCAACGCATGAAAGGCATAATCGTTGCTGATTTTCAGACCGGTGTTGAGGAATCCGCGTCCCGTGCGAGCTAAACCCGGAACGTTCGGAAAAGGGATACCCAGCGCACCAACGGTGTCGAACACCGCGATCAGTTTCACCGGAGCCGGGTGTGAGTATTTCAACATCCATACTTCTTCGAGCGTGAATGTTCCGATGTTTTTCTCTTTATCGGCTTTGAGCTCGTGAAGAGTCCTTAACTTATGCAACGTGTGCCGCCGCCGGTATCTGCCATAAAGTTGTTTGACGGCGAGCGGCGCGCCGGGTGTCAGCAAGCCACACTTGGAAATAAATCCAGACAGACTTCTTGCGATATAAGCCCCGCGGCTGAAGCCGAAGATGAATATTTC
>JAXDOR010000098.1:0-10455 GCA_034668825.1 Alphaproteobacteria bacterium | reverse complement strand
CGCTGTAGCAGGCGGCGGCGGAGCGATCGCGGCGTCTTGGATATTCCGGAAACGGGAACGGCAAGGCGGCCAGTTCTGGCTAGTTCTTGGCTTTCGCTCCTGCCTCGGCATCAAGCAAATTCTGCTTCAGCCTGCCGATCACCTCCTTGGGCGTACCGATCATGGCGCCCACGATGCGCTCGACCTCTTCGCCGGAGGTGAAGCGCACCGGAAGCTTGCGCTCCCCTGCTGCCTTGATGAAATCGGGATCGTCCAAGGTTGCCGCGAAGGCCTTGCGCAAGGCGGCGAGGCGATCGGCCGGAACGCCTGGAGGCGCCAGCACGGGAAATCCCATGGCGCTATCGCTCGAAATGAAGCGGAAGATGTCGGTTTCCTCCCGACTCTTGGCGAGGTCGAGCAGCAGCGGCACCTCGGGCAAATCAGGCTCTTTCGTAAGACCGACTTGCAACAGCACATTCACCTTGCGCTCGGCGATCCATTGCGGCCACACCGCTTTGAGGCCGGACCAGACCACGCTGCCGCGGCCATCGACTTCGCCCCTTTCCATGGCGAGCTGGATGGTGTTGCCGCCGGGATAGCCGAGCACGACTTTGAACTTGGTGCCGAGAAACGTATTCAGCAGCAGCGGGTACACCGCGTTGCCGCCGTCGCTGCTCAAGGCTCCCATCATCACTTCCCGCTTCTTGGCATCCTCGAGGGTACCGACCCCGCTGGCGTGCCAGGTAATAAATACGGTGTTGAAATTACCCATGGCCCCGATCCAGCCGAACTTGCCGACATCGAAACGCACGGTTTGCGGCTCCAGCATCTGGCGCTGCGCCATGCTCTGGTTGAACATGCCGACGACCGAGCCATCCTTGACCGCAATCTGCGATAGGTAAGTCGCTGACTGCATGCCGGATGCTCCCGGCATATTCTCGACAATGAAGTTCGGACTGCCGGGCATGTGCTTGGCCATATGAGCGGCAAGCAGGCGGCTATAGGAATCGTAGCTGCCTCCGATATTGGAGCCGACGATGAACTTGATGTTGCGGCCCCGGTAAAAGTCCTCTGCCGGATCGGCGCGGCCTATGCCCGCCGCTGCCAGCAGCGCGCAACCGCCAAGGACCCCTAGCAACGTCTTGCGCATATGTCCGTCCCGCGTATCTTCGCCTTCGGAAGGCTGCCATTGCGTGCAGGCTAGTTCCAGCGGCCTACGGACATCAAGGGTGAATATGAAAAATCGAAACCCATTTCAAATTCTGCTTTTGTGTTCTAAACAGCCGCATTATGCTGGCACATCACCCATGAGGTGCAAAGACGGTGGCAAGCGCTAACAGCAGTCTGCGGTATCTGATCGATTCCTATCTGGAATGGGCGGCGCATCAGCAAGTCCCGATGGTCGAGGGCGTCGCCGTCGATCTTAACGCGATTGAGACTTCGCCCTGGCCGCGGCTAGGTGGCGGTTGCCGCGGCGCCTTCGTGCACCTGCGCGGCCGCGGCGATTTCATCGCCTTGCAGGTGATCGACATCCCGCCGGGCGGCAAGATGGACTGGGCCCGGCACCTCTACGACGAAGTCTTCTATGTGCTGTCCGGCCATGGCAGCGCGACCGTGGATGCAGGGAACGGCCAAACGCACAATTTCGAATGGGGGCCGCGCGCGCTGTTCTCGCCGCCGCTGAATGCGCCGTTCCGGCTGTTCAATGCCTCCGGTGACGAGCCGCTGCGGCTGATCTCCGCCAACGATCTGCCCTTCGTGATGAATGTCTATCGCAACGAGAATTTCATCTTCGACAACCGCTTCCCGTTTCCCGAGCGCGTCGGGCGCAAGGCTCACTTTTCCGGCGAAGGAGATTTTCTCGAATTAAAACCCGGCAGCCACATGTGGGAAACCAATTTCGTTCCCGATCTCGGCTCGTTCGAACTGCCGGAATGGGAGGCGCGCGGCGCCGGCAGCCGCAACATGAAGATTATCATGGCCGACAGCTCGATGCATGTGCATACGTCGCAAATGCCGATCGGCACCTACAAAAAAGGCCATCGCCATGGCGCCGGCGCCCACGTCTTCGCCGTCACCGGCTCAGGCTACACGCTGATGTGGAATGCGGGCGATGCGGATTTCGAGCGCCACGAATGGCGGCACGGCTTCGTCTTTGCCCCGCCGGAGGACATGTTCCATCAGCACTTCAACACCGGGCAGGAATCCGCGCGCTATCTCGCGATTTCGCTCGGCAGCCACCGCTATCCGGTGCTGGCGCGCAAGGTGAAACGGAAACAGGCGCCGGAAGCTTCGGTGAAGGACGGCGGGATTCAGATCGACTATCAGGATCAGGACCCGCGCATTCATGCCATTTGGCTGCGCGAACTGGCGAAGACCGGCGTGGTCTCGGGCATGGGAAAATACATCGATGAAAAGAAATTCGTGAGCGAGCGAGCATGACATCTGTCCAGCCGAAATTTCTGAACGATCCCTATCTCGACTGGTCGCAGCGCGAAGGCGTGCCGATCCACGAAGACTTCGGCGTCGATCTCTTGACCGCAGAGACCGGTCCCTGGCCGCGGCTGGGCGATACCTGCAAAGGCGCGCTTGTCCATCTCAAAGGCCGCGGTGACTGGATGACCGTGTTCCTGCTCGACGTGCCGCCGGGCGGAAGCTCAGCGCCGCAGCAGCACCTCTACGACGAATTGTTCTACGTGATCTCCGGTACCGGCAGCCTGGTGGTCGAAATGCCGGATGGCAACAAGCACGCCTTCGAATGGGGACCGCGCAGCCTGTTCGCGCCGCCGCTGAACGCGCGCTATCGCATCTTCAACGGCTCCGGCCGCGAGCCGGCGCGGCTCGCCTCGTCGAACAATCTGCGCATCATGATGAATATCTTCCACAACGAAAAATTCTTCTTCGACAATCCGTATCCCTTCCCCGAGCGCGAAGGACTGGCCGGCTACTACACCGGCGAGGGTGAGATGACCTCGATCCGTCCCGGCCGCCATCTATGGGAAACCAACTTCGTTCCCGATCTCGGCTCTTTCGAACTGAAGCCTTGGGAAGCACGCGGCGCGGGCTCGTCCAACATTCAGTTTCTGCTCGGCGAAGGCTCGATGGGCGGCCATGTGTCGGAAATGCCGGTCGGGACCTACAAGAAGGGCCATCGCCACGGCGCCGGCCTGCATATCTTTTTCATCCACGGCACCGGCTACACGCTGCTTTGGTACGAGGGCGACCGCGATTTCCAGCGCGTCGACTGGCGCCACGGCATGTGTTTCGCGCCGCCCGAGGGCATGCTGCACCAGCATTTCGACACCAGCGAGCGGCCGGCGCGCTATCTCGCCGTGGGATTCGGCAGCAAGCGCTATCCGATCGTCTACGAACGCCGCATGGGATCGGAGGGCAAGCGCACCGATGTCAGCGTCAAGGACGGCGGCTGCCAGATCGAATATCCGGATCAGGATCCGCGCATCCACGAGATCTGGCTCAAGGAATTGGCCAAGACCGGCGTGAAGTCGCAGATGGGCCGTTTCGTCGATGAATCCCCTTACACCTCGACCGCCGCCGAGTAATCGGGCGGTCTGACCTATACTCAACAGGGAAATGTGATGTCCAAGGCGCCGCTCGCATCCGACGAACTCGCGGAAAAATTCGCCGCGGAAAAGTCGACGCCTTATGAGCGGTGGGTGAAGAGCCAAGGTCTCGACATCATTCCTGCGCTTTACGTGCCGGACCTGCGGACCGTCGAACTCAAGCCTTGGGCGCGGCGCGGCGGCAAAGGCGTCTTCATCAATCACGAAGCCTCGCGCATGTCGAACGACTGCTACGTCTGCGAGGTGCCGCCCGGCGGCAAGCTGGCGCCGCAGCGCCAGCTTTACGAAGAAATGATCCTGATCCTGTCCGGGCGTGGCTCCACGACGATATGGAACGACGCCGGCAAGCGCATCACCTTCGAATGGAAAGAAGGCGCGATCTTCTCCATTCCGCTCAACTGTCATCATCAGCACTTCAACGGATCGGGCCAGGAATCGGTGCGCTACGTGGCGGCCACCTATTGCCCGCAACTGCTCAACCTATTCGGCGACGTCGATTTCATCTTCAACACGCCGCGCGATTTCCCCGACCGCTTCAACGGCGAGCCTGACTACTTCACCGCCAAGGGCGAGCAGAAGGGCTTCCTGCTCACCACCAATTTCGTCGCCGACGCGGTCAACATTCCGCTCATCACCGCCAAAGAGCGCGGCGCCGGTGGTGGGCATATCCGGTTCAACATGGCCAAAGGCGCGATGCCGAGCCACATCTCGCAGTTCCCGGTGGGGACCTACAAGAAGGCGCACGCCCACGGTCCCGGTGCGCATGTGATCCTGCTCAACGGCACAGGCTATTCGCTAATGTGGCAGGAGGGCGAACAGCCCAAACGCTATGATTGGAAGGCGGGAACGCTGATTGTCCCGCCCAACGGGATGTATCACCAGCACTTCAATACCGGGCCGGAACCGGCGCGTTATCTCGCCATCCGCAATATGTCGGTGCGCAATGCCCAAGGCGTGCCGATCTCGTGGATCAGCCGCAGGCAGGGCGGCACGCAGATCGACTACGCCGACGAGCCGCCGCTGGTGCGGGAAATGTTCGTCAAAGAGCTTGCGGCCAACGGGCTCGCACCGCGCATGGAAGCGGCCTATGCCCGGGAGCTCGAAACGCTGCCGCCGAAAATCCAGGCGGCAGAGTGAAGCACGGAGATCGCGTGATGGACGCAAAGGCGGAAACCGCGACCAACCTGCAGGATTTGCGCACGCATCTCGCCAATCTGCAGCAGCGCGGCAAGCTGACGCGCATCACCATCCCGGTTAACAAAGATACGGAGCTGATGCCGCTGGTGCGCTGGCAGTTCCGTGGATTGCAGCAAGAGCAACGCACTGGTTTCCTGTTCGAGAACGTGACCAATGCGCGCGGCGAACAGCTCAAGGGCAGCGTCGCCGTCAGCATCTACGCCGGTTCGCCGGAAATTTATGCCATCGGCATGGGTTGCGACGTCAAGGATATCCGCAAGCGCTGGCAGGAAGCGCAGGCCAAGCCGCTGCCGCCGAAGGTCGTCAGTTCCGGCACCGTGCAAGACGAAGTGCACATGGGCGACACTCTGCTCGAGCACGGCGGGCTGGAGGAATTCCCGATTCCGAATTCCACGCCCGGCTTCGACGTCGGTCCCTACACCACGGCATCCAATTGGGTCACCAAGGACTTTGAACTCAACTGGATGAATGTCGGCAATTATCGCGGCCAGGTAAAAGGCCCGACGAAGATGGGCGTCTTCATCGGTCCGCGCAAACATGCCTGGAAGCATTGGGATCAGGCGCGCCAGCGCGGCCTCCAAGTATTTGTCGCCGCGCTAGTCATCGGCGGCCCCGCTCCCCTTACCTACTTGTCCGGTTCGCGCACGCCTTATGGCGTGGAGGAATATGCGGTTGCCGGCGCGCTGATCGGCGAGCCGCTGGAACTCGTGCGCTGCAAGACCGTCGATCTGCTGGTGCCCGCGTATGCGGAGCTGGTGATCGAAGGCCGCATCTCCACCGAATACCTCGAGCCGGAAGCGCCCTTCGGCGAGTTTACCGGCTACATGGGCGAGCGCGTCTACAACGCGGTGTTCGAGACCACCGCCATCACCCACCGCAAGAACCCGATCTTCGCCTGCATCATCAGCCAGATGCCGCCGAGCGAGAGCAGCATGCTGAAGAAGATGGGGCAGGACAACAGCTACCTCTATTTCCTGCGCAACCACTGCGGCCTGCCGGACGTGGTTGACATTTCCTTCCACGAGATCGCGCTGGAGTCCTGGGCCGTCGTGAAGCTCAAGCGCTGCAATCCGTCCATGGTCTGGCAGGCGCTCTATGCCATTGCGGGGCGCAATGCGTCGTCGGGAAAATACGTCATCGCGGTGGACGAGGACATCGACCTGAACGACATGGAATCGGTGATCTGGGCACTGAGCTACCGCACCCAACCCGATCGCGACATGAAGGTGTTGGGCAATCGCGCCATTGGTCTCGATCCCTCCGGCCTGCCGCCGCAGAAGGAGCTGCGCGACATGACGCAGCAGGCGAATTTCGGCTCCATGGTGCTGATCGACGCCACGCGCAAATGGGCCTACCCGCCGGTGTCGCTGCCGGCCAAACAATACATGGAGCGCGCCAAAGAGATGTGGGAGCAGTTGCAGCTTCCGAAGCTGACGCCGCGCGTGCCGTGGCACGGCTACGAACTCGGCGACTGGTCGGATCGCGACCGTGAGGAAGCGGAATGGGCGGCGAAGGGCGAATATCACAAGACCGGCGAGCGGGCGGCGAAGGATCGCAAGCCGGCCGGAAAATAGACCCCTAAAGAAAAACTCGCGCACAGTGCGCCTCGGGGAAGGGCAAATGGTTCGTTCCAAGCTTTGCGCGCTGCTGGCGATTGTCGGCGCTGCTGCTTGCAGCCTTTCGCCAGCCCTCGGCGAGGCTGTGGAAGATTTCTATCGCGGCAAAACTTTAAAGGTCGTCGTCGGCTACGCGGCGGGCGGCGGCTTCGATGCCTATGCCCGGCTGCTTGCCGAATATTTGCCCCGGCATCTGCGAGGGACACCGGCCGCCATCACGCAATACATGCCGGGCGCCGCCTCGGTGAAGGCTGCGAATTATATCTGGAGCGTCGCACCGCAAGACGGAACCGTGATCGGAATTCCTAATCACGCGCTGCCGATGAACGCCTTCATCCTGGGCGAGGTCGGCGACGGCATTGATGTCGCCAAGTTCAATTGGATTGGGCGGCTCGATGCCATCGATGCCGTCAACGTTGCGTGGCACACAACCGGAATCAAAAGTATCGAAGACGCGAAAAAGCGTCAGGTCGTCCTCGGGGGCACGTCCTCAACCGGAACCTCCGTGATGATGCCCACCGCCTTGAATCGGATGATCGGAACCAAGTTCAAGATCGTCATGGGCTATCAGGGGACCACCGAGCAATATCTAGCGATGGAGCGGGGCGAGCTCGATGGTGTAGCCAATGCTATTTGGTCGCAACTGAAGCGCTCGCACCGTGAATGGCTGCGCGAGAAGAAAGTCATCCCGCTCTATCAGGACGGTTATGAGCGGAGCTCGGATTTGCCCGACGTGCCTACGCTGGTTGAACTCGCGGGAAATGACGAGGATCGGAAAGTTCTCCGGCTCCTAGCCAATACCTCCGCCGTTGGCCGCTCCTTCTATGTCGGGCCGCAAGTCCCAGCCGATAGGGTTACCGCCTTGCGCCAAGCCTTCACCGACATGACGCAGGACGCCGAGTTCAAGGCCGCGGCCGATCAGTTGCAAATTGTGCTCAACCCGATGGCGGGAACAAAGCTGCAAGCCATGATCGTCGAGCTCGGCACCTATCCAAATAGCCTGATTGAGCGAACGCGCATGCTGGTTGCGCCATAACGGAAATGAACAAGTCTATGACAGCCAATCTACAGGACCTGCGCACGCATCTGAAGAATCTCGAGCAGCGCGACAAGCTGCGGCGCGTCACCATTCCGATCAACAAGGATACAGAGTTGATGCCGCTGGTGCGCTGGCAGTTCCGCGGCTTGCAGGAAAATCAGCGCACCGGCTTCCTGTTCGAGAATGTCACCAATGCCAAGGGCGAGCCGCTCAAGGGCGGCGTCGCCGTCGGCATCTATGCGGGCTCATCGGAGATTTATTCCATCGGCATGGGCTGCAAGCAATCCGAGGTCCGCGAACGCTGGCAGAAAGCGCAAAGCAAGCCGACCCCACCGCGCCTTGTCGAGCATGGCAGCGTGCAGGATGAAGTGCATATGGGCGCGAACCTGCTGGAGCATGGCGGGATCGAGGAATTCGCCATTCCGATCTCGACGCCCGGCTTCGATGTCGGGCCTTACACCACCGCATCCAATTGGGTGACGAAGGATCCCGAGAGCGGCTGGATCAATGTCGGCAATTATCGCGGCCAGGTGAAAGCGGCCGACCGCATGGGTATGTTCCTTAGCCCGCGCAATCACGGCTGGAAGCATTGGGATATGTGCCGCAAGCTCGGCAAGCCGCTGGAGGCGGCGCTGGTGATCGGCGGCCCCCCTGCCCTCACCTACCTGTCGGGCTCACGCATTCCCTATGGCGTCGAGGAATACGCGGTGGCCGGCAGCCTGATCGGCGAGCCGCTCGATGTGGTGCGCTGCAAGACTGTGGACCTCACGGTGCCGGCGCATGCGGAGCTTGTCATCGAAGGCCATATCTCCACCGAATACGTGGAGCCGGAAGCACCTTTTGGCGAATACACCGGCTACATGGGCGGTCGCGTCTACAACGCCGTGTTCAACGTGACGGCGATCACGCATCGCAAGAACCCGATCTTCACCTGCATCATCAGCCAGATGCCGCCGAGCGAAAGCAGCATGCTGAAGAAGATCGGGCAGGACAACGCCTATTACTTCTATTTGAAAAACCAGTGCGGCATCGCCGACGTGGTCGACGTCAACTGCGTCGAGATCGCGCTCGACAGCTTCATTGTCATCAAGATGAAGCGCTGCAATCCATCCATGATCTGGCAGGCGCTCTATGCGGTGGCGGGCCGCAACACCATGGTCGGCAAGATCGTCGTCGCCGTCGATGAGGACATCGACACCTACGATAACGAGGCGCTGATCTGGGCGCTGAGCTATCGCGTGCAGCCGCACCAGGACACGACGATCCTCAATCATCGCTCGGTGGGGCTCGATCCTTCCGGCGCACCGTCCAATCAGAACGGCATCGATGACAACACCGTGCAGCAGGTGTTCGGCTCGGCGTTGCTCATCAACGCGATGCGGAATTTCGATTATCCGCCGGTCTCATTGCCCCGGAAGCAATACATGGACCGCGCCCGGGAAATCTGGGAGCAGCTCCAGTTCCCCAAGCTGACTCCGCGCGCGCCCTGGTACGGCTATGAATTGGGCGATTGGTCCGACCGCGACCGCGAGGAAGCGGAGTGGGCGGTCAAGGGCGAGTATCACAAGACCGGCGAGCGCGCGCTGAAGGAGCGCAAGCCGGCGAAGGATTGAGAGGTTTATCCGCCCTCATCCTGAGGAGGCGCGAAGCGCCGTCTCGAAGGACGAGGGCGGCCTGCATGGTTCGAGACGCGTCCTGCGGACGCTCCTCACCATGAGGCCGATAACATTCACTCCCCAAAACGCCGCCGTGTCTGCTTCTGCTTCTCGCCGGTCTCGTAGTGGCGGCCCTGCACGGCCAATTCTGCCTCCTGGTCCTCTTCCTCGGTCCAGTAGCCGAGCGAATAGCCCCACCACGGCTCCTTAAGATGCAGCGGCGGCAGTTGCAGGCCCTGCCAGATCTGCGCCGCCTTTTCCATGAACTGCTGCTTCGGCAGCGACAGCGGCGGATAGGCCCACGGCATCGTCGCATCGATCAGGACCGCCGTGGAACGCGGCGGCTTGCCGCCCATCAAGCCGCGCGATTCGCCGGGCGGAGTCGCGGCCGGATCGAGCGGGAATGTGGGCGCCTCGACGACTTCCACGTCTTTGTAGGGCTGCGAGCGGTAGGCAATCGCCCACATGACATTTTCGGCATCCTTGATGTCGATATCCTCGTCGACCGCCACCAGCATCTTGCCCATGAATTTTTCGGCGAGGATGTGCAGCGCCTTTTTGGCCTCGCCGGCTTGTGGTTTTTTCAGTTTCACTACCGCCACGGCATTGGAGCCGGCGCATTCGAGATACTCCACCGCCAGCGCGCTTTCGATGCCGGCCCCGTGCAACAAGCGTATGCCGGCGGCGGCGCGGCCGATGTTGCGCATCTTCGAGCTTTCGCTCGGCGGCATCTGGCTCAGGATGGAGAGATAGATCGGCTTTTTCTTCATGGTGATCGCGGTGACGTCCATGAAGAAGCTGTAGTCGCGTTGCGCCATGTAGCCGGGGAACTCGCCGAAGGCGCCTTCCATCTCCACCATGTCGGTCGGCACCGAGCCCTCGATGACGATCTCGGCGTCGGCCGGCACAAGCAGGTCTTGCGTCTTGCAGCGCACCAGCTTGATCGGCTCGCCCACCAGCGCGCCGGCCACGTCGTATTCGCACATGTCGTTGGGAACGCGCGTCACCGCGGCATAGGTCATATGCGGCGGCGCGCCGATGACGATGGCCGCGGGGCAGCGCTTCTCGCCCTTCTCGCGCCACTTGTCGATGTGGCCGCGCATGCCCCAATGCAAGCGGCCGAGCAGCACGCCGATGCGGTTCTCCGCTTTCACCATGCCGCGATAGTTGCCGATATTATGGATGCCGGAATCCGGGTCCTTGGTGACCCAATGGCCGGCCGTGGTGTAAGGCGCGTTGTCGAAGCCCGGCGTCGAGATCGGGATCGGCAGGCGGCCGAGGCCTTTGCCTTCCTTGGTCAATTCATCGCCGGTGATCACCACTTCCTGGCACGCCCCGGTTTTGACCTCGACCGGCTCGATCAGATTCGAAAGCGCGTGCTTCCAGAC
>JAXDOR010000097.1:0-9075 GCA_034668825.1 Alphaproteobacteria bacterium | reverse complement strand
ACTTGGGGCAGGGCGGCAACCGGCAGCAGCCAATAGCCCAGCGCGCCGCCCAGTACGACCGCGACGCCGAGCAGGGACGTCGCGATCGGCCGGTTGATAAAAGGCGACGATACGCTCATGGCGGCTGGCTCGGTGCCGCGCCGGCACTGGAGGCCCCATCTTGTCCGGCGCGTGCCGCGCCCGCGGGGCGAGCGCCTCCGGCGTCCGGTCTGGCCGCGTCAGGGCCGGGAGGCCGATTTTGTTGCCGCCGGTTGGCGTTCGGCGTCGAGCTTACGGCGGGTGGTGCGCCACCTTCGCTGGTGGCGACATTGACTCGGCTTCCCTCGGAGAGTTGCGCGAACCCAGTGGTGACGACGCGGTCGCCGGCCTGCACGCCGCTGGCAATGACCGCCTGCACATCGTCCTGCTGCGAAACGGTCACCAGGCGAACCGTTGCGGTGTTGTCCGGCTGCACGACGAATACGAAGGGGCCATTTGGGCCGCGCTGCACGGCGGCTGTGGGAACGACGATGACGTTGCGCTTGGTGTCGATCAGCATCCGCACATTGACGAACTGACCGGGCCAAAGCTGAAGGCTGGCGTTCGGGAATTCAGCCCGCAGCTTCACGGTGCCGGTCGTTTGATCCACCTGATTGTCAACAACTTGCAGCGTGCCCTTGTCGACCGCGACGGCGTTATCGGACGCCAGCGCTTCGACGCTCAGCGGCCCCTTGGCAAAGGCAGTATTCACCTGCGCCACGACTTGCTGCGGCAGGCTGAAGATCACGGAGATCGGGCGGATTTCCGTGATGACGACAATGCCGGTGGCATCGGACGAACGCACGATGTTGCCTTCGTCGACCTGACGAATGCCGGTGCGTCCATTGATCGGCGCCGTGATGGTGGTGTAGGCGACGATAGCTCTGGCATTGTCGATGGCCGCCTGGTCCGATTTCACCTGGGCTTGAAGCTGAGCGACCATCGCTCTTTGCGTATCCGCCTGCTGCTTGGTGACGGAATTGGTCGCGGCCAGCCGCGTATAGCGATCGAGGTCAAGATTGGCATTGGCGAGTTGCGCCTCATCCTGCGCCTTCTTCGCCACCGCCTGATCAAGCTGCGCCTGATAGGTCGTCGGATCGATGCGCGCCAGGACATAGCCCTTCTGCACGTCCTGGCCTTCCTTGAAGGCGACGCTGATCAGCTTGCCGTCGACCTGAGGACGCACCGTTACCGTATTGAGACCGCGCGCGGTGCCGACGCCTTCCAGATAGACCGGCACATCCGCCGGATGCGCGGTAGCTACCAGCACAGGAATCGGCGCGTCTGTAGGTCCTCGCGGACGGCCGCGCCCGCCGACATTCTGCGTTGTCTGTTGCTGCTGCGGCAGCAGGTAAAGCGCCACAGCGCCCACAATGATGATGCCGGCAACCGCAATGGCAATAAATCGTCGGTTCCTGGTCATAGCGCTTCGTCACCGTTAGCGACGGGCGTTCGCGACGCCCAACTGCCGCCGAGCGCCTGGAACAAGCTGACCACCGCCTGCAGATGCGCAAGGCGCGCTTGCGCCAAATTGTCCTCGGCCTGGAAAAGTGTCTGCTGCGTGCCAAGCGCGGTGACGAGATCGATCGTGCCTTCGCGCAATCGCGTCTCCGAGATGTCAAAGGCACGGCGCGAGCTCGCCACTACCTCGCGCTGCAGCCGCTCGCGCAACGCCGTTTGCTGGATAGCAACCAGCGCGTTCTCGACATCGGCGAATGCGGAAACCACCGCCTTGCGATACCTTTGCAGCAGTTCCTCTTGCCGGCCCCGCTGCAGATCGAGTTGACCTTGCAGCCGCAGGCCATCGAAGATCGGTTGTGTCAGGCCGACGGCGGCGGAGTAGAAAGCAGCCTCGGGCGTGAACAGCAGTTTCAACGCCGCGCTTTGATATCCGGCTTCGCCGGTCAACTGGATGCTTGGGAAAAAGGCGGCGCGGGCGGCTTCGACATTGGCGTTGGCGGACGCGAGTTGCGCCTCGGCTTCGCGGATATCCGGCCGTTGCGCCAGCAATGCGGACGGCAGGCCAGGCGTCACGCGTGGGATCGTGACACGCCCCATGCCGCCGCCGCGAATAGAGAAAAACTCCGGAGGACGCCCGACAAGCACGGCGAGCGCGGTAATGTTCTGGCGCAGTTGCTGTTCCAGCGGCGGAATCGCCGCGCGTTGCACGGCGACGACGCTTTCCTGCTGCGCGATTTCCAGCGACGACGCGGTGCCGACGGAGAGCCGCTGTTGGATCAGCGTCAGAATCCGCGCCGCGCTGCTCTGGTTTTGCCGCGCGACACGCAGCCGGTCCTGGGCCGCAAGCACCTGGAAATAAGCGTTGGCGACGCTCGCCATCGTTGTGAGATCGACGACCTCGCGGTCAAAGCGGCTGGCAACCGCGGTCTCCTCCGCTGCACGCAGCGTCGCCCGGTTCTTGCCCCAGAAGTCGATCTCATAGCTCGCCGAGAGCGACGTACTATACGAGGTCCGCTCCGAAGGCCCGCCGCCGCCCGTACCAGTCGCCGACGTCGCTTGGGATGCGCGTGAGCGCGTGGCGTTCGCATTCAGATCCACGTGGGGCAGCAACGGCGCTCCGGCGATCCGCGCTTGCGCGTCGGCCTGTATTATCCTGCCGATGGCGGCGCCGATGTCGAAGTTGGCGCTTTGCGCCTCCTCGATCAGCGCGGAAAGTTCGCGCGAGCGGAAACCGCGCCACCAATCTAGCCGCGGAAGCGCCGCCTCGGGCGCGCGGCCGCCGGCCCGGTAGGCCTGCGGAATATCGACCGCCAGCTCGGGCTTTTCGGAACCCAGGATGCACCCGGACAGCAGTTGCACGAGGCAGAGACTCCAAAATATCGAAATGGATGAACGAAGGCGCGCGGCATCGACGCGAGACACAACGAACGGAAACTTGCGACCCATACGAAATGTCTTTCGCGACTGCGGCTACAGCGAAACATCAGGGCAAAGGTGTACTACATCACAAGCCGGCATCGTACCGTCACAGGGCTGGCTGTGGCAGCTTTCCTTAACTTCCACCGATAGGGACGGCGTTGTCCTCAGACAATGAGTTCGGGCGGAAACCTGCCGTTTGGACAAGTGAAATTTTCGTCACATGGCTCCTGCCCGAAGGCAAAAGGCCGAAGACACCGATCTATGTTGCTGAGACCGCCGCATTCCTAAGAACAAAATACCCATAACTGGCCATATGGCCTGAATATTATTCTTTTTTCTGCGCTTCTCTTGTGCCTTTAAAGAAGAACATCCTATTTGCTGGTACCAAACGCATTCCGTCGCGGGGAGACCTACCATGTCCAGCACGACCGAAACGGCTCGTATCGCGAGCGCGCCCGCAGCGGCATCTTGGCTCAACGAAGACTGGCTGTCGGTCGGCATCGGCCTGTTGATTTTTGCCCTGGCGCTTGCCGCGCTTGCGGGTTCCGACCTCCTCGGCTGGGCGGTGACCACATCGGTCTGGACGGACCTGGCTCAAGCGCTCGGCCCCGTGTCGAAAGCCTATGCTTCCCTCGGCGGCTTGGGGGCACTGATCGCGACCTATGTATCATTGCTGGTGGTCCTGAGTGCCGCCGTCGCGGCTGTGAATTCCGACGTGAAGCGTTTCGCCGTCGCCTTCACGGCGGTGTTCTGGATCGCTTACGCAAGCTGGATCGTCGGCAGCTACGCTCACGTCGCGGCAGTCACGCCGGCGGACCTGCAAAAATTCGGCATTAGCTGGTCGCTCAAGCTCACCAATGAAGGCGGCTACATCGTCGCGCTGATCAGCGGACTGGTTATCGCCAATTTCTTTCCGCGTTTTGCCGAATGGTTGAAGGAAGCGATCCGGCCCGAACTCTACATCAAGATCGCCATCGTGATCCTGGGCTCTTTCCTTGCCGTGACTGCGGCGGGAAAGTTGAACCTCGCCACCTCGTTGCTGTTGCGCGGCGTCGCCGCCATCGTCGAGGCCTACCTGATCTATTGGGCCGTCGTCTATTTCGTCGCCCGCAAATGGTTCGGCTTCAGCCGCGAATGGGCGGCGCCGCTGGCATCCGGCATTTCCATCTGCGGCGTATCGGCTGCGATCGCCACCGGCGGCGCCATCCGCGCGCGTCCCATGGTGCCGATTCTCGTTTCGTCGCTTGTTGTGGTTTTCGCGGTGGTGGAAGTGCTGATCCTGCCGTTCCTCGCCCAGGCCTTTCTGTCGCACGAACCGATGGTCGCCGGCGCCTGGATGGGCTTGGCGATCAAGACCGATGGCGCCGCCGTCGCGGGCGGCGGCATTACGGAAGCCCTGATCCTGGCCCAGGCCGCATCCGAAGGCATCCGTTATCAGCCCGGCTGGATTCTCGGCACCACCGCGACCGTGAAGGTGTTCATCGACATCTTTATCGGCATCTGGGCTTTCATCCTCGGCTATATCTGGACCAACCACATCAACGTGACGCAGGAAGGCGACAAGGCGCGCGCGGGCGAAATCTGGCAGCGCTTTCCAAAATTTATCCTGGGCTTTGTCGCCACCTTTGTGACCGGTCTCTATCTCGCGCTCGGAACCTCCGCCGAAACCGCGGCCAAACTCCCCGCCGCCATCGGCGAAGCCAACACCTTCCGGGTGATCTTTTTCGTTCTGACGTTTTTCTCCATCGGCGTTCTTTCCAACTTCAAGAAGCTTTGGGAGGAGGGCATCGGCAAGCTGGCGGCGGTCTATCTGCTCAGCCTATTCGGCTTCGTGATCTGGGTGGGGCTGCTGATCTCCTGGATTTTCTTCCACGGCGTGAAACCGCCGCTGGCCACCTGATAAGGAGAAGACGATGCAACCGGATATCCGCGATGAGCTCCGCAACGCCCCCGTCGAACCGCTGCTGCCGATTGAGAAGAAGCTGATCGGCTGGAGTCTCGGGACCGGCATCGTGCTGCTGGTCATCCTGGTGGCAATCAACCACTTCTTTCCCGTGACGATCTGATCCGGCTGGCGCCCTTTCCTTGGCGGCGGGGCTGAATAGGGGCATAGTGCCAGCTCTAATGGGGTGTCGAAAGCATAAAACAATCATGTTGTCGGCATAAACGATAGGAATGTTCTTTTCGCCTCGCCATTATTGCTTTTTAAAAGAAAATCATTCTATAACAGAGGTATAACAAGGCCTCCGTTCGCCAAAAAACAAACCGGGCGTCTCATGACTTCTCCTATCCCGACCACGGCTCCCTTCGCGCAAGAGGAAATCGAAATCCTCAATCGCGTCGTCGGTCCTGCGAGCGCCACACAACGGGCGTGGCTGGCGGGATTCCTCGCCGGGTTGGATGCGGCTGGCGGCGTGGCGGCGCAGCCGGAACCGGCGGCCCCGGCACAGCCCGCCGAACCCCTAACGATCCTTTACGCGACCGAGTCCGGAAACTCCGAAAAGCTTGCCTCCGACATGGCGAAGGCGGCGCGCAAGATGGGGCTAAAGCCCTCCATCGTCGACATGGCCGATCTCGATGTGGCGTCACTCGCTTCGGTGAAGCGTCTTGTCGTCATCGCCGCGACCTGGGGCGAGGGCGATCCGCCCGCGCGCGCCGTTCGCACCTATGGCGAGTTGATGGGCGAGGGCGCGCCGCGCCTCGACGGCGTGCAGTTCGGCGTGCTGGCGCTTGGCGACACCGCCTATGCGGATTTCTGCGGCGTCGGCAAGAAGATCGACGCGCGGCTCGAGGCCCTCGGTGGCAAGCGCGTCGCCGATCGCGTCGATTGCGATCTGGATTTTGCCGAGCCCGCCAGCAAATGGATCGAGACCGCGCTGAAGGCGCTGGCGCCCGAAGACGGCGGCCGTGGCCGCGTCATCGCGGTGGACTTCGGTGCCAAGGCAGGCGCAGCCGAGCTTGGCCCGGTCGAGGCGGAGATCACCGAACTCATCGATCTCAATTCCTCGCAGTCGGAAAAAGAAACCTGTCACCTCGAACTCAGCTTCGACGGCGCCGCGCCGGCTTACAAGCCGGGCGACTCGCTCGATCTCTATCCCGAGAACGATCCGGCCTATGTCGACGATCTGTTGAAGGCGGCGGGCCTTGCTTCCGACAGCTCGTTACGCGCGGAACTGACGAAGAACCGCGACATCACCACGCTGTCGTTGAAGACCCTGGAAACCTACGCCTCCACGACCGGTCACCAATACGTCAAGGAGTTGCTCGATTCCGGCGACGCCCGCACCTGGATCGCGGGACGCCAGCTCATCGACCTGATCCAGCAATTCCCCATCGCGCTCACCGCCGAGCAGCTTCTCAAGTTCACGCGTCCGCTCGCGCCGCGCGCCTACTCGATTGCCTCCTCGCGCCGCGAAGTCGGCGAGGAAGCGCATCTGCTGATTTCCGCGGTGCGCTACGAAAGCTTCGGCCGCGCACGCAAGGGCGTCGCTTCCGGTTATGTCGCCGATCAATTGAAGAAGGGCCAGCGGCTGCGCGTGAAGCTGCGGCCCAACAAGCATTTCGCGCTGCCCGCCCCGGACAAGGACATCATCATGGTCGGCCCCGGCACCGGCGTCGCGCCCTTCCGCGCCTTCGTGCAGGAGCGCCGCGCCGCCGAGGCGAAAGGCCGCTCCTGGCTGTTCTTCGGCGACCGCCAGTTCACCCACGATTTCCTCTATCAGCTTGAATGGCAGGATGCCCTGAAAGACGGCGTGCTGACGCGCATGGACGTCGCTTTCTCCCGCGACACGCCGGAGAAGGTCTATGTGCAGCATCGCATTTGGGAGAAGCGCCGCGACCTCATCGAGTGGCTCGACAAGGGCGCTTATTTCTATATCTGCGGCGACGCCAAAGCGATGGCGAAGGATGTGCGCGCGACGCTGGTGCGCGCCTATGCGGACGTCAAAGGTTTAAGCCCGGAAGCGGCGGAAAAAGCGGTGAGCGATCTGGACCGCGAGCACCGCTACCTGCAGGATACGTATTAAGGCGTTTCCCGGGCGCAGTGCACCGCGAAGCGGTGCGCTGCAGACCCGGGATCGTTATAAAGTCATCCCTTAGCGACGATCCCGGATCAGCGGTGCACCGCTCGCGCTGCACCGCATCCGGGACACAAGGCCAAACATGACCAAAGACCTCTCCCGCAACGAGCACCTCAAGGAAGCGAGCGCCTTTTTGCGCGGCACGCTGGCAGAAGGGCTGCGCGAGGAGATCACGGGCGGCATCATCGAGGACGACCAGCAGCTCGTTAAATTCCACGGCATGTATCTGCAGGACGACCGCGATCTGCGCAGCGAGCGCGGGCGGAAGAAAATGGAGAAGGCTTTCGCCTTCATGATCCGCGTGCGCATTCCCGGCGGCGTCTGCACGCCGGCGCAGCTTCTCGCCATCGATCACATCGCACGCACGTATGGCAATCACACCATGCGCATCACCACGCGGCAGACTTTTCAGCTGCATGGCGTGATCAAGTCGAACTTGAAGGCGACCATGCGGGAGATCGACCGCGTGCTGCTGACCACGATCGCGGCCTGCGGCGACGTCAACCGCAACGTGATGTCCAATCCGAATCCATATCAGTCGCGCGCCCATGCCGCGACGATTGCGATGGCGCGCGCCTTGTCCGACCACCTGCTGCCGCAGACTCCGGCCTATCGCGAAATCTGGCTCGACGGCGAACGCATCGCCGGCGGCGAGGAGGAGGTCGTCGAGCCGATCTACGGCAAGACCTATCTGCCGCGCAAATTCAAGATCGTCGTGGCCGTGCCGCCCTCGAATGACGTCGACGTTTTCGCCCACGACCTCGGCTACATCGCCATCGTCGATGAAAACGGCGAGATCGACGGCTACAATGTCACTGTCGGCGGCGGCATGGGCATGACCCATGGTCAGCCGGAAACCTATCCGCGCACCGCCGATGTCATGGGCTTCTGCAAGCCGGAACAGGCCGTGGCGGTGGCGGAGGCCGTCGTCACCGTGCAGCGTGATTGGGGCGACCGCAGCAACCGCGCCCATGCGCGGCTGAAATACACCATCGAGGATCGCGGCCTCGATGCTTTCCGCGCCGAGGTGGAAAAGCGCAGCGGCGTGACGCTCGCCAAGGCGAAGCCGTACCAATTCACCTCCACCGGCGACCGCTATGGCTGGACCGAAAGCGAGGACGGCAAGGGTCACCTGACGCTGTTCGTGCAGAACGGCCGCATCAAGGATATCCCAGGCGGGCCGCAATGGCTCACGGGACTGAAGCACATCGCCGAAGTCCACGACGGCGATTTCCGCCTCACCGCCAATCAGAACATCATCATCGCCAATGTCGCATCCGACAAGCGCTGGGACATCGGCAAGCTGGTCGACAAATATAAGCTCACCGCCGACGCTTCGCCGGTGCGCCGCAATTCCATGGCTTGCGTGGCGCTCCCGACCTGCGGCCTGGCGCTGGCGGAAAGCGAGCGTTATCTGCCCGACCTCATCACCGAGATCGAAGCGCGTTTGGCTTCGCACGGCCTCACCGACGACGAGATCGTCATCCGCATGACCGGTTGCCCGAACGGCTGCGCGCGGCCTTATCTCGCGGAGATCGGCTTGGTCGGGAAGGGGCCCGGCAAATACAATCTTTATCTCGGCGCCGCCTTCGACGGCTCGCGTCTCTCCAAGCTTTATGCCGAGGATCTCGACAACGGCGCGATCGTTGCTCATCTCGATCCGCTCTTCGCCGCCTACAAAAGCGAGCGCGAAAACGGCGAGCGCTTTGGCGACTTCGTCATTCGCGCGGGGTTCGTCGCCGCCACGAGCAATGGTCCCGATTTTCACAAATCTACCGGCGCTCAGCGATCAGCCGAATTGATTACAAAATAAGCATCTTTATCCCTGCTCAATTTTCCGCCAGGGTGCGCATGGACCTTGCGCAGCATGCCTTAAAAGCTCTCTTCCGCGGCTAAATTCTCCTTAGATAACAATCACTCCGCTTTGGCACGTCCTTTGCTGCTTTGCAGCAGACCAATGGCCCGCGTGGCCTGCCGAACAGGAGTGACCATGATCGACAAGCCGGTAAAAGCCACGTCCACGCCCCGCGGCATGAGCCGGCGCGCGCTGCTGAAGGCCGGGGCGGGCACCGCCGCGCTGCTCGGCGCGCTGAACAGC
>JAXDOR010000096.1:0-4901 GCA_034668825.1 Alphaproteobacteria bacterium | reverse complement strand
CCGATATCGCGTCGCATCGGGGGGACGGCAGTAAACAAAGCTATTCACCCGATCCCAACGACATCGAGACTCTCATATCCGCGGACCTGGTGACGCGCGGACGCCGCGGTTTCGGCGATGGCGAGACTTCATTCACGGAAGCTGTCATTGCCGCGCGGCAGCGCGTGCGCAACGCGCTCGATACGGTTGGGCCGGAATTCGCCGGCTTGTTGCTCGATGTCTGTTGCTTCCTCAAGGGTCTTGAGGACGTGGAGCGGGAGCGGGCTTGGCCGCCCCGATCGGCGAAGATCGTGTTGCAACTCGCGCTGGATCGCTTGGCGCGCCATTACGGGTTTGGCTCGGAAGCACGCGGCCTTCCGCGCGCACCGATCAGAACCTGGCTTGCGCCCGGCGCGGCTTTCTTAGTGGAAGATTGAACGTCAGGCGTTCGCGGCCAACGCGGAACGAGCGTCGGACCGGATACGCTCGATCATCGAGCGCAAGCCGTTCGACCGCTGCGGCGTCAGATTCTCGCGCAAGCCCATGCGATCAAACAATGCCAGCGCGTCGGTGGAGAGAATATCGCGGGCCGGCTTGCCGGAATAAAGCGCAAACAGGATGGCGATCAGGCCGCGCACGATGTGAGCGTCGCTGTCGGCGACGAAATTCAGCACCGGGCCACTAGCGCCATTGGGCTGGGTTTTGGTCGCAAGCCATACCTGGCTCGCGCAACCCTGCACTTTGTTGGCCTCGGTACGCTCGGTTTCCGGCAACGGCGTAAGCGCGCGTCCGAGCTCAATGACATAGCGGTAGCGATCATCCCAATCGTCGAGCGTGGAGAAATTCTCAATGATCTCGTCAATAGTCATGGTGTGAGCCGCAAGGCCGCCGTGAGGGAGGTTCCCTCGATATATAGGCTGCCGATGCGGTTGGCGCAAAAAGGGCGGCGCGATCCGTCGCTCGCGCGGCGGCGCCGACCTAGACGGAGCGCTTGCGGGGAAGCTCGATGCGCGGCTCGGGAGCACGCCACGCTGGAGCCAGATCCTCGGGCAGCAGCGTGTTCTGCGAGCCCGCCGCGGCATCGAACTTTTTGCCGCTGGATGCGGTGATCGACCCGGTCTCCGCCGGCCCGGCTTTGTCGCTCAATAATTCGTAAAGCATCTTTGCACCGGCCTGGGCTTTTTGCCCCAACATCGCCCCGGCCTGGGATCCCACGGTGCAAGCCTCAGGCTGCCTCACGCACAACTGCCGCATATCCGAAATCACGGCGCTGGCCGCCGACATAGCGTCGGCTGCGCCGACCTGAGCGCCCGGCTTCACCGGTTGCGACCCGATCGGTAGCAATATGAGGATGACGCTAAGCCAAAACGCTGCCCGCAACAGAAACATCATGGCGCTGCCCTTTTACCAAGCGGCTTTATTCGCCGCCTTTGATTGCAAGCTAGCAGGCAGGCTTGAAAAGCCGGTTCGCAATGAGCCGATAGTTTTGTGTAAATTCGACGCAAATTTATCTAAAATTTGAACGATCCAAGCGCGGCGCCGAGTTGCGTCAAATTTGGACAGCCGGAGCGGCAAACGCCGCTTCGGCAACAGACGATTCACCATGCCATAATGAATAGCGTTTTCACGGCTATATTCCGCGGGCGCGCAGCCTTCCGCAGTCCCTGGCGGGCCGCTCTCTTAGTGTTCGCTTAAGCGGCCTCTGAGACGATCCGCGCGGATAAGGGGAGCGCGTCTGATCAACAGGCGTGTCAAGGGAACGTGAATATCTTCGCGCCGGTTCGCGATTACGTCGACACGTTGGTGCATCCATCGGCGCAGCAGGATGCGGCGACGGCGGCAAAGCATCGCGCATTTATCGCGCCGCGGCTGCTGGCCAGCTTCGCCGCGCTCGCGGCTTTTCCGGTTTATCTGACGATCAGAGGTGTTCCGAGCGTAGCCGAGGTTTTGCTTTTCGCCTGGTTCGTTGCGCCGCTTCTTGCTGCCTATTTCCTCTCCCGCACCGGACGCTACGAAGCAGCGCATGTGCTGTCGTCTCTTGCGTTCACCGTTCTGGCCGCGGCGGTAGCCGTCGAGACCGGCGGGATTGCATCCTTCACCGCCATTTGGCTGGTGGTGGTGCCGCTTGAGGCGGCGCTTTCGGGCTCGCGGCGCGTTATCGCGATGGCTTCGATCTTCGCCATCAGCGCCGCCGGTCTGCTGGCTGTTTTGGGAAGCCCCGATCTGCCGCCGATACTCAGCTCAATCGGATCGCAACAAGGAGCGTTGGCTGCCCTGGGCATCATCTCCGCGGTGCTTTATGCGACGGTACTTGCGCTGCGGGCCGAGGCGCTGACGCAGTCGAACTCTGGGCTGCTTTACGCCGAGGAAGATCGCTACCGGCTACTCGCACGCAATATGACGGATGTTATCACCCGGCACGGACGCAATGGAGCCGTGCTCTTCGTCTCGCCGGCGGCGGAGCCGCTGTTCGGGGCCAAGGTGCATGATCTGCTCGGCCACGGCTTGTTCGACCGTGTCCATGTAGCGGACCGTCCCGCCTACCTGACGGCGCTGGGGGACACCGCCGCTCTCGGCGAAGGGCGATCCGTCGAATTCCGCATCCGGCGTGCGGGCGAGGGCACGGCTGTGCAGTTCGTTTGGATTGAGATGCGTTGCCGGCCTCTCGACGCCGCGTCGGGGGAAAACGCCGATCCCGACACGCGCGAAGTCGTCGCCGTGTTGCGCGACGTCAGCAGACGCAAGGCGCAGGAAGCGGCGCTGGAGGAGGCGCGTGCCGAATCCGAGCGCGCGAATGCGGCCAAGAGTCTATTCGTTGCGACCATGAGCCATGAGTTGCGCACGCCACTCAATGTCATCATCGGCTTCTCCGAAATGCTGACCAAAGAAGCGCCGATGCTGTTGGACGCCGCGCGCCGCCAAGAATATGCGCAGCTCATCAATGAGTCCGGTCATCACCTGCTCTCGGTGGTGAACGGGATTCTGGATATGTCGAAGATCGAGGCTGGCAATTTTGAAATTACGCCGGAACCCTTCGCGCCGGCGCGGGTGATCAAAAATTGCTGCGACCTGCTGGGCCTGAAAGCGAGTGAAGCGGACATCGAGGTGGTCATGCGCGTGGCCGAGGATATTCCGGAAATAGTCGCGGACAAGCGCGCGTTGAACCAGATCCTGCTCAACCTCCTATCCAATGCCATCAAGTTCACGGGTCGCGGCGGCCACGTGACGGTGACGGCAAAGCAGGAAGCATCATTCTTCGTACTGGCGGTGGAAGATACCGGAGTGGGCATCAGCCCTGAGGATCTTCCCCATATCGGCGATCCGTTTTTCCAGGCGCGGGCGCAGTATTACGACCGCCACGAGGGGACAGGCCTGGGCCTCTCCATCGTCAAGGGGCTGGCGGCGCTGCATGGCGGCGATTTGCAGATTTCCAGCCGATTGGGCGAGGGCACTTGCGTTACCCTTCGCCTGCCTATGGATTGTGAGCGCGCCGGCAAGCCGGAACAGCGCAGGCGCGAACCCCGTCCCGTCAGCATCGGGACAGTAGCTCCGGATTTACGGGTGAGAAAAATTGCGTAGCCGATCCTATCGCACCGATCTGCTGATGGATGCCGCCGACGAAGATGAGAGTGATGGCCGCTCTCGTTGGCGTAGATTGTTGGCACCGCCGCTATTGCGCCGGCCGAAAGACGTGGTCGGCCTAGGCTTGATTTTAGCGGCGATCGGCGTGATCGTTATCAACGCACTTTTCCTGCAGAGTGGCCCGCATCCGGCGCCGATTTTCGCCAACCTGCCTCCGCCGGCCGCATCGGCGGAATTGACGAGCAGCGTGAGGACCGTTCTGCCCCGCGCGCGGCCAGCCGAGCTCGATCGTTCCGGCGCCGAAAAGCCGAAGACTGTTTCGCTGCCGACCGCCAACCGGCACGATCCCATTGCCGAGCTTCTCGATCCTTCGATCCGTGTGAAGGCGGTTCAGCGTGTGCTCGCCGAATTCGGTTATGGCCAGATCAGGCCGACCGGTATCTCCGACCCCGAGACCAAGGCGGCCATCGAGAAGTTCGAGCGCGAGCGCAAGCTGCCGGTCACCGGTGTCATATCCGAACGTCTGGTCCGGCAGTTAGCCCTGATGAAGGGTGAGCCGCTCTAGGTTCAGGTCCCGGCGGCTTGCGCGATCAGCATGATCGCGCCATATCTCGGCCGGTCCTGGTCGTAAAATTATGCGCCTGAAATCCGGCATTTGGGTAGCGGCCTATGTCCGCCGCTGTCACATCGAAGGCGCCTTCGCGGCCGTGCGCCGGCGCGGGGCCGAAGAAGCCGGCGCAGTTTTCGTGAAACTCAACCGGTTGGACGGCACTGCCGATCTCTACGGTCCGGCGCCGCAGAGCGCCTTTGACGACACGCATCCTGCGGATCGGGCCTTCAGCCGATGTCTTCCCGTCCTGCCGGCTCCCGAGGCCGACGTGGAAGCCTTTCTCACGCGCGAGATCCGCTTTGATCCCGACGTCTGGATAATTGAAGTGGAGGATCGCAATGGCCGCCATTTCCTCGATCAGATCGTGAGCTGACTCTGCCAATGCGTCCTCTTCAGCCGTGTGGGGCAACTCGCGTTAGGAGGCCGTTAACCTTGCGGGCTTCTTAATGAGTCGGGGCCGCTTCGACACGTTGCCGGCCTTCTAGGCTGGAGGTGGGGGGAGAAGCGAGATGGGAATGGTAATCGGGTTCCCTGACGTTTGGCGTAGCACTCGAGTGGCTGGGGGAAATAATACGCCCGGCGAATCCGCGACCGTCGTTATTCTTCCGGTCGTTCGGATTGAACGCGAGGCGGATAAATCCCCTGGCGATATTGAAGGCCCCAGCACCGCGCCGACGCGGCGTCGCCGGCGGCCATCCTCGCGGCCTTAAACCTCCAATCCTGATGGCAC
>JAXDOR010000095.1:0-2602 GCA_034668825.1 Alphaproteobacteria bacterium | reverse complement strand
CGCCAATGGCAAGATCGTCGCCTATGACGTCACGACGAAATTCATGGGCGGGACAGAAGCCGAGTCCATGACGCCGTACCTGACGCGGCAGAAGCCGCCGTGGATATCGATCAGCTGCGCGGCGCCCTTCGGTTCCCAGCCATGCTCTTCGTCGCGCATGACCTGAACGCGGACCGGACGGCCAATCTCGCGCGTCAGCAAAGCCGCATCGAGCGTGGCGTCGTCGGTGCAATTGCGCCCATAGGACCCCGATCCCTCGAGCCAGACGATGCGCACCGATTCCTCGGGCATTTTCAGCAGTTCCGCCGCATCCCGGCGCAAGGCGCCAGGGTCGCGGGTCGCCGACCAGATGGTCAGCCGGCCATCGGCGATCTCGGCGACGGCGCAGGATGGTCCGATCGAGCCATGGAGATGATAAGGCCAGAGATAAGTAGCCTTGATCGGCTTGGTCAGACCGGCGATAGCCGCATCGACATCGCCCTCTTTGCGGTAGGTGCGTGCCTTGCTGGGATGTTCGCGTATCGCTTTTTCCAGCTGGACGAAATCGGGCAGGCCCGCCCACGGCTTCCACGTCACCTTGAGCGCGCGCGCCGCCCGGATGGCGTTCTCCTCGCGCTCGGTAACAACGGCGACGAAATCTCCGATGGTCACCACCTTCACCAGTCCCGGAATGTGGCTGACGGAGGATTCATCGACCGAGACTAGGCTCGTCCCGAGCGGTGTCTCGATGCCGGTATAAGGCGGCCGCACGACGCGGGCATGGACCATGCCGGGACGGCGCACGTCATGCACGAAGACAAGGCCGGCCGTGACCTTGGCCGGAATATCGACGCGCGCAATGCGCTTGCCGACAACCTTGTAGTCGGCGGGCCGCTTCACCTTGGCGGTGCCCGGCAGGCGGAGATCGAACCGCTTGTCGCCGATCAACTCGCCATAGGAAACGCGCTTGGCGGCATCGCGCTTGGAGATCACGATTCCATTCTCGACCTTCAGGTCCGCGACCGGAACGCTCAACCGCTCGGCCGCCCGGCTCAAGAGGAAATGATAGGCCTCGGCCGCGGCCCTCCGCAGCGGGATCGCCTCTTTTTGAATGGTGACGCTGGCGCTGGTTCGGCCTTGCGCGGGCGTTCTATCGGTATCGCCCATGACCATCGTGACCCGATCGAAGGCGACATCAAGCTCGTCGGCGACGATCTGCCCCATCGCGGTCTGCACGCCGGTGCCGATCTCGACGCGGCCGCTGAAGGCAGTCACCCGGCCGTCGGCGCCGATGGCGATAAAGGTATCGACGGCATCCATGGGAATGGTCTTGGGCCAGCCTCCAGCCACCGTTTCGGCGGCGACGGCGAAATTTGGCGCACCCAACGAGACCAGCAGCAGGCCGGCGCCCTTGAGCACATCGCGGCGCGCGAGCGTAAGTGAGCGGTCCATGATCGTGCCCCCCTAGAACCGCGCCGCCGCCGCGCGCTTCACGGCGCGGACGACTTCGACATGGGTGCCGCAGCGGCAAAGGTTTCGCGCCAGCGCGGTTTTGATCTCGGCTTCACTCGGGTTCGGGTTGCGGCTCAAAAACGCGGTGGCCTCCATGATCATGCCGTTTGTGCAATAGCCGCACTGCGCCGCCGACTCTTCGATAAAGGCCTTCTGCATCGGGTGCGGCTTCTCGAGCGTGCCGAGGCCGTCGAGCGTAGTGATCTCAGTCCCCTGCGCCGCCGACACCGCGACGCTACAGGAGCGCACGGCGTTGCCGTCCATGATGACGGTGCAGGCCCCGCATTGGCCCAGCCCGCAGCCGAATTTCGGGCCGTTGAGCGCCAGATCGTTGCGCAAGATGTAGAGCAGCGGAGTCTCGGCATCCACATCGACGCTGTGGGCTTTGCCATTGACGCGAAGCGAAATGCGCTCTGTCACGGTCTCGCTCCCCCCAACCCAAGTTGAACCTCGGGCGCTTTATTTTTGATTCAGCGATAGGCCGCCATCGGCCTAGCGGCCAGCCAGAGAATTATTGTCCTTATTTCTCCGATCGACAAGGTCCGGACCCAAGTCACGCACTCATCTTGGCTGCCCGCCGCCTCACAAAGCGCGCCCGATTGTCGTCGAGAGGGACCCTAACCCGGCCCTGTGCGTTATCCGGGCAACCTTCTCGCGGAAAAAGGAGCATGCCGGTGCAAGACCACGGCGGCTGGTTATGGTTCATCATTGATGTGATCGCGGTGGGGCTGCTTGGCGTCGCCATAGCCTATGGCACCATCGCCTGGCGCAAACGGCGCAGGGACCCGGAACTGGAGCGCGCGCGTGATGACGCGACCCGGCGCGCCTATGAGGACTAAGGCGCGGCCCTAGGCACTCATCTTGGCGACCAGCGCGTCGGAGACCTCGAAATTGGCATAGACATTCTGCACGTCGTCAAATTCTTCGAGTATTCCGATCAGGTCGAGGAGCTGCTCGCCCTTTTCGTCGTCGAGCGCGATGGTGTTCTGCGGCTTCCAGGTGAGCGCCGCCTTGCGCGGCTCGCCGAACTTCGCCTCCAGCGCCTTGGCGACCTCGCGCAACGAATCCTGCGCGGTGTAAATTTCATGGCCGTTGGCGGTGGAATTGACAT
>JAXDOR010000094.1:0-5152 GCA_034668825.1 Alphaproteobacteria bacterium | reverse complement strand
CCGGCGCCATAGCTGCGGCCTTCCGTTTCCACGCTCCCTTTCACCACATAAGCCCCGCGCTCGGCGTGACCCGTAGGCAGCCCGAGCTTGGCGCCGGCCGCAAGCTCCGCATGCAGATAGAACAGCGGCGAATGGGTTTTGACGTTGTTGCTCAGCCCAAAAGCATTGCCGGCGATGAGCCGCGCCTCGACGCCGGGCTCGCGAAACGTCGGCAGCTCGCTTTCCGCGTAATGCGCGAAGCCAGGCGCGGATTCCTCGTCGCGCTCGGGCAGCGCCACCCAGGCCTGCAAGCCATGCAGCGGGCCGCCGCTCTGGCGCACGCCGTCGAAGCGCTCGGAATGGCTGATGCCCTGCCCCGCCGTCATCCAGTTCACCGCGCCGGGGCGGATCACCTGCTCGATGCCGAGGCTGTCGCGATGGGTAATCTCGCCCGCGAACAGATAGGTGACGGTGGACAGCCCGATATGCGGATGCGGGCGCACGTCGGTGTCGCGCGGCACGTTCGGCGGCAGTTCGAGCGGCCCCATGTGATCGAAGAAGATGAAGGGCCCGACCATGCGGCGCTTGGCGAAAGGCAAGACGCGGCCGACTTCGAGCAGGCCGATGCTGCGGCGGCGGGCTTCGATCACCATGTCGAGCATGGAAAACTCCGGGTTGCTCCTCTAGGTGAAGTAAGAACGTGGATGGCCGGAACAAGTTCGGCCATGACGCGCTCTTGCTTACTTTATCTCCACCAACCCCACCTGATTGACCAGGCTGTTGGCCAGCACCGGATTGCCGTCGGGCGTCACGTCCATGTTGCGCACGATGTCGCCGCCGCCGGGGATCGCCCAGGTTTGGAATTTCTCCGTCTTCGGATCGAAGCGCACGATGGTATTCGGCTTGGCGTTGGACTCGTTGTACCAGATCGCGCCCTTGGTAAAGGCCATGCCATACGGCTCCGACTTCGGCCCGCTGGGCGACGGCCATTCCTTCACTTCGCCGGTGGAAAGATCCAGCCGGCCGAGATAGCCGCGGGCGAAATCGGCATAAAAGACAACGTCGTCGGACACGAGCGCGAGCCGGCGCGGGCGCGCCGCGGCATCCGGCAACGCATATTCCTTGATCGCCATCGTCGCCGGATCGATGGTCGCGATCTTGTTGGCGCCGAACTCGACATAGACCGGAATGCCCTTGGAATTGATCTTCAGCCCATAAGGCCGCGATTTCGCCGTGGGCGACGTGGCGAGCTTGACCTCGCCGCTGGCGGGATCGAGCCGCCCCAGCATATTGGCGCCCTGCACCGTGAACCACAGGATGCCGTTTTGATCGAAGTTGAGCGTGTGCGGATCTTTCGCCTGCGCGTCCGGCAGTTTGTATTCGGTGACGTTGCCCGTCTTCTGATCGAATTTTCCGATGCGGCCGATATTGTTGCCGGTGAACCAGATGTTGCCGTCCTTGTCCTCGGCAAGGCCATGCGGGCCGCTATGCGGGGTCCGCAGCGGGAATTCCTTGATCTCGCCGGTTTTCGGGTCGACACGTCCGAGCTGATTGGCGAGCTGTCCGGTGTACCAGATGGAGCCGTCCTTGGCGGCGAGCGGATCATGCGGGCGCGAGCCGGGCGTCGGCACCGGCCACATCTTGATGGAAGCCTGCACCGGGCCTTCGATAATGACGGCGGCCGGCCTTGGCCGCTCCGGAAAATTCTTGATCAGATAGTCGGTGACCGTGTCCCACTGCTCGGGAGGCACCGGCGCCTCGAAATTCTTCATCATGCGCATCACCGTGTGCCAGCCTTCCGGCGTGTAGCCGGCGCGCGCGCGGTTGATGTCGTGGCAGCCGCCGCAGGTGGCGACGACGGTTTCCTTTCCCGGCCCTTCGGGAAAGTCCGCTTGCGCTTGTTGCGCGCGCGCGGGAAGCGCGGAACACAGCAGCGCGGCGGTGAGCATTAGCAAGAGCGCGCGAGGCGACATAAGCGTCCTCCCTAGAACCGCGCCGTATCTTTGGGGCGCATTGTTCCTAAGCTTGGTCCTCGGCGAGCCAAGGCGTCAAGGTGGGGGAGATTGTGAGGTTCCGCTTCGTTTCCCTCTCCCCTTGTGGGAGAGGGTGGCGAGCGGAGCGAGCCGGGTGAGGGGTCGGAGATTCAGCGAACGCGGAGCTAGCGACCCCTCACCCGCTTCGCCGCTTCCAGCGGCTCAGCACCCTCTCCCACAAGGGGAGAGGGAAGAAAGCATAGCTCCGCCGGCCCTGTTGTTGGCGGCGCGGGCGCGCCGGTCTCCTATTTCCTTCCCTCGAACACGAGGGGAGCGGAGCGCCGAGAAGGCGCTTTAACAAAGGTCCGCGCTGTGAGGCGCGGCACGCACCTTGCGATCGGTGCGTCTCGCCTCTCGGCGCTCCACTGCGGCGTCTTCCTTACTGCGCCGGTCCGCGCTCACTGGGGTACGGCTTCCTAAAGCCTGCCAGCTGCGTGCTCCCGCGCTCGGGTCATAGTGCCCGAGGGTCGGAGTCCGGCGCCGCCCGAGCGCGTGGGTTTGCGTTAAACCCACGCCCGCAGGCGCCGCACCCGGCTCCGCCAACTAGCGCCCCTAGAAGGCGCCCCTCAACGAACCGGTCGTAGGAATAAAGTCACAGACAGGAAATGATGTCAAGCGGGAATTTTTTGAACAACCATCCCGCGCCGGTATGATGACAAACGAAAGTGATGGAGCACACCCGCTATGCGCCTAAGCGAAAACCGGATCGCCGCCGTCTGCGCCTTTGCCGGCGCGGCGCTGCTCGCGCTCGGCACAGTCCTGCATCCGGGCGACGCCGACCCGAACAACGCGGCGGCCGCCTTTGCCGAATATGCCGCTTCGCGACAGTGGATTGCGATCCACCTGATTCAATTCGCCGGCGTCGCCGCCATGACAGCGGCGCTGCTGGTGCTGTGCCGGCAATTGGAAGCGGGCGCGCTGCCGCGTCTCGCCGCGGGCGGCGCGGTCGCGAGCTTGGCGCTGGCGGCGGCGCTGCAGGCGGTGGACGGCATCGCGCTGAAAGCCATGGTGGATGCTTGGGCCGCCGCGCCTCCGGCGGAAAAGAACGCGGCGTTCCGCGCCGCTTTCGCCGTACGCCAGATCGAGATCGGATTTGCGAGCTTAAGCTCGCTGGTGTTCGGCGCGACTGCGATGCTCTATGGCGCGGCGCTGCTCACAACCCGCGCCTTTCCGGCCTGGCTCGGCTGGCTCGCAACAGCGGCCGGTTTCGGAATGGCGGCCGCCGGCCTCGCAATCGCCTATACCGGCTTTTCCGATCTGGAAATGCTGATCCTGATGCCCGCGAGCCTCTTGTTGCTGGCGTGGATGGCGGGGCTAGGGGCGATGTGGTGGCGGGCGAAGGAAGAAGGCGCCGCGAGACATTGAAGTTAAGAATGGGAAGGTGTCTTCTCGTCATGCCCGGGCTTGACCCGGGCATCCACGTCTTTCTTCCGGCTCCGCCCTTATTCTTTGTGGCCGGGGCGTACCGAATATTGAATAACGTTCGGTTCTACTTCAACTTTTGGCCTCGGTCGGTAACCGCAAAAAAAATTGGCGCGGCCCCTTAGCAAACAAGCTTCACCGTCACTATATGCGTGGTGCCTTTGGATTAAACGGGCCAAGGGGGGAGACGTAACAGCTGTCAAGTCTTGAGATCATTATGGTCCATGGCTCGGCAGTCAGCGTTGCGACTGCCAGCATTACAATAGTGCTGATGGTACGTAACACTGGGTTATACTCTCCGTGATTATAGCTCATCGAGTAATATGCGACGGCCCTAACACAGCCGAGATCCATGTTGTGTTTCGGAGGGGAGCCTTGGTGGACGCGTACCAGTGCCCCTCCGAACTTGCTGCGTTTGGCCTGGGGGGCGATCATGCTTCGCGGACGCAAAGTTCGTGAAGGTGGCTGGTACGTCAAGAAACCTTATGCGCATTTCGACCAGCCTCTGACTTTCGATATCGCGCGCGCTCGGGTTTCCGATCCAGCGTATGTCGCATCGAGGTCTTATTGGCCATTTATCGGTTTTACGGACAAGAAAAGACGGTTTCGCAAGAAGGATGGAAAACCCCTCGTCGACGAAAAGAAAAGGCCGCTGCGTTATTGCTCTCATCACGATGGTTACATTCACTCATTTTATGCTTTCAACCTCAGCAACAAATACGAAAGCTTTATTCGCAGTCGCGGCATCAGCGATGTTGTGCTCGCTTACCGAAAGGGGCTGGGCACCAACGTCAAAATGGCCAAGGCAGCCTTTCGGGAAATTGAAAGACGCGGCTCTTGTTGTGTCATCGCCTTAGATATCGAATCTTTCTTCGACAGCATCGACCACGCCGTTCTGAAGCGTAATTTATGTGAAGTGCTGAGCGTCGAACGACTGTCACCGGACTGGTTTTCTGTTCTCAAGTCGATGACGCGGTACTCTTGGGTCGAACTAGAAAAGCTTGCCTCGCGATTAAAGTTTGACCCAGAGATGGCACCGCGGCCACTTTGCACGGCCTCCGAATACCGGACTCTGGTAAGAGTGCCAGGCAGTTCATTGATTGAGGTAAATCGGAAGCCTTACGGCATTCCCCAAGGCTCGCCGATATCTGCCGTCTTATCAAACATCTACATGGTTCAATTCGATCTGACCTGCCACGCATATTTTACAGAATCAGGAATCTACTATCGTCGATACTCCGATGACATCATCATCATTTGCGATGCGTCACAATTGGCAGACGTCAACAAGTTCATCGACGCGGAGATCGCCAAACTTGGTCCGTCAATGAAAATAAGCACAGACAAAACAGTAATTTCAGAATTTAAGGAAATTGCATCGGGCGGTTTTGTCTGTGACATGCCAGTTACATATTTGGGATTCACATTTGATGGTCGACGTACGGCATTGCGGGCACGCACCCTGTCGAGATATTACCGCCGCATGACATACGCAACTCGCGCCGCGCTTAGGTCGGCAAAGCGGGCGAGCTCTAAGCAAGTTTACCTTCGACGTTTGTACCGTGATCTGACCCACCTAGGTCAGCAGAATTTCTATTCGTATGTACGAAAAGCGAGCCATACGATGGATGACTTTACGCCCGTTCGCCAGTTGCGACGGCATTTTCGCATTTTGCATCGGAAACTAAAATCTCGCGGTCGGTAGACTCTTCTTGGAG
>JAXDOR010000093.1:0-4454 GCA_034668825.1 Alphaproteobacteria bacterium | reverse complement strand
TCTACCGCGCTGTCGGATTACCGGCAATTGCGCACCCGGATCGGGCTGCAGCGCTACGGCGAGGCGGAGATGGTCGCCAAGCTTGCGGCCGCCGGATTTACCGCATCGCGCGCGCATCAGAACATTGGCCACAATCCGTGGCGGATGACATTCGTGGCGCGGCACGCGTTTTAGGCTCAACCGTCATTGCGAGGAGCGTAGCGACGAAGCAATCCAGTCCTTCCGCGCGCGCGGCTCTGGATTGCTTCGCTACGCTCGCAATGACGGCCAATTAGGGTTAACCAAGGGTAAACATGGCCCGCCGCGGCGTGATCGGCGATGATCGCCGCGGCCCGGTGGCGGAAAGCGTCGACGCGGGAGCGGTGCATCGCTCTTTATCCTGGTTCGAATCCAGGCCGGGCCTCCAGCCTTCGCTGCTCCGCAGCTACGGCTAGGCAGGCCCTTGCGGCGAAGGCTGCTCTGTCATAGCTCAAAGAACGACGGCGAGCTCTATGCGCGGATTCACCCCCAAAATGCCGGTTGATTGGGCCTTTAAGGGCCTTTCGCAGCTGCGGAATCTAGTCTAAAGACGCCCGCGCGCTGGGTCCACCGAGCGCCAAACAGGGGACGCGCGATACGCGCTCCCTTTTTTTGTGTCCGGGTTTAGCTTCCTACGTGGCAGGTCCATATGCCGAGCGATTCAGCAAAAAACAGACCTATTCGACGAAAAATCGATTTTGATCGAATAGGAAATAAGATTCTTATCCTGTTGTATCAGCGATACATGGAAAGCAAGGGATTATTCGTTTTGTTCAATGAGATCGCTGCCGCAATTCCGAGCGAGCCGCGAAACGCCGTTTGGGATGAGGTTCAAAATCTTATCGCTCGCGGAGACGTAGTTCAAAAAACAGAAACTCGAGTGGACTCAGGATTTGGGGCACTAGCCGCCCTTAGTCGAGGGGGCAAACAACAGACTTACGAAGTGGCTGCTGACGGCTACAAGATCACGCGCCGAGGAATCGACGCTACAAACAACCTCACTGACGAAGCCTACGAAGTACTGATCGCGGAAGTCGCCGTAGTTGAGCAGGCTCCCGAGCATAAGGGGGATTCTTGGGAACCTTTGCCTCTCGACCGACAATCAACTGAGTTCGCAAAAGCTGTCGAGGCCACGGATGCTGCCCTGAAGGAAATTGAAACGAGCAACGGATACGCTGATTCTAATCCAATCGAGAGAGATTCAATCGTTGAGGTGGTCAGGGCCCATCTCGGTTTGCTGCGAACCGGGCTTCTTTCGAAAGGCCAAATCATAGAAGGCCTGATCAGGCCTCTAAAGTATATCGGTGCCAAGTTTGCAGAAGCCTCAATCGGCGAGCTTGCCAACCGAGCGGCTAAATTCCTCTGGATGCTAATTGGAGGAAATTGAGCTGTAATGCCCAAACGAACCGACATCTCGACCATCCTGATCATCGGCGCCGGCCCCATCGTGATCGGGCAGGCCTGCGAATTCGATTATTCCGGCACCCAGGCGGTCAAGACCCTCAAGGAGGAGGGCTACCGCATCGTACTGGTCAATTCCAATCCGGCCACCATCATGACCGATCCGGAATTGGCGGATGCGACCTATATCGAGCCGATCACGCCCGAGATCGTGGCAAAAATCATCGAAAAGGAACGCTATGTCATTCCCGGCGGGTTTGCGCTGCTGCCTACCATGGGTGGCCAGACCGCGCTGAACTGTGCGCTTTCCTTACGCAAGCAGGGCACGCTCAAAAAATTCGACGTCGAGATGATCGGCGCCACCGCGGACGCCATCGACAAGGCCGAGGACCGCGGCCGTTTCCGCGAAGCCATGACCCGGATCGGCCTGGAGACACCGCGTTCGATCCAGACCAAGAATTTGCCGGATGCGCTGCGCGCGCTGGATGACATCGGCTTGCCCGCGATCATCCGCCCTTCCTTCACCATGGGTGGCACCGGCGGCGGCATCGCCTACACCAAGGCGGAGTTCATCGAGATCGTCGAGCGCGGCATCGACGCGTCCCCCACCGACGAAGTCCTGATCGAGGAGAGCGTGCTCGGCTGGAAAGAGTTCGAGATGGAGGTGGTGCGCGATAAAAAAGACAACTGCATCATCATCTGCTCGATCGAGAACCTCGATCCGATGGGCGTGCATACCGGCGATTCCATCACCGTGGCGCCTGCCCTGACCCTGACCGACAAGGAATACCAGATCATGCGCGACGCCTCGCTGGCGGTGCTGCGCGAGATCGGCGTGGAGACCGGCGGCTCCAACGTGCAGTTCGGCGTCAATCCCGCGGACGGCCGCATGGTGGTGATCGAGATGAACCCGCGGGTGTCGCGCTCCTCGGCGCTGGCCTCGAAGGCAACCGGCTTTCCGATCGCCAAGGTCGCGGCCAAACTCGCGGTCGGCTACACGCTGGACGAGATTGCCAACGACATCACCGGCGGCGCGACGCCCGCCTCGTTCGAGCCGACCATCGACTATGTCGTCGTCAAAATTCCGCGATTTGCATTCGAGAAATTCCCCGGCGCCTCGACCACGCTGACCACGTCGATGAAATCGGTCGGCGAAGTGATGGCGATCGGCCGCACTTTTCAGGAAAGCCTGCAGAAGGCGCTGCGCGGGCTGGAGACCGGCCTCACCGGGCTGGATGAGATCGAGATCGAGGGGCTTGGCCGCAGCGACGACAAGAATGCCATCCGCGCCGCGCTGGGCACGCCGACGCCCGACCGGTTGTTGCAGGTTGCGCAGGCGATGCGGCTCGGCTGGTCGAATGACGAGATCTTCTCCTCGTGCAAGATCGATCCGTGGTTTCTCGCCGAAGTGCGCGGCATCGTCGAGATGGAAGCCAAGATCAAGCAAAATGGCCTGCCGCAAAACGCCTTCGGCATGCGGACGCTGAAAGCGATGGGATTTTCCGACGCCCGGCTTGCAGTACTGGCGGGGGCCACCGAGGCCGACGTCAAGGCACAGCGCCACGCGCTGAATGTGCGTCCGGTATTCAAGCGCATCGATACCTGCGCCGCCGAATTTGCTTCCCCAACCGCCTATATGTATTCCACTTACGAGGCGCCGTTCGCAGGCCACCTCGCGGACGAAAGCGCGCCGTCTGACAACAACAAGGTGATCATCCTTGGCGGCGGGCCCAACCGGATCGGGCAGGGCATCGAGTTCGACTATTGCTGCTGCCACGCCTGCTTCGCGCTGCACGATGCCGGCTTCGAAACCATCATGATCAACTGCAATCCGGAGACGGTGTCGACCGACTACGACACCGCGGACCGGCTTTATTTCGAACCGCTGACCTCGGAAGACGTGCTGGAGATCATCGATACCGAACGCAAGAACGGCACGCTGCATGGCGTGATCGTGCAGTTCGGCGGCCAGACGCCCTTGAAACTCGCGCGCGCGCTGGAGGCCGCCGACGTGCCGATATTAGGCACCTCGCCGGACGCCATCGACCTGGCCGAAGACCGCGACCGCTTCAAGCGCGTGCTCGACAAGCTGCGCCTGAAGCAGCCGAAGAACGGCATCGCCTATTCGGTCGAGCAGGCGCGGCTGGTGGCCGCCGATCTCGGCCTGCCGCTGGTGGTGCGGCCCTCTTATGTGCTCGGCGGCCGCGCCATGCAGATCATCCGCGAGGAAAACCAGCTCGGCGACTATCTGCTCGGCACCTTGCCGGAACTGGTGCCGGGCGACGTCAAGGCGCGCTATCCCAACGACAAGACCGGCCAGATCAATACGGTGCTCGGCACCAATCCGCTGCTGTTCGATCGCTACCTCTCCGACGCCACCGAGATCGACGTCGATTGTCTTTCCGACGGCAAGGACACCTTCATCGTCGGCATCATGGAGCACATCGAGGAGGCCGGCATTCACTCTGGCGACTCCGCCTGCTCGCTGCCGCCGCATTCGCTCGACATCAGGATGATCAGCGAATTGGAGCGGCAAACGCGTGAGTTGGCGCTCGGTCTCGACGTGGTCGGATTGATGAACGTGCAATACGCCATCAAGGATGGCGATATCTACGTGCTCGAGGTCAACCCGCGGGCGTCGCGCACGGTGCCGTTCGTCGCCAAGGTGATGGGCATGCCGGTGGCCAAGATCGCAGCCAGGATCATGGCCGGCGAGAAGCTTAAGGACTTCCATTTGAAGAAGCGCAGCCTCGGCCATGTCGGGGTGAAAGAGTCGGTATTCCCGTTCGCGCGCTTCCCGGGCGTCGATACCGTGCTCGGACCGGAAATGCGCTCGACCGGCGAGGTGATGGGGATCGACCGCTCGTTCGAAGTGGCCTTTGCCAAGAGCCAGCTCGGCGGCGGCACACGGGTGCCGCGCAAGGGCACGGTGTTCGTGTCGGTGCGCGAGGGCGACAAGCCCCGCATCCTGGATGCGGTGCGGCAGCTGTTTTCGTTGGGTTTCAAGGTGATGGCGACGTCGGGCACCGCGCGGT
>JAXDOR010000092.1:0-4450 GCA_034668825.1 Alphaproteobacteria bacterium | reverse complement strand
AACTCACTGCGGTCATGGATGCCGTGGAGGCCGCGCAGGCGACCGACACCCCGATTATTGCCGACGGCGGCATCAAATATTCCGGCGATCTCGCCAAGGCGCTGGCCGCCGGCGCCGACTGCGCCATGATCGGCTCGCTGCTCGCCGGCACCGATGAGACGCCGGGCGAGGTGTTTCTTTACCAAGGCCGCTCCTACAAGACCTATCGCGGCATGGGCTCGGTGGGCGCCATGGCGCGCGGCTCGGCCGATCGCTATTTCCAGCAGGACATCAAAGACTCGCTGAAGCTCGTGCCCGAAGGCGTGGAAGGGCAGGTGCCCTACAAGGGTGCGGCCTCGACCGTGCTGCATCAGCTAGCCGGCGGCTTGCGCGCGGCCATGGGCTATGTCGGCGCCGCGAATTTAAAAGAGCTGCACGAGAAAGCCGAGTTCGTGCGCATCTCCAACGCCGGCCTGCGTGAGAGCCACGTCCACGACGTCACCATCACCCGCGAAAGCCCGAATTATCCGGGGCGGGGGTAGTTTTATCCCTCCCCTGAAGGGGATGATAGGAATCTTCCCGATGTCCATGCAAATGATCCTGCTGCCGCTCTTCGTCGAGGTCTCGCTGACTCTCGTCCTGCTGTATCTGATGGGTTGGCGGCGCGGCGTGGCATTTCGCAACAAAGAAGTGCGCGTCGAGGATATCTCGCTGCGCGAGCCAAACTGGCCGCCGCGCGCGTCGCAAGCCGCCTATGCCTTCAGCAATCAATTCGAATTGCCGGTGCTGTTCTATGTGCTGACTATTTTGTCCATCATCACCCGGCACGCCGACCTGCTGTTTGTCTTGCTGGCCTGGGTTTTCGTGGTGCTGCGCGTTTTGCAGGCATGGGTCTACGTCACCTCGAACAACATCCGCTTTCGCGGCATGTATTACTTCGCCGGCGCGATCGTGCTGACGACCATGTGGGTGATCTTCATGGTTCGCATCCTGCTTGGCATCGGCTGACCCAGACCTTCTGAGTAAGAGTTGAACATGACGCCGTCGGCCCGCCTTTCCGCCGCGATTGAAGTGCTCGCCGATATCGAGGCGCGGCGGCGCCCGGCGGGCGATGTTCTCAAAGACTGGGGGCTCACACACCGCTTCGCCGGTTCCGGCGACCGCGCCGCCATCGCCGGCATCGTTTACGATGCGCTGCGGCGGCGTGCGTCGAGCGCTTACGTGATGGGCGAGGCGACGCCACGGGCCATCATCATCGGCATGCTGGCCGCCGAACGCAATCTGTCGGTGGAGGAAATTGGCCGGTTGTTTGATGGATCGCGTTTTGCGCCATCGCCGCTCACGGCCGAGGAAATGGCTGCATTGGGTGCTCGCTCGCTGGACAACGTGCCGCCCCATATCGCCGGCGACTATCCCGAATGGCTCGATCCGCATTTCGCAAAAGTCTTCGGCGAGGAGCGCGCGGAGGAGGGGGCGGCGCTTGCCTCGCGCGCGCCGGTCGACCTGCGCGTCAACACCTTGCTGGGCGATCGCGAGCAAGCGCTGGAAGCGCTGACCGATCTGAAGGTTGAGCCGGCACGCTGGTCGCCGGTGGGCCTGCGGCTCAAGCTCGATGCCGGCGCGAAAAGTCCCGCGATCCATGCCGAGCCCGCCTTTATCAAGGGCCTGATCGAGATCCAGGACGAAGGCTCGCAGCTTGCGGCGCTGCTGACGGGGGCAAAGCCTGGCGAACAGGTTGTCGACCTCTGCGCCGGCGCGGGCGGAAAAACTCTGGCGCTGGCTGCGATCATGGAAAATCATGGCCAGATTTTCGCCACCGACACCGACAAGCGCCGGCTGGCGCCAATTCACGAACGCCTTGTGCGCTCGGGTGCGCGCAACGTGCAGGTCCGCACTCCCAAATCAGTCGGCGATACCCTCGCCGATCTCGAAGGCCGCATCGATCTCGTCCTGATCGACGCGCCTTGCACCGGCACCGGCTCCTGGCGGCGCAATCCCGACGCCAAATGGCGTATGCGCCCGGGTGCGCTCGAATTGCGGGCGAAGGAACAGGCCGTCATTCTCGACCGCGCCGTCGGTCTCCTAAAACCAGGCGGCCGTATCGCCTATGTCACGTGTTCGGTGCTTGATGAGGAAAATGGCGCGCAGATCCGCGCTTTTCTCGGGCGGCATTCCGACTTCGCGCTGGTGCCGCCTTCCGACGTGGCCAAACCGCTAGGCGACCGCGCCTTCCTGTTCCGACGGGCGGTGCTGATGTCGGACGAGGGCTTGCTGATGACGCCCCGGCGCACCGACACCGATGGTTTCTTCGTCTCGCTCCTGCACCGTGTCTGATCCTGCTCGGCGGCGGACGTTAGCTCACCGGCTATTCCCGCCGAGCGCGATCTGTTGCCTGCCATGCTACCGAAGGATATGATCGCGTGATCACTTCGCACGCGGTGAACCCGGGGGGTTAGGTCATGAATGTGGATTTATCGACCGTCGAGGCGATCACCCGGCTGGCCGAACAATTCGGGCCATTCCTGTTCGCGGTTCTTTTCATCCTCGTCGTCACCCGCACTGCGCATACCTACTACTCCGAGTGCATGACGCGGAAAGACCCGCCGCCGTCCGAACTCGAGCAGAAGACATACCGGCTCTATTTTGTTTCCAGCGTCTGCGTCGGCATCGCGGTGATGACGCTCTCGATCGGCTGGTGGTTCTACGTGCAGTCGAAGGGCAATCATGTCTATCAGGTCGCCATTCTGGGACTCGATCCCGACGAGACGGTGCTGGCGGATTATTATTTCAAGCAGGTTCAGCGTCCGACCGTTCCCGGCGGCAAGGCCGAGCACGACATGTATTTCCTGATCGTGAGGGACCAGCCATTTCGGATGGGCGAGCGGTTTGAATTTGAATATTTCAAGCTTCCCTCCGCGCCGGCTTCGGTTGGGGCGGAGATTTCCGGCCGTACGGTCGAGATCAAATACGGCGGAAGCCGGAGCGACACATACCGTTTGATCGGCGGCCCGGCCGACGCACGTCTTGAAGTCGCGCAAGATGAAACGAGACCGGCGGAATTTTTCACCGCCAAGGAGATTCAGACGGTGCTGCCCGCTTACGCCAGTGCGGACGCGCTGTCGCGGGGGAGGGCCTGGCCATGAGATATCTCGTCGCGATTTCTCTTCTGCTGCTTGCCGCTGCTGTCCCAACCCCCGGTGCCGCGCAGTTGATGTGCGCGACCAGTTCGGGAACCTGCGCGCTCAGCGCCGGTGTTGCCGGCCGTCCTTGTTTCTGCGTCACCCCCCGCGGGCCCGCCCAGGGCCTGGCTCAGGTCGTAGGCGGCGGCGGCAATCTCCCACGCTTTTGTTGCACGCCCGCCGGCCGCCTTCCTTTATCTAACGCAGGCACTGCGCCGGGGCAGCGCTGCCAAGCCATGACGCCCTCGGGCATGATGGGCGGACAAGCTTGCTACTAGCGCCCGCCGTTACCGCCTAGGCCGCCGAATTTTCCGTGGAAAAGCCGCGCCAGCGGCGGGCGGCGGCGGCCGCGCGGGCGTATCTTCATGCTGTCCCATGAGCACCGGCACACCGCCTCGACAGACGCAGCGGACGGGTCTAGAACCCGCCATGACCCCTCCCGCCCACGATAAAATCCTCATCGTCGACTTCGGCTCGCAGGTAACGCAGCTTATCGCGCGGCGGGTGCGCGAGGAGGGCGTCTATTCCGAGATCGTGCCCTACCAAAAGGCGGAAGCGGCCTTCCGCGAGATGCAGCCGATTGCCGTGATCCTGTCCGGCGGCCCCGCCTCGGTGCATGAGAAGGACGCGCCGCTGGCGCCGATGTCGATCTATCAGGCCGGCGTGCCGGTGCTCGGCATCTGCTACGGCGAGCAGGCGATGGCGCATCAACTTGGCGGCAAGGTCGAGGGCGGGCATCACCGCGAATTCGGCCGCGCCGAAGTGGAAGTCACCGAAGACTCGGCGCTATTCGACGGCGTGTGGAAGAAGGGCGAAAAATATCCGGTCTGGATGAGCCACGGAGACCGCGTCACCGAACTGCCGCCGGGTTTCCGCGTGCTCGGCCGCGCGCCGAACTCGCCAATCTCGATCATTGGCGACGACGCGCGCAAATTCTACGCGACCCAATTCCATCTCGAGGTCATGCACACGCCGCACGGCGCGGCGCTGATCCGCAACTTCGTGCGCAACATCGCGGGGCTCACCGGCGACTGGACCATGCGCGCCTTCAAGGACGAGGCGATCGAGAAAATCCGCAAACAGGTCGGCAAAGGCAAGGTGATCTGCGGACTATCGGGCGGCGTCGACTCGGCGGTTGCCGCGGTGCTCATTCACGAAGCGATCGGCGAGCAGCTCACCTGCGTGTTCGTCGATCACGGCCTGCTGCGGCTCGCCGAAGGGCAGAAGGTCGCGGCGCTGTTCCGCGACAGCTACAACATTCCGCTGGTGCACGTGAACGCCGAGGACACCTT
>JAXDOR010000091.1:0-3559 GCA_034668825.1 Alphaproteobacteria bacterium | reverse complement strand
TGCCCGCCGCGATCTGAGTGATGCAGCCGATGTTCCCGGCAGCAATCACGTCAGGCTTCAAAGCTTCGATATTCGCAATCTTGCGATCTCGCAACCTTGTCGCCAGTTGCGGCTGCAGGATGTTGTAGGTTCCGGCAGAGCCGCAGCACAAATGTCCTTCCGCTACATCTTTGACTAGGAAGCCGCACTTGGAAAGCAATTCTTTCGGTTGCCCCGTGATTTTCTGTCCGTGTTGCAACGCGCAGGCGGAGTGATACGCGACCACCGGGCCGGCGCGGGTGATCGGCGGCGGCAGTTTCAGCGTGGTCAGATATTCGGTGATGTCCTTGGCGAGCGCGGAAATCCTTGCTGCCTTCTGTGCATACGCCGAATCGGTTCTCAGCGCGAAACCATAGTCCTTGATCGTGGTTCCGCAGCCCGACGCGGTGATGAGGATGGCGTCGAGCCCCTCACCCTCGATCTCGCGCGTCCACGCGTCGATGTTGACGCGGGCGGAATCAAGCGCCTCCTGCTCGCGGCCAAGATGATGGACCAGTGAACCGCAGCAGCCCTCGCCTTCTGCCAGCACCACCTCGACGCCGTGGCGGGTCAAAAGACGAATCGCCGCGGCGTTGATAGAGGGCGCCAGCACCGGGTTGACGCAACCGTCGAGCAGCGCGACCCGCGCCCTGCGCTCCCCCTGCGCTCGGAAAACGTGCCGCTTGCGGTCGGGCGCCTGCGGAGGATTTCGCCTCGGCGCCAGCCGCAGCATGGCGGCGACGGATTTGAGCCCAAGCGCGGCGAATAGCGGAGCGAAGGGCTTGGCGAGCAGCGCGGCCGCCAATGCGTGGCGCAAAAGCGCGGGATTTGGCAGCACCTTAGCCAGCACGCCGCGCAAAAGCCGGTCGAACCAAGGGCGCCGGTAGGTCTCCTCGATATGCGCGCGGGCATGGTCGACGAGATGCATATAGTTCACCCCCGAGGGGCATGTGGTCATGCAGGCGAGGCAGGATAGGCAGCGGTCGATATGCTTGACCACCTCGGCGGTTGCCGGACGGTCGTGCTCCAACATCTCCTTGATCAGGTAGATGCGTCCGCGCGGCGAATCGAGTTCGTCGCCGAGCAGCACGTAGGTCGGGCAGGTCGAAAGGCAGAAGCCGCAATGCACGCAGGCGCGGAGAATTTTCTCCGATTCGGCGGTCTGCGGGTCGGCAAGCTGGGCGAGGGTGAAAGAGGTTTGCATCTCTACGTTCTACACCCCTGCCCACATCCGTCCCGCATTGAGAATGCCTTTAGGATCGAAGCTCTCCTTCACCCGTTTGCTCAACGCGGCAAGAGCGGGTTCCTGCGGGCTGAACACGGGAACGGCGGCGCGAACCGCGGGAGGCGCGCGCACCAGCGTCGCATGTCCACCGGCGGCCGCAACCACACGCCGCACGATGGCTGCGCCGGCGTCAGGCGCTGGTAGCAACTCGATCCAGACCAGCCCACCGCCCCAGTCGTAAAACGCCTGCGCCCCCGCCTGCGCGGCGATTGCACTGGCTACCTCGGCGCCTTTGCTGGGGGCGGTGGAGATTCGCCATAGGGGGCGTTCGACAGTTCCGGTCGCCGCAAAGGGCAGCACATCGCGCACCGACCGCCAAAAGGCCTGCGATTCGTCTTCCGCCATCAGGTCGAGTTCGCCAAACGCGCGCATCAACGATTCCAGTTCGAGCTTGCGATGCGTCACAGAGGGGGCGACGCCTTCGAGGCGGAACGCAGTGATCGCCATCCGGTGAATGTGGCCTGCGACGCGGAGCGCGGCTGTAGCGGGCAGATGCGCCGCCCCCGACACCTCGCAGGGGGAACCCATCGCCGCGGTCATCGCCTTGATGGCGGCAGCGTCGGTGAGACCAAGCACCAGCAGTGTCTCTTCGGTCTCCGCTTTGGGCAGCGTCTTAATCGTGACGTCGGTCATAGCAGCGAGCGTGCCCCAGGAGCCGGCCAGCAGCTTACACAGGTCATAGCCAGTCACGTTCTTCACTACACGGCCACCGGACTTGAAGGCTTCGCCGCGGCCCGACACTGCGTGGAATCCCAGGAAGTGGTCGCGCGCAGCACCGGCTTTGATCCGGCGCGGCCCGGACAGGTTCGCCGCGAGCACTCCGCCGATCGTCCCTTGGCCAAGCACACCGCCGAGAACCGGGCCGTAATCCATTGGCTCGAAAGCAAGCTGCTGACCTTTGGACGCGACCAGAGCTTCGATCTCGGCAATGGGCGTTCCGGCGCGCGCGGATAGCACCAGCTCCTCCGGCTCGTAGAGCATCACGCCGGTCAAGCTCGATAGGTCCAGCGTCAGCTCGGTCTGGCTGGGACGCCCCATGGCGCGTTTGGAGCCACGGCCGACGAGCTCAAGCGACTTTTCGCCATCGAGCGCCCAGCGCAGGGTGGCCTCGACCTCCTTGGCGTCGCGGGGTTTGAGCGTGTCGGTCATCGGGCGACGCTAAAACCTTGGAATGTCCGGGTACGGCATCTTGCCGCCGGAGATATGCATGCGCCCGAGCTCTGCGCAGCGGTGCAGTTTGGGAAATACCTTGCCGGGATTGAGCAGGCCCTTGTCGTCAAAGGCGCATTTGAGGCGCTGCTGCTGATCGAGATCGGCCTCGCTAAACATCACCGGCATCAGGTCGCGTTTCTCCACGCCGACCCCATGTTCGCCGGTAAGCACGCCGCCGACTTCGACGCAGAGCTTCAAGATGTCAGCACCAAATGCTTCCGCGCGCTCCAGTTCACCCGGCTGGTTGGCGTCATAGAGGATTAGAGGATGCAAATTGCCGTCGCCGGCGTGGAAAACGTTGGCGACGCGCAAGCCGTGGGTTTGCGACATTTCCTGCATGCGGCGCAGCACCAGCGGCAGCTTGGCGCGCGGGATGGTGCCGTCCATGCACATGTAGTCCGGCGAAATGCGTCCCATAGCGCCAAACGCCGCCTTGCGGCCGGCCCAGAACAGCAACCGTTCCGCTTCCGAGGTCGAGACCTTCAGCGTCGTCGCCCGGCAGCTTTTGGCGATTTCCGACACGCGCTGCACGAGGTGATCGCATTCGGCGCCGGGGCCATCGAGTTCGACGATCAGCAGCGCCTCGACGTCCAGCGGATAGCCGGCATTGACGAATGCTTCGACGGCATGGATCGCCGGCTTGTCCATCATTTCCATGCCGGAGGGGATAATGCCATCGCCGATGATGCGGCCGACGCATTCACCGGCATCCTCCGAAGACGCAAAGCCCACCAGCAGCGCCCGAGCCGTCTCCGGCTTGCGCAAGAGGCGCACCGTGACCTCGGTTACGACGCCGAGCAGGCCTTCCGAACCGGTGACGATGCCGAGCAGATCGTAGCCCTCGCTGTCGAGATGCTTGCCGCCGAGGCGGAGGATTTCGCCGGTCATCAGCACGATCTCGCAGCCGAGCAGGTTGTTGGTGGTCAGGCCGTACTTCAGGCAGTGCACGCCGCCCGAGTTCTCCGCCACATTGCCGCCGATGCTGCAGGCGATCTGGCTCGAAGGGTCGGGGGCGTAATAGAAGTCGGCGGCCTGCACCGCCTC
>JAXDOR010000090.1:0-4313 GCA_034668825.1 Alphaproteobacteria bacterium | reverse complement strand
GCAGGCGGTCGCGATCACGCAGCCGCTCATCTCCGACCAAGCGGTGCCGCACGATCCCTCAAAGTTCATCATGGTCGGCAGCGCCAACAACAGCGTGTACTTTTGCGTGATCCGCTCCGACGCGCCGGTGAAGACGTTTGCGGAGGCCTTCGACAAGGAGGCGATCATTGGCACCAGCGGCGAAGGCGCGTCGCTGCGGGAATACCCCGTCATGCTGATCAACGTGCTCGGCGTGAAGCTGCGCCTCATCGGCGGATACGCCGGCAGCCGCGAAATCATGATCGCGATGGAACGCAACGAAGTGCAAGGCATGTGCGGCATGGATTGGTCGAGCTTCCTGACCCAGCAACGCGACTGGATCACCAGCGGGTTCGTGCGCCTGTTGGTCCAGGAGGACCTCCGCGGTCATCCGGAAATGAACAAATTGGGCGTGCCGCTGGCGATCGCATTCGCGAAAACCGAGGAAGACCGGCAGATCATGGACATGATCTACAGCCAGAACCTGTTCGGCCGTCCCTATCTGCTGCCGCCGGGCGTGCCGGCCGATCGCGTCGCGGCCTTGCGTGGAGCCTTCAGCGCCATGCTGCAGGACAAAACGCTGCTGGCGGAAGCGGAGAAGTCCGGCTTGGACATCGGCCCGATGGGCGGGGAGGAGCTGCAGGCACTGGTGGCCAAGCTCTACGCCTTGCCGCCGAAGGTCATCGAGCGGGCCAAGCAATCCCTGATCTACAAGGCGCCGGCCCGGTAGCCTTTCCGTCCAAGTAACAACATTTCATGCTGCGCAGGCGGGAGTTCTCAAGCGCAACGTTCTGTTTCATTCCGTCCAGCGCGTGAGCGCATAGCAGAAAATAATGATGGCTGCTGTGATTAACAGCCAACGCGGGCTGTCGCAGGTCGTGATCGCATGATCACACACAGCTCTTGCCCAGCGCGCCTTCTGTTGCATTTGGCTGGCGGCGTAAAGCAGTCCAACGATGCACAGGGCAACCAAGAGTAGACCGCGCATATGGGCCTCCGCGATGCACTGTGCCCAACCGTGGCCGAGTCCCTGCCCGGGTGCAATAATCGGCGCAAAAATACCCCGGCAGCGGGCCGATCTATAAACAATTGGCGAAGCTTTCGAAGAGCAGGGGGCTACCGCAAGACCTGAGACCGGATAGTGCTGTCTTATGCCGCCAAGGCCCGCCATCCGACCTCCATTCAACTTGCCGGATAAAGCGCAGCGGATCAGAGTTGCGTGCAATTCCGTGCTAAATCCAGGCTCGCTCATTAATCAATCGCCCCTATCTCAACCTCATCACCGGCACCGTCTACTGGCCCGCCGACGACTGAGAGATGCAAACGCTCCCGCCTCAAAGGAGGAGCGCTGTGCCGGATTCAAATTACCTCTATAAATACGCGCTGATGTGCCTCCGTTTGGCGGCGGAGTGTCGAGGGCTCGCCACAGATGTTCCTCAGCCCGATCTGAGAGCGCGTTTCCTTTGTATGGCCAGGATGTGGACCGACCTGGCGGACCAGCCCCGCGTCCTGCATTGACGCGCATCACGCGCAAGGATTTCGTTTGATTGAGGCAGCCGCCGAGACGACCTAGGCATCCGTGGAATTGAATGATCCGCAATTCAGGCAGTGAATCGTGACGCCGTGCACTTGACCTTCTTCCGCATGCAGCAACACGGTGCCGCAATTCTCGCACGTATAGTCGGTTGTGTGGTCACTGGCGGTGAGAACGGGCGGGGCGCTGACAAATCTTCCGACAAGGGGCCGGGTGACCGTTTTCAAATTGACTTTATAGTGTTCCACCATTTCTCCCCTCCGTTGGTGACAGGCGGGAGCGCAAGATCTCTCAGCCACCGGTCGCCTGGCGCAGGGCCGCTGCCGATGATGCGGGCAGGTTACACCAAACGCGGGATGCGTATGTACGAAGTCGTACATACCGACGGTTGGGGTTGACGCCAGCTTAAGCCGATGGACACTGGTTCGTTAAAGCGCCTTAAGCCTCAGTGTACGGCTGGTCATGCAGAACGACATTCAACAATGAACTGTGGACTTCGATGTGGCCGTTGTAGTCAATGAAACCGAGCTTTCGAAACTTGTTCATGAACAAGCTTACGCGGGATCGGGTCGTGCCGATCATCTCCGCGAGCGTCTCCTGGCTGATTTTCGCGAGGATCGGCTCCGGTTTGCCTTCCTTGCCAAAGTTCGCCAGCAGCAAGAGCAAACGGGCAAGACGTTTCTCACTCGAATTGAACAGCTGATCGACGAGGTCAGATTCGGCGCGGATGGTCCGACTCAGAAGATAGGCAATGAACATCTCGGAGAATGCAGGCTCCTCATGGATCACGCGCATGACAGCCGCCTTCTCCAATCGCATGACGACGGTTTCCGTCATGGCCACGACCGTGGCCAAGCGCTGCGCCTGCCGGGCCAGACATGCTTCTCCGAAAAATTCGCCCGCTCCATGCATGGCGACGATTGCTTCCCTGCCTTGCTCCGACAAGACAGTGACTTTCACCTTGCCGCTCTGGATGTAGAAGACCGCGTCGGCAGCATTTCCCTGCGAAAAGACGATGCGATCCTTGGCATAGGTCACAACGCTCCGGCCCTCGCCAACCATGGTGAGAAACGCGTGTGGGTCGAATGGCGCTCGTGGGGGAGCCATGGCAATACCTCTTCGCCGGGCAGCGCAGGCAGGGCTTTGCAACCATAAATTGTACGACGCGCGTATCTGCTCGTTTGAGCGGTTTATATATCATTTATACAGAAGAAATGTGCTAAATCGCACAAAGCATCTGCAGAGGACCCATGCGGGAAGCGCGCACGTGCGGGCGGCGCAGCGCGGCCTGTTTGATCTGACGGCTTCAGCCGATGCGCTGACCGGCGAGCGCACGACGGAAATGTTCGCGCCTGGCCTCTGCAGCGTGCAAAATAACCAAAACGATAACCAGCCAAGAACGTGGGGAGGCGAACGCAGTGTCCAAAATCGCAGCCGCTGCGCTCATCGGCGTTTTGGCGTTTGCCTCCACGCCCGCCATGGCCGATGCGGTGAGCGATTTCTATCGTGGCAAGCAGATCCGCGTCATCGTGCGGACCACGCCCGCCACCGATTACGATCAGTACTCGCGGCTGATTGCCCGCTTCATGGGGAAGTACATCCCCGGCAATCCGTCGATGATCGTCGTGAACATGCCGGGCGGCGGCGGTATCACCGCGGCGAATTATTTCACCCAGGTCGCGCCGCACGACGGGACCGTCATCGGCATCGTCAGTCAGGGACTGGCCGCGGATCAGGCCCTCGGCATGTCACCCCAGCTCAAAGCCGATCTGCGCGAGTTCAATTGGATCGCCAATGTGATCTTCTCCAACCAACTGCTCGCCGTCTGGCACACTTCGCCGACGAAAACCATCGAAGAGGCGAAGCAGCGCGTTACCACCATCGGCACCACCGGTGCCGGCTCGGCGTCGGTGCAATACCCGGCGTTCTACAACAATGTGCTCGGCACCAAATTCAAGATCGTGTTCGGCTATCCCGGCGGCGCGCATATCGACCTGGCGATGGAGCGCGGCGAGGTCGAAGGGCGCGGCACCAATCCGTATTCGTCCTACATGGGGTCGCATCCGGATTGGATACCGAGGAGGCTGCTCATTCCGCTGGTCCAGTCCGGCATCGAAAAGGAACCGGAGCTGCCGGACGTGCCGCTGATCACCGAACTGCCGGTCAGGCCCGCGGACAAGCCGCTGCTCGAATTCATGGCGCGCGCCTCGACCGTGGGGCGGCCGCTGGCCACGACGCCGGGCGTTCCGGCCGACCGGGTGGCGGCGCTGCGCGCGGCGTTTGCGGCCATGATCAAAGACCCGGAATTCATCGCCGCCGCCGCCACCGAGAAGATGGAGGTCCGGCCGCAGACCGGCGCGCAGCTCCAGGACATCATCTTCGCCCTGATCAGTTCGCCCGCGGATGTGCGCGAGCGGATGAAGATCGCGCTGCAGCCGAAGGACGAGCAAATCCTCGAACAGCCTCCCGGCCAGCGTTAACGCGCGGCGTGGCAAGACGTCGATAAGTCTCATCAACGAAGAACCGACGAGAGTTGAAGCGATGATCCGAAACATTGGCGCAAATGATTGGTGATAGCCGGCCAATCTCGCTCAAGGTCGACGTGGAAGCCGACGATTTCGGATAACGGAGTTGGCAAGTCGGATCCGGGCGCAAGTCAGAAGAAAGGTGGGCTCGGCACCAGCCTGGTGTATTCTCTGGCGAAGCAGCTTGACGCCCAGGTGGATATTGCAGCCGATTCGCACCGTAGTCTCTATTACTC
>JAXDOR010000089.1:0-3834 GCA_034668825.1 Alphaproteobacteria bacterium | reverse complement strand
GCGGTGCGGCTGATCTGGGGCCCCGCGGGCCTCGCGCTGCCGCTGCCGGCCTGGCTGACGGTGCCGATCCAGATCATGCCCGGGGTGTTCTATCCGGCCTACCGGCTGGCGATTATCCTGGTCGCGCTCGCCGTCGCCGCGATGCTTTACGTCGTGGTGATGCGGACCCGGATCGGCATGCTGATCCGCGCCGGCGCGTCGAACCGGGAAATGATCGGCGCGCTCGGCATCAACATCAAGCTGCTGTTCACGCTGGTATTCGGCCTCGGCGCGGCATTGGCCGGCCTCGCCGGGCTGATGCAGGCGCCGATCCTCACGGTCCAGATCGGCATGGGCGAGAACATTCTGATTCTCGCCTTTGTCATCATCGTGATTGGAGGAATCGGCTCGATCCGCGGCGCGTTCCTGGCCGCGATCTTCGTTGGAATGATCGACACGCTGGGCCGCGCGTTTCTGCCTGACCTGCTCAGGCAGGTCCTGAGCTCGACCGCGGCTTCCACCGCCGCGCCCGCGCTGTCCTCGATGCTGATCTACCTGCTGATGGCCATTGTGCTGGTGGTGCGTCCGGAGGGGCTGTTTCCGGCCAGCAAGCGATGACCGCTTCGATCAACGCCCGCACTGCGATCACCGTGCTGACGATCGCCGCCCTGCTGTTGCTTCCGCTCTATTCGCAGGTCAGCGGCAACATCTTCGTCCTGACGCTGTTCACCCGCATCGTCATCTTCGCGCTGGCTGCGGCCAGCCTCAATCTCATCATGGGCTATGGCGGGATGATGAGCTTCGGTCACGCCGCCTATCTCGGGATCGGAGGATACGCGGTCGGCATCCTGGCGCATGAGGGTGTCGGATCGGGATTCATCCAGTGGCCGGTGGCGCTTGCCGCGTCGGCGCTGTTTGCGCTCGTCATCGGCGCGCTCTCGCTGCGCACCCGCGGCGTCTACTTCATCATGATCACGCTCGCCTTCGCGCAGATGGCGTATTATGTCGCCTCCGGGCTTTCACGCTACGGCGGCGACGATGGCCTGACCGTCTACAAGCGCAGCGATTTCGCCGGCCTGATCAACCTGTCCGGCCGCGTCCAGTTCTATTATCTCTGCCTCGGCTGCCTGTTCGGTGGAATCTGGCTGATCGGGCGCATCGTCAATTCGCGCTTCGGCATGGTGGTGCAAGGCGTGCGCTCCAACGAGCAGCGCATGCAGGCCATCGGCTTCCACGCCAACCGCTACCGGCTGGTCTGCTTCGTCATCGCCGGCACCATCTGCGGCCTGGCCGGGGCGCTGCTCGCCAACAACACGGATTTCATCAGCCCCGCGGTGATGTACTGGACCCGTTCCGGCGATCTGATGGTCATGGTCGTGCTCGGCGGCATGGGCTCGCTGTTCGGCCCGGTGATCGGGGCGATCGTTTTTCTGCTGCTGGAAGAGTTTTTGTCGCAGATCACGGAGTACTGGGCGCTGATCATGGGCCCGCTGCTGCTCCTGATCGTGCTGTTCGGGCGCGGCGGCATCATGGGACTGTTGGGGAGGCTGCAACGTGGCTGATTCCTCAGGCGATCCCCTGCTTCGCGTCGAAAATCTGGTGCGGCGGTTCGGCGGCATTGCCGCTACCGACAACCTCTCGCTCGACGTTGCGAGCGGCGAATTGCACGCGATCATCGGCCCCAACGGCGCCGGCAAGACCACGCTGATCAGCCAGCTCACCGGACAACTGCTGCCGAATTCCGGCACCATTCGATTTGCCGGTCAGGAAATCACCAGGATGCCGAGCTACAGGCGCAGCGCACTCGGCCTCGCGCGCTCGTTCCAGATCACCTCGCTGCTGCCCGACTTCACCGCGCTCGACAATGTCGCGCTGGCAGCGCAAGCGCATGACGGCCACTCCTTCTACTTCTGGGGCAGTGCCCGCAAGGAAAACCACCTGCGCGATGCGGCGCGGTCCGCGCTCGCCAGGGTCGGGCTCGAGCACCGCGCCGATGTCCTGGTATCGCAGTTGAGCCATGGCGAGCAGCGTGAGCTTGAACTGGCGGTCGCGCTGGCGACAAAGCCGCGATTGCTGCTGCTCGACGAACCGATGGCCGGGCTCGGCATCACCGAATCGGCGCGCATGGTGAAGCTGCTGCAGGAACTGCGGCGGGAGCTCACCATCGTGCTGGTCGAGCACGACATGGAGGCGGTATTCGCGCTGGCCGACCGCATCACCGTGCTGGTCTACGGGCGCGTCATCGCTTCCGATGCGCCTGCGGCGATTCGCAGCAACGAGGAGGTCAAGCGCGCCTATCTCGGCGATCAGCATGCGGTGACCCGTCATGGCTGAGACAACTCCGCTGCTCGAGGTCGAGAATATCGAAACCTGCTATGGCCTGAGCCAGGTGCTGTTCGGCATGTCGCTGCAGGTTCGTGTCGGCGAGATGGTGGCCCTGATGGGCCGCAACGGCATGGGAAAGACCACGACGATCCGCTCGATCATGGGCCTGACGCCGGCGCGCGCGGGCGTGATCCGGTTCGCCGGACATGATGTTCGCGGCCTTGCCTCCTTCCGGATTGCACAATTGGGAATCGGCCTCGTCCCGGAAGGGCGCCAGATATTCCCCAACCTCACCGTGCGCGAAAACCTGCTCGCCGCGTCCGGCAATCGGTTGGGTAGCCCCGATCCATGGACCATCGAGAAGATTCACGCGCTGTTTCCACGGCTGGCCGAGCGCGGCAACAACATGGGCGTCACGCTGTCCGGCGGCGAACAGCAGATGCTGGCGATCGGCCGCGCGCTGATGACCAATCCGCGGCTGTTGATCCTGGATGAAGCCACCGAGGGGCTGGCGCCGCTGATCCGTGAGGAGATCTGGAACTGCCTGTCGATGCTTAAAGCGCGCGGCCAATCGGTGCTGGTGATCGACAAGAACGTCGAAAACCTCACCCGCATCGCCGACCGGCACACCATGATCGAACGCGGCCGCGCGGTATGGAGCGGAACGTCCGAGCAGCTGATCGCGGAGCCGGATTTGCAGCACCGGTATCTGGGGATTTGAACGTCGTCATTCCGGGATGCGCCCACTTGGCGCAGGCCCGGAATCCATAACCCCCAATCGTGGTTATGGATTCCGGGCTCGTTCGCTTAGCGACAAAATTGACGCAGTCAATTTTGCGCAAAGCTCACGCCCCGGAATGACGGTGTTCAAAACATCTCGAAATATTCGCGCTGCTCCCAGTCCGAGACCTCGGCCTGGAAACGCTCGATCTCGGCATTCTTGATGTGGACGTAATAGTCGACGAACTCCGCACCCAGCGCGTCGCGGAAAAACGGATCGTCCTGCAGCGCGGATACCGCCTCGCGCAACGTCTTCGGCAACAGCGCGGCCTGCGTTTCATAGGGCGTGTCCGCCGAAGGCCCGGGATCGAGCCCGCGATCGACGCCGTCCAGGCCTGAAAGGATCTGCGAGGCCATGTAGAGATACGGATTGGCCGCGGGCTCGCCGATGCGGTTTTCCAGCCGGGTAGCGGGATCGCCCCGGCCGCCGAGCACGCGGATCATGACGCCGCGGTTGTCGCGCCCCCAGATCGCGCGATCCGGCGCCAGCGAATAGGAACGATAGCGCTTGTAGCCATTGATGGTCGGTGTCGTGAACACCGCCGAGGCGCGGGCATGCTGCAGCAGCCCTGCCAGATAACCGCGGCCGAACACGCTCAACAGCTTGCCATCGTCTGTTGCCATGAAGGCATTCTCGCCGCCGGCGCGCGACACCATCGATTGATGCAGGTGCCATCCGGACGCGAACAGATTCGGCAGTTTTGGCCGGCACATGAAGGTCGCATGATAGCCATGGCGGCGGGCGATCTG
>JAXDOR010000088.1:0-9048 GCA_034668825.1 Alphaproteobacteria bacterium | reverse complement strand
GTACTGGCCGCTGGGGGAGCGAGTGTGGATGACACTGAGGTATCACATACCCCTGGTTTCGGCGGTAACGTCGGAGGAATGGCAACCCGCCGACAAACCGCTGACGATCAGCGGCGTGGAGCATTGGTCATCAAGCAATAACTGGCCGAGGTCGCGAGACTGGTTTAGTGCGATGCTTTGGCTAAACTGGCTGCTCTGGCCGCTATTTCTGCCCTACCTGATCCGAAAGCTCATTCGCAATCAGGAGTAAGCCACTCCTGACGAACTCTTCGTCGACAGCTGTGTAACTCCGTGACCGAGCCAGGGAGGAAATTCTAATTATCCAGGAAGCTCCGCAACGTCCTTGACCGCGACGGATGCTTCAGCTTGCGCAGCGCCTTGGCCTCGATCTGCCGGATGCGCTCGCGCGTCACGGAAAACTGCTGGCCGACCTCTTCCAAAGTATGATCGGTGTTCATGCCGATGCCAAAGCGCATGCGCAGCACGCGCTCCTCGCGCGCGGTGAGCGAAGCCAGCACCCGCGTCGTGGTCTCGCGCAAATTCGACTGGATCGCCGCGTCGATCGGGAGGATGGCGTTCTTGTCCTCGATGAAATCGCCGAGGTGGGAGTCTTCCTCGTCGCCGATCGGTGTCTCCAGCGACAGCGGCTCCTTGGCGATTTTCAGGACCTTGCGCACCTTCTCCAGCGGCATTCCCAATTTTTCGGCCAGTTCCTCCGGGGTCGGCTCGCGGCCGATCTCGTTGAGCATCTGCCGTGACGTGCGCACGATCTTGTTGATGGTCTCGATCATGTGCACGGGAATGCGGATGGTGCGCGCCTGGTCGGCGATGCTGCGCGTGATCGCCTGCCTGATCCACCACGTCGCGTAGGTGGAGAATTTATAGCCGCGGCGGTATTCGAACTTGTCGACCGCCTTCATCAGGCCGATGTTGCCTTCCTGGATCAAATCGAGGAATTGCAGGCCGCGGTTGGTGTATTTCTTGGCGATGGAAATGACGAGGCGCAAATTCGCCTCCACCATTTCCTTCTTCGCCTGGCGCGCCTCGCGCTCGCCCTTCTGCACCATGTGCACGATCTTGCGGAACTCGCCGATCTCAAGTCCGGTCAGCCCGGCGAGCGCCTGAATCTCGAGGCGCAGTTCCTTGATCTTGTCCTTGTCCTTGGCGACGAGGTTCTTCCAGCCCTTGGCGGAGAGTTTCGACACCCGGTTGAGCCAGCGCGGGTCGAGCTCCGAGCCCTGGTAATTCTTCAAGAAGTCTTCGCGGGTAACGCCGTAGCTTTCCGACAGCCGCATCAGCCGGCCTTCGAAGCCGACGAGCTTCTTGTTGATGTCGTAAAGCTGCTCGACGAGACTATCGATGCGCTGCTGATTGAGCCGCAGCGACTTCACCTCGGCGATGATCTCTTCCTTCAGCTTCCGATAGGAGCGTTCCTGGTTGGGGGAGAGCTTTTCATTGCTGAGCCGCTTCTCGATGTCCTGGTCCTGGAGGCGCCGCAGCCGCTTGAAGGTGCCGGCGATGTTGTCGAAGGTCTCGACGACTTTCGGCTTCAGCTCGGCTTCGATGGCCGCAAGCGACAGAGAATTCTCGAACTCATCGTCGTCGAGATCGCCCTCGGGCGGCGTCTCGCCCGGCACGGCTTCGTCACCGTCGGCGGGCTTGAAAGGCGTCGCCGTGGGCGGCGCGGCGGGAGGCGCCGACGGCGCCACCACCTGCATGAAAGGCGTCGCGCCCGCGGGCGCAGCCGGCGGCGCTCCCGGCACACCGGGTCCACCCTGGCCGTTGGCCGCCGCCATGTTGTTTTTGGCGTCGGGGCCGGCATAGGTGGCTTCGAGATCGATGATGTCGCGCAGGAAAACTTTGCCGTTATTCAGTTCGTCGCGCCAGATGATGATCGCCTGGAAAGTCAGCGGGCTTTCGCATAGGCCTGCGATCATCGCCTCGCGGCCGGCCTCGATGCGCTTGGCGATGGCGATCTCGCCCTCGCGCGACAGCAGCTCGACCGAGCCCATCTCGCGCAGATACATGCGTACCGGATCGTCGGTGCGCTCGGACGGCTCCTTGGCTTCGGCTTTGGCGGGGACTTTCGGCTGGACTTCGACGAGCTCGCCCTCGGGCTCATCCGCCTCTTCCGGCTCCTCGCCCTTTTCCTCTTCCTCGGCTTCGGCTTCTTCGGATTCGACGGTGTTGATGCCCATTTCGTTGAGCATCGCCAAAATGTCCTCGATCTTCTCGGAGGTCACTTCCTCGGAAGGCAGGACGGCATTCAATTGTTCATAGGTGACGTAGCCGCGCTTCTTCGCCAGCTTGATCATCTTGCGGACGGCGGCGTCGGAGAGGTCGAGCAGCGGCGCGCCTTCGGGCGCGTCCGGCGTTTCCTTTTCCGGCGCCTCGCCTTTGGCCTCTTCTTTTGCCTTCGGCTTACGCGCCGCCGTTGCCGCTACCGCTGCCTTACTCGCCATTCTTCTCTCCTGGCCGCCGCATGAGCCGTTCGCGCCCGTAACCGGGCGGCCATGGCTCACAACTGGCGGCGGAACCGGCAGCACCGCGCCGGCACTGCCGAATCGAGCTTCGAATTGTCGCCGAAGCCCCGTTAAACTCCAATTAACCCTTCTTTATTCAACACTTTGCCAACCGGAAACGCTTTATTTCGCTGCCGCGCCGCTTTTGTCCGCCGGACTCGCGTTTTTCCAGGTCGTTATGTCAAAAACTACGTGCCGGACGTCCGGATGAGACTCCAAACCCCTCAATCAAAGCCTCGGTTCCGTCGGCGGCAGAGAGCCGAGTTTTCACATCCTGCAACCAGGAATAGTTAGCCTCGTTGCTTTCCTGCCCCAAGGCTAGCTCGGCATCCTTCAACTCCTTAATTAGGGAATGCCACTGCCGATGCAAGGCAACAAGCTGTTTCCAGGTCAATAACACGTCTTCGGGGGCGGCTTCCGGCTGCAAACCCCAGACCGAGGTGGTGGTGATGGCCTTATCCACCCGGTCCAGCACGTCGGCGAGCCCCCGGGCGGTAAGCTCCGCCCGCATTCGCTCCGCCTCGATACCATCTCCGTCGGCATAAATGTCGATCAAAACGCCCTTGAGGCGCTGGGCATCGGCATGACGGAACTCTAGTTGCGCCAATTCCTCCAGGTGATCGTGGAGCAGCCAAGGGTGATTCAGCGCCGCTTGCAGGATCAGCGCCTCCCGGCGCGGGATCGAGGTCCGGTGCCCGCGATGGAGGGCGCTGGTGGCCAACTGCTGGCTCGCGACCATATAGGGCTGCGGCCGGCCGGCGGCGGTGCGCGCGGCATAGCCCGGAAACCGGTTGGCGCCTCGTTCCCCCGATTGCCATTGATTGCGCTCGCGCCAGCGGTCCTCGCCCGCCGCACGCCTTGGGCGAAACCCCCCGCTCTGGCCGAACAAGCCTTGCAGGCGCTCGGCAAAGTCCTGGCGATAATATTTGCGCACCGACTCGTTGCCGATGGAGGCGATGACGTCGCCGATGCGGGCCTCGAGCGCGGCGCGCCGCTCCGGCGTATCGAAACCGCCGGCTTCGGTTTCCCGGGCCCATAGCATCTGCGCCAGCGGACGCGCTTGCGCGATGACCTCGCCGACCGCCTCGCGCCCGCCCGAGCGCACGAGATCGTCCGGGTCTTGACCTTCCGGCAGCAGCGCGAATTTCAGGCTCTTGCCGGGCAACAGCCGCGGCATGGCGAGATCGACCGCGCGATAGGCGGCGCCGCGCCCGGCCGCGTCGCCGTCGAAACACAGCACCGGCTCGTCAGCGATCTTCCACAGCAGCGCGAGCTGGTCCTCCGTGAGCGCGGTGCCGAGCGGGGCGACGCTCGCCTCGAAGCCCGCCGTCACCATGGCGATGACGTCGACATAGCCTTCCACCACCACAACCTGTTTCCCCGCGTGCGCCGCCGCGCGCGCGGCGGGCAAGTTGTAGAGGTTCGAACCTTTGTGAAAGAGCGGCGTTTCCGGCGAGTTCAGGTATTTCGCCGCTACGTCTTTTTCCAAGGCACGGCCGCCGAAAGCAATAACGCGGCCGCGCAAATCGGTGATCGGAAACATCACGCGGTCGCGAAAGCGATCGAAGGGCACCGGGATCTCGTCGCCGGAAATCAACAGCCCGGCTTCGATCATGTCGGCGGTGGAAATGCCGTGGCCGCCCAGATGCTCCTTCAGAGCGTAGCGTTCGCCGGGCGCATAACCGATGCGGAATTTCAATTGCGTGGCCGGGTCGATGCCGCGATCGGCGAGATAGCCGCGTGCCTTCGCGCCTGTGCGCGCGGCCAGCGTCGCCTCGAAAAATTTGGCGGCGAGATCGAGCACATCATGCAGCGTCTTGCGCCGCGCTTCGTGCGCTTCGGCTTCGCGCGACACCACCGGCATCGGTAGCCCGGCCAAGCCGGCGAGCCGCTCCACCGCTTCGGGGAAAGTCAGCCCCTCGGTCTCCATGACGAAGGTGAAGATGTCGCCATGTTTGCCCGAGGAGAAATCCTTGTAGAAGCCCTTCTGATCGTTGACCGTGAAGGACGGCGACTTCTCCTTGTTGAAGGGCGAGAGACCCTTCCATTCTCGCCCGGCCTTCTTCAGCTTCACGCGCCGGCCAACGACCTCCGATACCGGAAGCCGGGCGCGCAGCTCGTCAAGGAAATTGGGCGGAAAGCGCATGGTGACTCGCGAGGCTAGCGGGGAATCGGTGAGAATGTAGGGCGGCTGTGCCGGAAGCCCGGGTTAATGCGGATTGTCCCGGCTATTCACAGGCTAGCGCCGCATTGACGCCACATACAAATGTATATACATTCGTCCCTCCTGTTACCCCCAGGCTAGGGGATGGTAACCTGCTCCCTTATTGTTGCGCGGCAGGGGGGGCGCGCGGTGGGAAAAGACAAAGATCCCGGCGATGTCGAGTTCGACTGGTATGCCGAAAAACGCGAGTGGGTTTTAAACAAGCGGGGTATTGATTTCATCGATGCCGCCAAAATTGTAGCCAATCCGGTTTATGAATATCGATCTGATCGAAAAGGCGAGACTCGCTTTGTGGCGATCGGTCCTCTGCCGGACGGAACGTTGATCGCGATTGTCTACATGATGCGGGGCGCTACGTTTCGCATTATTACTGCTCGACGAGCGAGGTCCAATGAGCAACGTGCGTACTTACAAGCTCTCGCAGCTCCGCCGGATGAAGGGGCGGACTGAATGGGAAAGGCTTCGAAGCCTTACCGACGAGGAAATCGACGCCTCAATCGCGAACGATCCGGATTGGGCGGAATTCAAGGACATCGACTGGTCAAAGGCGACCCTCGTGATCCCAGCGAAAAAAAAGGCGATCTCGATCCGGGTCGACGAGGACGTGCTCGACTATTTCAAAACCGAAGGCAGCGGCTATCAGCGGCGCATGAATGCGGTGCTGCGCTCCTACATGCAGCAGAAGCGCAAGCCGAAGAAGCGGGCTTAGACCCTATCCCGCCTTCGCCGGCTTAGCCTGCATCTTGCCGGCGGTGTGGCCGCACTTGCATTCGAAGAACAGCCGCTCGAGCGTGGCCGAGCCGGGCGCCGGCTCGCGGCGCACGACACGCATCTCAGCGCCGCATTGCGGGCAGGTCTGCGTGAGCGGCGGGGCGTTGGAGAAATCCGATCGGGACATGGCGCAACCCTCATGGTTTGATTTCGGCACCGGACGAGACCGCTCGCATGGGCCGCTGAGTTAGACCGGAAATACAATAGGTTCCGGCCCGATGGCAAGACGTTCTCCAATCCCGCTTGCCTTGCGCAGCCGGTCGGCGTAGGGCGCGTGCATGTCCCCCTCCGATGAACCGTCTGCCGATCCGGCGGCGAAACCAGCCCTCATTGTCCCCCTATCCGCGCTTTACAAGACGTTCTTCTGGGTCGGGCTGTTCAGCTTCGGCGGCGGCCTGAGCGCCTGGGTGCACCGGGAGATCGTGCAGCTTCGCGGCTGGATGACGGACGAGGAATTCTTCTCCGGCTATGGGCTCAGCCAGGTTTTGCCCGGAGTGAACTCCACGAACCTCAGCGTCTATATCGGCCAGCACCTGCGCGGCACCGTCGGCGCTCTAGTGGCGCTCCTCGGCCTCCTCAGCGCGCCTTTCGTCGTGGTGATCGCCGCCGCGGTCACCTACGAACGCCTGCTCGCCGTTCCGGGCTTTCAGCTCGCCATGCAGGGCGTTGCCGCCGCCGCCATCGGCATGCTGATCCGCATTGCCATGATCGCCTCGAAAAACTCGACGCGGCGGGTGATACCGGCGCTGGTCATGGTGGGGACATTCGCGGCGGTCGGCATCTTCCATCTGCCGTTGCTGCTGGTGGTGTTGGTGGCCGGGCCGCTCAGCGTCGCCGCGGCGTGGCCGAGAAAGCCGCCGCATGCGTGAGAATACGTTACTGGTACTTGTCACCATCATCGCGCCGCTCTCGCTGGCGGCAATCGGCGGGGCGTCGAGTATTTACGCGCCGTTGCAGCATCAGGTGGTCGACGTCCAGCAATGGCTCACGGCGCGCGAATTCCTCGATCTCTTCGCACTGGCGAGGGTAACGCCGGGACCGGGATCGATGCTGGCGACGCTGATCGGCTGGAAGATCGCGGGCTTGAGCGGCGCGCTGGTCGCCACGCTCGCGCTCTTTGTGCCGCCCTGCCTCGTTTGTTTCTTCGTGGCGCGCGCCTGGAATCGCTACCGCGGAACCGATTGGCATACGGCGCTGGAAAACGGCTTGGCGCCGATGGGCGCGGGATTCGTCATGGCCGCGGTGCTGGCGCTGTTGAATTTGGCCGACACCGGGCCGCTAGCCTGGGGCGTGGTGGCCATTGCCGCCGCCGTGCTCACCTGGTGGCCGAAACTGCACCCGGCGTTTTTACTGCTTGGCGGGGCGGTGGTTTTCCTCGCCGCAAGCGCGGCGGGATTGACGACGTTGTAATTAGCGGCGGTAGCGCATCCTAATTTGAACCCGACTCTTGCAAGAAGTCGTCGGCAACATAGTTGATGACAACTTCAGGCACGGCGTCCTCGCCCCAAGGGGTTTTGTCACTCAGCTGGCCACCGCTTGCGCTCGCCGTCCACAAATGAAGGTGAGACGCTCTTTCTCCAATCAGCCGTGCGAGCGCTCCCAATAGAACCGCCATCCCTTGGGAGTCGCAATCGATGTTTATCTTACGTCCCGAGTCAGTACTCTGAAAACTCAGCATCGGAGCACCTCGTTGTAGGTCCAGCCTAGCATTGCTCGCGCAGCTCTGGCCCCTCACCGCACCCTTAATGCGTGAGGTCCTACTGCCGCACGAGCTGAAGTGCAGCGTGACTGCCGCTATCATCCTACCGTCTATCTAGCACGGGCACTGGGCTATATACTGCGCGAACTTGCTTTTAGATTGGAGGTGGCCATGAGTAAGGGCATTCTGCCGTCCATTGCCGGCTTGGCTACACTGATCGCCTGCGGGCAACCGGCGCCGGCGCAAAGTTTTCCCACGCGCCCGATTGAGCTCGTGGTGCCGCTGGCGCCCGGCTCCACCACCGACGTCGCGGCGCGTCTGCTCGCCGAGCGCGTCAGCAAGACCATGGGCGCGCAGATCGTCGTCGAGAACAAGCCCGGCGCCGGCATCATGGTCGGCACTTCACTGGTCGCCAAGGCAGCGCCCGATGGCTACACCATCCTGATGGCGACGGTGGGCATCGCCGTCGATTCCATCCTGAAAAAAGTAAACTACGACGCGGAAAAGGATTTCGCGCCGATCTCGTTGCTCATCACCACGCCGGTGGTGCTGCTGGTCAGCCCCAAGCTTGACGTGCGGACCCTCGGCGAATTCCTGGCGAAATATCGCGGCTCCGAGGAAATGACCTTCGCCTCCGGCGGCACTGGAACATTCCCCCACCTCGCCGGCGAACTGTTCAAATACAAGAGCGGCATTCGCATGCGCCATGTGCCCTATCGCGGCGGCGGCCCGGCCCTCAACGACGTGATCGCCGGACACGTGCAATCCATGTTCGGAACGCCGGTGACCAAGCCCAACATCGAGAACGGCGACGTTCGCGCGCTGGCGGTCGGCGCGCCGCAGCGGCTGGACGTGCTTCCCGACGTGCCGACCTTCGCCGAGGCGGGACTGCCGATCCCGGAGCTCGACGCCGGGGCGTGGTTCGGGCTGCTCGCGCCCGCGGGCACGCCGAAGGATGTGATCGCGAAGCTCAATCAGCACTTCAACAATGCCTTGGCCGATCCCGAACTGCGAAAGACGTTATTGCCGCTTGGCCTGGTTCCGCGCGGCACCACGCCGGAGGAATTCGCCAAATTCCTGCATGAGGAAGTGCAGCGGTGGCCGGTGATCTTCGCCAATGCCGGCATCAAGGGCGAATAAAAGCTAGATCACTTCTACATCTCAGCAATCAAAAATCTTAAGGGAGGAAACATGAAACAGATCGGCATGATGGCGGCGACGATAGTTTTGGCGGCGGCGCCATTTGTGAGCGCCGCTTTTGCCCAGGAAAAATCCGTCAAGGATCAACTGGTCGGATCCTGGGCGCTGGTCTCCAACACGGTCGGCGAAGGCGACAAGAAAGTCGAACCCTATGGGCCGAACCCGCCGGGCAGCGCCTTCTACGCGGCCAACGGACGTTTCTCGGTCATCATCGTGCGCGCGGGCGTGCCGAAATTCGCCTCCAACAACCGCGAGACCGGCACCGACGCGGAGAACAAGGCCGCGACCCAGGGAGCCATCGCCTATTTCGGGACCTATACGGTCGACGACAAAGGCGAACTTACTTCGCAGATCGAAAGCTCGACCTATCCGAATTTCGTCGGCCAGCAGCAGAAGCGCACCGTCGCCATCAAGGGCAACGAATTGCAGGTCACAAATCCGAATCCGTCGGCGGGCGGCGGAGCCAGCCTGCAAATCTGGCGGCGTGTGCCCTGAGTAACTCTCCCTCTCCCCGCTTGCGGGGAGAGGGTCGGGGTGAGGGGGAATTTCCAACGCCCGGTCCGCGAAGAGTCCCCCTCACCCGGATCGCTTCGCGATCCGACCTCTCCCCGCACGCGGGGCGAGGTGAAGAA
>JAXDOR010000087.1:0-5271 GCA_034668825.1 Alphaproteobacteria bacterium | reverse complement strand
CGCCCGCGCCGCGCGCCGCCCAGGTTCTCAGCTCAAAAGCCGACAGATCGGCGACGAAATTGGTTTCCCACTGATGCCGCCCCGGCCGGATGCCGATGAACTCGCCCTCGCCGGCGAAATAATCCTGGCCGCCGAGACGCTCGGAAAACTGCGCCGCGCAGCCGAAGATGAATTCCTCGTTGCGAAAGCGGTTCATGGTGAAAACCATGTTGTTGGCGGAAGCAAACCGCGCCGGCTCGAGACCCGAACCGTTGAAATGCTGATAGGAAGCATTGAGCGGAATCGAGAACAGGCTGCGCGGTCCCCATTCAAAGCTATGGCGGCGGCCATCCTCGGTGGTGACCACCGTGGAGCCGTGGCCGGAGATCACATAGATGACCTCCTCATAGATGTGATGCAGCAGCGACGACTTGCCGCCCGGCGGCAGCTCGAAGGCAAAGATGGAAATGAAATCGTCGCGCCCTTTCAGATGACACAAGGCGCCGTTCACGCCGTAGCGATCCCAGGACGCGACCGGCACCTGGCGAATGTCGATGCCGAAATCCTCGACGATCGGAACGCCCTGCCGCTTCGCCCACTCCATGTAGGGATCGCGGAGGAGGTCCTGCTGCGCCGCTGTCATCCCGTTACTCGTCGGTGACATCGATCCAGACGCCGCCGGGATCCGCCATCTGGAATTTCCCGCCGGCCTGCGCCGCCAAGAAAGCCTTGCGCGCATCGGATTCCTTGCTGCCGCCGAGACGCATCGGCGCGACATAGGGATTCATCCCGGACGTCACCTCCACATGCTTCTTGAACTCGTCGATGTTCTCGACCTTGAAGCCGATGTGATCGGGGCCGGGGCGCTTGATGCCCATGCCTTCAAACAACGGGATCGACCAGGGCAGGATCGACAGCGTCACGCGGCCGTCGGTCATGTGATAGCCCGGCGCGAAGTTCTTTTTATTCGCCGGCTTCAGCTCGAACACCCGCATGTAAAAGTCCGCGACCTTTTCCGCATTCATGGTGCGAATGGCGAATTTGTTCAGGTAGCGGTCCTGGCTCCTGCCCTCCGCCGCCTGCTCGGCATAGACGCCGACGAGCTTGTCGCCTTCGTCCTTTTGCGCCAGGTCGAATACGTTGCCGTCGGGATCGTGGCCGCTGTAATTGGCGAAAGGCCGCGTCGACGGACGCTTGACGATATTGGCATCGGGAAATTTGCTGCGCATGCGCTCCAGCGCCAGATCGATGCTGTCCACCACCATGCCGAAGTGATCGAGCCCGCCGATATAGCCGTCGCGCTGCGGATTAATGTTCAAGCCGACATAGCCGTCGCCCACGGTCACCGCGTTCAGCGGGCGGCTGGTCTTGCCGGAACGCTTCAGCCCAAAATAAGCCTCGTAGAAATTGGCCAGCATCGGATAGATCGGGCTGATCATGGCCATATGGTTGATCTTGGCGAACATCGATGCGCCTCCTCGATCCTTAAGCTCGTGGCTGCCAGGTTAAGGCGGAGCATCGCATCGCCGGCGCATTCTTGCAAACGGCGGCGGGCCATTGTCATATGGGCAAGGCGTTTTTGCGGAGCAACTTATGCGCGTTGTCCGGCTTGAGATCAATGTCGCCGCACTGACGGTTGCAGCTTCGCTCGCTGTCGCCCTGCTGGCGCCGAGTCGTGCCGGCGCGCAAACGGATTTCTACAAAGGCAAGAATATCGACCTGATCGTCAGCACCGGCGTCGGCGGCGGGCTCGACGCCAACGCCAGGGTGGTGGCGCGGCATCTCGGCAATCATATTCCCGGCAATCCGACAGTCGTGCCGAAGAACATGCCGGGCGCGGGTCACATCAAGGCGGCGAATTACGTCTTCAATGTCGCGCCGAAAGACGGCAGCGTCATCGCCACCTTCATTCCCGTCTTCGTGCTGGCGCAGGTGCTCGACCGCGGCGCCGCTCAATTCGATCCGGCGAAATTCAACTGGCTGGCATCGACATCGTCGAATAATTCCACCGTCTGGGTATGGCACGCCGCCGGCGTCAACTCGATCGAAGACGCCACCAAGAAGCAGGTGCTGATGGGCGGCACCGCGCCGGGGTCTTACACGATCATCTATCCGACCATCATGAACAGCCTCGCCGGGACCAAATTCAAGATCATCAGCGGCTATGAAAGCGCCGCCGCCGTCGGCCTCGCGATTGAGCGCGGCGAGGTCCAGGGCCGTGCCGGCAATAACTTCAACAGCCTCAAGGCCGAGAACGGCGAATGGTTCAAGGCCGGCAAGATCAAGCTGCTGGCGCAGGTCGGCCTGGAACGCGATCCCGAATTCCCCAACCTGCCGCTGATGTCGGACTTTGCAAAGAACGATGCCGACCGGCAAATCCTGAAGCTGTTCTCAACCGACGTTGTCATTGGCCGGCCTTTCGTCACGTCGCCGGGCGTGCCGCCGGAGCGCGTGGCGCTGCTGCGCAAGGCTTTCGACGAGATGATGAAGGACCCGGCCTTTTTGAAGGATGCGGCGACAGCCGGACTCGACGTGACGGCGGTGGACGGCGCGAAAATTCAGAAGATCGTGCAGGACTTGGTCAACACGCCAGCGGCCGTCATTGCCAAGGCGAAGCTGGCGATGGAGCCGAAGGACGTGGTGGAACTGCCCACGGCGAAGTGAGCCGATGGTCTAAAACACCGTCACCGCAGCAGTACCTTGGGCGCGGCTTCGACATTCAGCGAGGCAAACACGACGACGCCGAACCACAGGATGAGAGAAATCACGCCGGCGAGCTTCACCAGCGGCAATCGCTGCTGAATGTCGAGCATCGGCGCATAAGGCGTGCGGTGAAACACCACCGCATTAGCAAGGCCCAGGAACATCAAGATCAATTTCGGCGCAAAGTAAGCGTGGCTGCCGACATGCACCGGGTCATATAAGAACAACATGACCCCGGTGACGAAGGTCACGCCGAAGGTTGCGTAAAGCCACGGCCGTATCTCTTCGGTGAAGAGATTCAATTGCCCCGTCGTTTTGATGCCCAGCAAGCGGAAGTCGAACAGCGCGATGCCGCCGAAGAACAGCCCCATGGAAAGCACGTGGGTCAGCCGCACGACGTAGTGCCAAGGCTGCAGCGCGAAATGAAACGTCCTGTTGTCGAGTGCGATCAGCACGTCGGATGGAATCCGCAGCGCATCGAACACATTCGGATCGGCCATGCCCGGTTACTTTTGCGGATACTTGAAATCGAAGGACTGGTTGAACGGCGCCCACCACTTCGGCACGCCGGTTTCCTCGTCGACGTGGCGGAAGAATCCATTCTTCTCCGGCGGCTCGAAATGATAAGTGACCTTGTAGTCGCCGGGACCGTTCATTTTCACGTTGTCGGCGTAGTGCGAGCCGTCTTTGGCCTGCATCGGCTTCAACGTGCCGCTGGCCTTCCAGTTGGTGCCCTTCTTTTCCAGCGCGTATTGAATGGTCAAATAGGCCACCCAGGCGCCGTCCGGGTAGCCATAGATGTTGTCGGCAGTGGCATGCACGTCGGCCTCGAGATGGATGACATCGTTGCCGTGCGCCATGCCGGGCATCATCGGCGCCATTTCCACGCCCACCAGATAGTTTGCGACGATCTCCATGTCGTGCTGGTGCACCGGCCCGCCGACGAAATATTCGCGCGCGGACGCCGCGCTGGACACGACCAGTGCGGCACTCGCAAGAGCCGCTATTGCAATCTTCATCTTCGTTCTCCCATACCTCATTCGACGATCAAAACGCCCTTGGCGCTGTCGGGGTTATATTCGCCGAAAAATTCATAACGGCCGGGCTTCAGCGCGCGCAGCCGTACTTTGATTTCGCTATTCGGCGCGACGATCTTCTCGACCTTCAGCGAGGTGCTCTCGAATTCTTCCGGCGTCGGATCGTTATTCGTAATTGTGATGACGATGGCGGTGCCGGCCGCGGCCTTGATTTCGTTCGGCTCGAATGTGTGGTCGTGCAGCACGAGGCGAAGCTCAGTCACGTCTTCGGCATGAAGCGGAAGACTTCCTGCTCCCAGCAGGAGAGAGGCAGCAATTAGTCCGAACAGATGCGCGATACGCATACCTCTGCGTATCGATTCCACTTGGAGCGAGTCAATGTAATCGCGCCAAGATTGGGGCAATTCCAAACTGGCGCGCCTGTGCACCAACATTAGCGCGGTTCTAAACTGAAAACGTTTAAGTTAACCGGCCGCGCGCCCGAAACGGATCAGGGAGAAATGACCGAGCGGCGGCATCGGCCGGCGTTCGATGACATGCACGGCGGGGTGCCGCTCAGCCCATCGCGCCAGCCGGCCGAAGCGGAATTCCGGACTCCATCCGAGTCGCCGCGCCAGCGGCGCAAAGCCTTGCTCGAAAGTGCGGCGAAACCCGGTTTCCGCGCCGATGTGATTGACCAGCACGATCTCGCCGCCGGGCCGCAGCACGCGAGCGAATTCGTCAAGCGTGGCTTCCGGATTCGGCACGGCGGTAATGACGTATTGCGCCACCACCACGTCGAAGAATCCGTCGGGAAAGGCCAGATGCTCCGCGTCCATCACCGCGAGCGCCTCCACATTATCCAGCCGATGCTCGGCGACGCGGTGCAGCGCCTTGCGCAGCATCGGCTCGGAAATATCGATGCCGACGATGCGATTGGTGCGCGCGTAAACCGGCAGCGAAATCCCGGTGCCGACACCGACCTCGAGAATGCGGCCGCCGACCTGTTGCGCGGCCTCGATCGCCGCCAGCCGTCCGCGCTCGAACACCGCGCCAAACACCAGATCATAGACCGGCGCCCAGCGCGCATAAGCTTTGGCGATGGTGTCCTTGTCGGGGTCGGCTCCCATGGTCGGCCCTTATGCGTCTTTGCCGATTTGGAAAGCCCGGCGCGTGGTCATCCGCCCGCCGCCACGGCAACAGGTCGGAAATCCTTCGCCGCAACGCTTGTTGCCGCGGTCGCGCTCTTGATGAAGCCGCCGCCGAGCACGCGCGCCTGGCCGTCGGCGGCATCGTAGAAGACGCAAGCCTGACCCGGAGACACGCCGTCCTCGCCGTCGACCAATTCGATTTCGACACCGCCGGAGGAGTGCCGCAACCAGGCGGGCCGCGGCGCGCGGGTGGAACGAACCTTGACGAAAAGGTCCAGGCGTTCGTCGGCCAGCACCTGATCGAGCGTGCCCTCGCCCAGCCAAGTCACGTCGCGCAACTGCATGCGGCTGGTGCGCAGCGCCTCGCGCGGGCCGACGACGACGCGACGGGTGACCGCATCGAGCCGCACCACGTAAAGCGG
>JAXDOR010000086.1:0-9403 GCA_034668825.1 Alphaproteobacteria bacterium | reverse complement strand
GAACAGCCATGCCTCATAGTTCGATTACAAAGCGAACGCGAACCCAAGCACGTACGTTGCGCCGAATCCCCACCGACGCCGAGCGCAAACTCTGGCTTTTGCTGCCATCGTTGAAGCCGCGCGGCATGCACTTCCGCAGGCAAGCCCCGATCGGCATCTACATTGCCGATTTTGTCTGGCACGAGGGAAAGCTGGTCATCGAGCTCGACGGTTCGCAACACGCCGAGCTGAGAGCGGCTTACGATGCAAGGCGAAGCAAATGGCTTGCATCGCAGGGTTATCGCGTTCTTCGCTTCTGGAATAACGACGTACTAAAAACGCCACGCAGTGTTGGCGAGGCCATTCTAGCGGCGACCAAAAACCCCACCCCCGACCCCTCCCCACAAGGGGGAGGGGAGCACATCCGCGCAAGCCGCAGGGAAATTGCGCCATGACCGACACCAGTAAACCCATGGGCTACGGCCACGACGCCAAGGGCGCGGCCGGTGGCGAGAACAAGGGCGACGGCAAGCCGCATGTCGCGCATAAGGGCCCGGTCGACGCGGTCGACGGCACTGGCCACGACGGCAAGACCGTTGCCTTTACGCTCGACGGCCGCGAGGTCACCGCGCGCGAAGGCGAAACCATCTGGCAAGTCGCGAGCCGCATGGGCACCGAGATTCCGCATCTCTGTTACCTCCCGGAGCCGGGCTACCGCGCCGACGGCAATTGCCGCGCCTGCATGGTGGAAGTGGAAGGCGAGCGCGTGCTGGCCGCGAGCTGCATCCGCAAACCCGCGCCCGGCATGAAAGTGAAGACGGCGTCCGACCGCGCCAAGACGGCGCGCAAGATGGTGTTCGAGCTTTTGATCGCAGACCAGCCAGAGCGCACCACCGCACCCGATCCGGCCTCGAAATTCTGGGCTTGGTCGGACCGGATGAACATTGCCGTGAGCCGCTTCACCGCGCGGCCACAGCCAGAGTCGGACCGCAGCCATCCGGCCATGGCGGTCAATCTCGACGCCTGCATCCAATGCAATCTCTGCGTCCGTGCCTGCCGCGAGGTCCAGGTCAACGACGTGATCGGCATGGCCGGGCGCGGCCACAACGAAAAGATCGTGTTCGATTTCGACGACCCGATGGGTAACTCGACCTGCGTCGCCTGCGGCGAATGCGTGCAGGCGTGCCCGACCGGCGCGCTGATGCCGGCATCGGTGATGGACGAGGCGAAGGACCTTCGCATCGGCTATCCGGACCGCAAGGTCGACAGCGTTTGCCCCTATTGCGGCGTCGGCTGCCAGCTCACTTACAATATCAAGGACGACAAGCTGCTTTACGTTTCGGGTCGCGACGGCCCGGCCAACGAAAATCGCCTCTGCGTGAAAGGCCGCTTTGGCTTCGACTATGTCTCAAATCCGCAGCGGCTGATGAAGCCGCTCATCCGCAAGGACGGCGTCGGCAAGGCAGCGGACGATCTGGTCGATCCGGCAAATCCCTTCACGCATTTCCGCGAAGCCACCTGGGAAGAGGCGATGGCGCGCGCGGCTTCGGGCCTGATCAAAATCCGCGACCGCGACGGCCCCCGCGCGCTGGCCGGTTTCGGCTCCGCCAAGGGCTCGAACGAAGAGGCTTATCTTTTCCAGAAGCTTGTGCGCACCGGTTTTGGCTCCAACAATGTCGATCACTGCACCCGGCTGTGTCATGCGTCGTCGGTGGCGGCTTTGCTCGAAGGCGTCGGCTCGGCGGCGGTGACCGCCACCTTTAACGAATGCAAAAACTCCGACGTCATCGTCGTCATCGGCGCCAACCCGACCGAGAACCATCCGGTCGCCGCCACTTTCTTCAAGCAGGCGGCCAAGCGCGGCGCCAAGCTCGTGGTCATGGACCCGCGCGGGCAGGCGCTCAAGCGCCACGCCTGGCAGATGATGCAATTCAAGAACGGCACCGACGTCGCCATGCTCAACGGCATGCTCAACGTCATCATCGGCGAGAAACTCTACGACCAGCAATATGTGCAGACTTACGTCGAAGGCTTCGACCAGATAGCCGAGAACGTAAAGGATTTCACGCCGGAGGAGATGGAGCCGATCTGTGGCATTCCCGCCGACACGCTGCGCACCGTGGCGCGCGCTTTCGCGCGGGCGGAAAGCGCGATCATCTTCTGGGGCATGGGCGTCTCGCAGCACACCCACGGCACCGACAATGCACGCTGTCTGATCGCGCTGTGGCTGATCTGCGGCCAGGTCGGCCGCCCCGGCACCGGCCTGCATCCGCTGCGGGGGCAGAACAACGTGCAAGGCGCGTCGGACGCAGGCCTGATCCCGATGTTCTACCCCGATTACAAGTCGGTGGAAGACCCGGCGATGATTGCCAAATACGAAAATGCCTGGGGCAAAAAACTCGATCATAAAAAGGGCAAGACCGTCGTCGAGATCATGGACGCGGTGCATGCCGACGAGATCAAGGGCATGTATATCATGGGCGAAAATCCCGCGATGTCCGATCCGGATCTCAATCATGCCCGCGGCGCGCTGGCGCATCTTGAGCATCTCGTGGTGCAGGACATCTTTCTGACCGAGACCTGTTCTTATGCCGACGTGATTCTTCCTGCGTCTGCCTGGCCGGAGAAGGACGGCACCGTCACCAACACCAACCGCCAGGTGCAGATGGGCCGCGCGGCGCTGCCGCTGCCCGGCGACACGCGGCAGGACCTTTGGATCATCCAGGATCTCGCCCAGCGCATGGGCGAGAAATGGAATTACCAGCATGTCGGCGAAGTCTTCGAGGAGATGGCGCGGCTGATGCCGGCGCTCGACAACATTACCTGGGAGCGGGTCGCGCGCGAAGACGCGGTCACTTATCCGACCGACGCGCCGGATCAGCCCGGCCACGACGTGGTGTTCGACAAGGGCTTCCCGCGCCCGGGCGGCATGGCGAAACTCGTCGCCGCCAAGCTGACGCCGCCGGACGAGACGCCCGACGCCGATTTCCCCTTCATCCTCACCACCGGCCGCCAACTCGAGCATTGGCACACCGGCGCGATGACGCGCCGCGCCAGCGTGCTCGATGCGCTTGAGCCCAATGCGTCGGCGTCGCTGTCGCGCGGCGACATCGCCCGCCTCGGCATCAAGCCGGGGGACATGGTGCGCGTCGTCACCCGCCGCGGCGTGGTGGAGCTTTCCGCGCGGCAGGACGACGGCATTCCCGACGGCGTGGTCTTCATTCCCTTTGCTTACGTGGAGGCGGCGGCGAATCTGCTGACCAATCCGGCGCTCGATCCCTTCGGCAAAATCCCCGAGTTCAAATACTGCGCCGCGCGCGTCGAGCGCGCCGATGCGGTGCGCGAAGCGGCGGAGTAGAGCGGCCTCGTCAGCGGTGCTATCCTTTTGTCTCTCGATTCTTACGATGAACAAAAAGGAGATGCCATGACTGCCGAAGATAACCGCCCTGCCGAGACCGCGGCGCCTGCCGCCAAGCGGCCTTGGACCGCCGGGCGTATCACGCAGCTCGTGGTTGGGGTGGTGTTGCTGGCCGTCGTCGGCCTGATCATGGTGGCCAAGTTCGCCACCCGGAACGATCTGCCCGGGTGCGACTCCACTCGGGCGAAAGACGTGCTGTCGGACATTTTCAAGAAGAACAATGTCGACGCCACACGCTATGACGAGATCAAGACGCTAAGCAAATCCGACGACGAAATCACTTGCTATGCCAAGCTCACCCTGCGCGACAACAGCGTGCAGGAAATCGACTACAAGCTTGTTCGCGAAGCCAGCGACATGCGGCTGCAGATCACGCGGTCAAATCCTTAAGCGGGGCGTAACAGAGAATCCGCTCATTCCCGCGCAAGCGGAAATCCAGAAGCTTTCTTCAGAGCGGCTTCCAGCCTCGTCGTCATGCCCGGCCCTTGTGCCGGGCATCCACGTCTTTCTTTAATGTCGCTCAGCAAGACGTGGATGGCCGGGACGAGCCCGGCCATGACGAAACTTGCATTATGTCCAAGCTCGACCGGATATGTGTCAATGGACGACGACGCCGACCCCCGCGACCAGATCGACCATCTCGAAGCGCAGATCGAGCGGCTCGCCGCGACGATCGAAAGCTGCCGCAAGTTCATTCTGGCCGGGCGCCTGGCGGTGGTGGTGGGCGGCGCTCTTGTTGTTGCCGGCGCGTTGGGCGTGATCGCCTTCGGTCCGGTCGCGCTCTGCACCGCCATCGTCGCCGTGCTGGGCGGCGTGGTCATGCTCGGCTCCAATGACTCGACGGCGAAGCAGGCGGCGGCGGAGTTGCAGGCCGCGCGAGCCCGCCGCGCCGAGTTGATCGGCGGAATGCCTCTGCGCCTGGTGAGCGACCGGCCGACGCTGCATTGAGGCGGTTGCCGCGCCGCTCTCTCACCTCATCCTGAGGAGCGTTGCGAAGCAACGCGTCTCGAAGGATGAAGGCCGTCCTCGTCCTTCGAGACGCGGTCCTTTGGACCGCTCCTCAGGATGAGGACGGAGGGCAACGGGCTTCTATTCCTTCTTCTCCCGGAAATAAGGCTCCACCGGCCCCTTGAGCTTGATGGTCAGCGGCTTGCCGAAGCGGTCCTTGGCCGCGCCCGCCACGACGCGGATCCAGCCTTCGCTGACGCAATATTCCTCGACGTTGGTCTTCTCCTTGCCGGCGAAGCGGATGCCGACGTCGCGCTTAAGCACCTCCTCGTCGTAATAGGGGCTGTCCGGGTCGTTGCAGAGGCGGTCGGGCAGGGTGTCGCTCATGGCAAGGCTTTCGATTTGCAGGGGACTTAATGGCGCCAGGAGGTTAGCATAGCCTTCCAGGATTTCAGCGCCGGGAGTTTTGCCATGCTCTTCGTCATTCACGCCATGGACAAGAAGGACGCGATCAAGACGCGCGCCAAATTCTATCGCGACCACCGCGTCCATCTCGATGAGTCCGACAAGCACCACGTCAGGGTGGTGACGGCGGGGCCGCTGGTCGCCGACGACGGCGAGACGCCGATCGGGTCACTCTTCCTGGTCGAGGCCAGGGACCGCGCCGCCGTGCAGGCCTTCACCAACAGCGATCCCTACAAGGTCAACGGGGTGTGGGAGGTGATCGAGGTGCATGCCTATAACCGCAAGCGAGGCTGATGGCGCTTAAGTTTACGTCGGCTTGGCTACACAGGAACCAAAACCTCGCGCCGCGCTTGAATTCCCACACAACGGCATTGATAGCTCGCGATCAATGGGCATGCGCAAAGCCCCGCGAGCACCAATGGTGGAAGTCAAGGAGGCGTTTTGCAACTCGACGCGATCATCGCTTTGCCCGCGGACATGCAGACCGTGGGCGAACAGAAAAAATACACGATCGAAACCGCCCCCGTTGACGCGATCGCGCGGATCACTGGCGCCATTCCGCTCGTCATTCCTCCGCTCGGCGAGCAACTCGACATCGACGCGCTGTTGCGCCGGGTCGCCGGCGTCTTCGTGCCCGGCGGCTTGAGCAACGTGCATCCGGCGCGCTACGGCCGCGAGCCGACGGAGAAGGACGAGCCTTTCGACCCCGCGCGCGACGCCACCAGCTTGCCGCTGATCCGCGCGGCGCTTGCGCGCGGCATTCCCATCCTGATGACCTGCCGCGGATTCCAGGAACTCAATGTCGCGCTCGGCGGCAGCCTGAAGACCGAGCCCGAGGATCTGCCGGAAGAGGCAAAGCATGGCACGCCGGAATCCGCCAAAACCGAAGACGAGCGCTACCGCATCCGCCAGCCGCTTAACGTCACGCCCGGCGGCAAGCTCGCGGCTGTTCTCGGTGCCGAGCACGTGCAGGTGAATTCGCTGCATAGCCAGCTCATCGATAATCTCGCACCCAACCTCGTGGTCGAGGCCACGGCGGATGACGGGACTGTGGAAGCCGTGACCGTCAGCGGCGCGAAAGGTTTCGCGCTCGGCGTGGTCTTTCATCCGGAATATTGGGCGGAGCGGGACGCGGTGTCTCACGCGATCCTGCGCGCCTTCGCCGCCGCGGTGCATGATTATGCCGCGCGCAAGCAACTCGCCATCGCTTCGTAAGGGTCTCGTATGCATAAGTACCGTTTCGGCATGGAGGAAGAGTATTTCGTCGTCAACCGCCGCACCGCGGCGGTGCGGGAGCTGCCGGCCGCCTTCATGAAGGCCGCCTCGAAGAAAATCGGCGAGCAACTGATGCCCGAACTGCTGCAATCGCAGATCGAAGTGGCGACGGTGCCGATGCAGACGCCGGACGATGCCCGCGAGGAGTTGCAGCGCTTCCGCGCCATGCTCGCCGATACCGGACGGGAGTTTGGCGTGGGCATTATCGCCGCCGGCACGCATCCGCTGGCGCTGCCGCACAAGCAGCGCATCACCCGCAAGCGGCGCTATTCAAAAGTCGTGAGCGACCTCGGCATGCTCGGGACCGGCAATGCCCTTTGCGGTCTCCACGTCCATGTGGAAGTGCCGGACCCAGATTTGCGCGTCGGCATCATGCACCGCATCGTGCCCTTCCTGCCGCTCTTGCTTGCGCTGTCCACCTCCTCGCCGTTCTGGGCGGGTTGCGAAACCGGGCTGCTGGGCTATCGCAACGCCGTCAACGACGCGCTGCCGCGCACCGGCTTTCCGGAAATGTTCCAGAGCCTCGAGGAATACGAGGCTTACGTTCAGGCGCTGGTGGACGCCAAGATCATCGCGGACTCCACCTATGTTTGGTGGGCGCTGCGGCCATCGCTCCGGCACCCGACGCTGGAACTGCGCTTGACCGACTGCTGCACCGCCATCGACGACGCCGTCGCCATCGCCTCGCTCTATCGCGCGCTGGTGCGGCGCGTGGCCCGCGACCGCGAGATCAATGCGGAATTTTCCGCCGTGGCGCGGGCGCTCGCGGAGGAAAACCGCTGGCGCGCGCAGCGCTACGGCACCGACGGCACTTATGTTGATCTCGACACCCGTGAGGCCAAACCGTTCAAGCAACTGCTGGAGGACACCATCGCGCTGGTGAGCGACGACATCGCCGAGCTTGGGCTCGAGGCGGAAGTCGAACACCTGCGCCACATCGCCAAGCGCGGCACCTCGGCGCACCGCCAGCTCGATCTCTATCACGCACTGCGTAAGGCGGGCCGCACGCCCACCCAGGCCATGCGCGAGGTCTCCAAGTGGTTGCGCATATGCACCGAGGCCGGCGACTTCATCTCCGGCGAGGACGACAGTTCGTCCGTCATCCGCGCGGCATAAACGACGCGCCGCCGTGCAGGCCTTCAGCAACAGCGATGCCTACAAGGTCAATGGCGTGTGGGAGGTGATCGCGGCGGACGCATATAACTGCAAGCGGGGGTGAGCTTTCTTCCGCCCTCATCCTGAGGAGGCGCGAAGCGCCGTCTCGAAGGACGAGGGCGACCACATGGTTCGAGACGCACGCTTCGCGTGCTCCTCACCATGAGGCCGAGAGACAGAGAGAGAGAGACTTACAGTCATGCCCGGCCTTGTGCCGGGAATCCACGTCTTCGATTGCTGGCACACCAAGACGTGTATGGCCGGGACGAGCCCGGCCATGACGACGTCCTCACAACTTCCTTCCCACCACTCCCTTCATCTTCTTCGCCGCCGCGAGCAGCTTGACGTCCGCGCTGACGATCGGCGCGCGTTCGCGCTCGGCAAGCGCGAGATAGAAGCAGTCGTAGATCGGATGGCGCAATTGGATGGCGATTTCCATTGCCCGCGCGGAGAGGCCTTCAAGCGGGACAAGTCTTGTCATCAGGCCCGCCGCGATCCCAACGGCACTGACGGCTTCCTCCAGCGAAAGTTCATTCCGCAGCGCGCGTTTCCAAACAGCGTTGCCGATCTCAGCGACGATGAAGGCCGGCGCGATCAGTTCGTCGCTTCCATTGCGCAAAGCCACCGCGAGATCGGTGCCATGCTCCGGCAACACCCACTTGGCGGCAATGCTCGCGTCGATGACCAGAGTCACCGGTAGGGCTCGTCGTTATCCCGGTCTTCCCGGATCAGTTTCGTGGAATCGCCAGTGACTTTTCCAATCTTCGCGCGAAGCCGGTCGGCTTTGGCCCAAAGTTCGGCCTTGTCCTGGGTCACGAAAGCGGTAAGTGCCTCGCGCGCGGTTTCGTTTAGAGAAGTGCCCCTCGCCGCCGCCTTTTCCTTCAGCCGCCGGGCCGTGTCTTCGTCGACATTGCGTACCAGGATGTCGGTCATGGTTTTTCCTTCTCGCTCGCCAGGCTGCCGTGATGATATCAAAATGATATCACCTCGTAAATATTTAAGGCAGAGCTTGACAATATTCCTATAGGATTATATACACATTCCTGCCCGCTCCCATGAGGGACGCGAACCGGTTGCGCCGGCTCGTGTGGATCGGGCCGGCGCCCGCGGGCGTGGTGAGCAGGCCACGCGCTCGGGCGGCGCCGGACTCCGACCCTCGGGCACTAGGACCCGAGCGCGGGAGCACGCAGCTGGCAGGCCTCAGACGGCCGTACCCCAGTGAGCGCGGACCGGTGCCGAAGGAGAACGCCGGACGGCGCGCCGGGAGGCGCCACGCACCCCTCCAAAGGGTGCGTGCCCATAAGGATTGGTTGCGCCACCCGGCGCGCCGTCCCCCTCTCTTTCTTCGAGAGGGATTCCTCAAACCTCGGACGCAAAAACGCGCCGCGAGAACGCTGGAGGTTGGCTTCTCGCCTCTTCGCCCATGGTGTAGCCTGCGCGCGCGAGATTGGCCGCTTCGCCAAGCTCTCGCTCGTCAGCCGGGGGTAGCCGATGCAGCGTTTTCCTTCCATCGCCCGTTTCGCCGCCTTGATCTGCCTTGGCAGCGCCGTTTCGATGCTCCCTGTCGCCGGCGCGAAGGCGGCCGCCATCGAAATATTCCATGCCGATTCGCTCGCCGGTCCCATGGCCGCGCTGAAAAAAGCCTTCGAGGCGAAGAACGCGGGCGTCACCCTCAATCTCACCTCCGGCACCTCCAAGGCACTCGCCGAGCGCATCCTCAAGGGCGATGTCTGCGATGTCTTCGCGCCGTCGTCCCCCGCCGTCATCGACGAGGACCTGATGGGCAAGAAAGTCGCCGGCACCAGCGAGGACGCCGCCGCGTGGTACGTGGTCTTTTCCGCCAACGAGATGGTGATCGTTACGCCGAAAGGAAATCCGCTCGGCATCCGCCAGGTGTCCGATCTGGCCAAGCCGGAGGTGAAATTCGCGCGCATCGCCGGCGAGAAGGATCTCGGCACCGCCCGCACCATCGACTTCATCAAGCGCGCCACCAACCTGGAAGGAAAGCCGGAGCTGGCGCAGAAAATCATCGACGATGCGGCCAAGGAGAACTCGGTGCCCGACACCGTGAAGGCGGTGCGCGAAGGCAAAGCCAATGCCGGCGTGGTTTATCTGTCCGCCGCGGTTGCCGCGCAGAACGATCTTGAGATCGTGCGCTTTCCG
>JAXDOR010000085.1:0-28605 GCA_034668825.1 Alphaproteobacteria bacterium | reverse complement strand
CCTGCGCGACCTTGGCGTCGGCATGCGGCCGGCGCGAGCCGCGCACCCGCGGCGGCCCGGCCATGGCTTCGGGTTCGTCGGGTTTGACGTGGAGGCGGGCAATCGGAGAGCGGAAGGGAGGGTGCATGGCTAGGAATATAAGTCTAGCATGGCGTCGGGGGCAAGGGCGGTTATTGGCGCTGACGGTCCGCAGCAACGTCCTCCCCCTCTCCCATAGGGAGAGGGTCGGGGTGAGGGGTTACAATCTATCGAGAGTCCGTACGCCCTCACCCGGCTCGCTTTCGCTCGCCACCCTCTCCCCACGGGAGAGGGAAGGAAGGAGCCTCAACTCACCAGCACCTGCGGGCCGATATCCGCCACGTTGCGCGTGCCGGTCAGCGCCATGGTGACGTCGAGCTCCTTGGCGATGATGTCGATGGCTTTGGCGACGCCGGCTTCGCCGCCGGCGCCGAGTCCGTAAATGTAAGCGCGGCCGAGCATGCAGGAGCGGGCGCCGAGCGCCAGCGCCCGCAGCACGTCCTGTCCGGAGCGGATGCCGCCGTCGAACATGATCTCGATCTCGGCGCCGACCGCGTCGACGACTTTCGGCAGCATGGAGATCGACGACGGCGCGCCGTCGAGCTGCCGGCCGCCGTGATGGGAAACCACCAGCGCGCTGGCGCCGGTCTTGGCCGCGAGCTTGGCGTCCTCGACGTCAAGAATGCCCTTGATGATCAGCTTGCCGGGCCACAGGCTTCTGATCCATTCGACATCCTTCCAGCTCAGCGCCGGGTCGAACTGATTGTTGATCCATCCCGCCAGCGAGTTGATATTGTCCATGCCGGGCACGCGTCCGGCGACGTTGCCGAAGGTTTTGCGCTTGCCGCGCGCCACGCTCAGCGCCCAGGTGGGCTTGGTGGCGATGTCGATGATGTTGCTCAGCCGGATTTCCGGCGGCACGGTCATGCCGTTGCGGATATCGGCGTGGCGCTGTCCGAGCACCTGCAGGTCGATGGTCAGCACCAATGCGCTGCATTTCGCGGCGATGGCGCGTTCGATCAAGGAGCGCACGAAGCCGCGATCCTTCATCACGTAAAGTTGGAACCAGAACGGCTTACTCACCGCCTCGGCCACGTCCTCGATGGAGCAAATGGAAAGGGTCGAGAGGCAGAACGGGATTCCTGCGGCTTGCGCCGCGCGGCAGGCGAGGATTTCGCCGTCGCCGTGCTGCATGCCGCACAGCCCAATGGGTCCCAGCGACAGCGGCAACGCCACCGCTTCGCCGAGGATCGTGGTGCTTTGGCTGCGCTGCGAGACGTCGATCGAGACACGCTGGCGCAACTTGATCCGCTCCAGGTCCTCGCGGTTGGCGCGCAGCGTTTCTTCCGCATAGGAGCCGCGGTCGGCGTAGTCGAAGAAGGCGCGCGGTACTTTGCGGCGCGCCAGCTGACGCAAATCCTCGATGCAGGTGGCGGTGTTCATGACAACAATATTGCCCGGATGCCTGCCACCCGCCTAGCACAGTTCCCCGGCCCCATGCGGCCGGAACGTCGGCGACTCCCAGGCGTTATCTACCAGCACCCAAACATCACAGGAGGCGCCGATGGGAGCCGAAGCCAAGAATACCCGTGGCGGCGACCCGGACCCAAAACACTGCAAACCCGAAGATAAGCCGCGCGATGCGCAAGAGCGGGCGCTTGAGCAAGGACTTGAGGAGAGCTTCCCCGGCTCCGATCCGGTCAATGTCACGCAGCCGTCGAAGAGCACAAATAAGCGAGAGTGAACCGGCCGAACCGGAGTCTTTCTCAGAAGTAGTTGAGAACATTGGAGAACCGCCGGCTTAACGGCCGGCGGTTCTTCTTAACCATGGGTTTTGGTATCGCCAGCGCTGACGGTTTTTTACCTCATGGGAATGAGATCGCAGTAATATGGGACTTACGTATGGACGCCCGCGTCTGTACGTCGCCGGGAGCAGCGGGCGGGATTTAAGGCATGGCGCGTAAGTATTTTGGCACGGACGGCATACGCGGCCGCGCCAATGGCCTCATTACGCCGGAACTTGCGCTGCGGGTCGGGCAGGCGGCTGGACTGGTGTTTCGCCGGGGCGATCATCGTCACCGCGTGCTGATTGGCAAGGATACCCGGCTTTCCGGCTACATGATCGAAACCGCCTTGGTTGCCGGCTTCACCTCGGTCGGCATGGACGTATTCCAGACCGGCCCGATGCCGACGCCCGCGGTTGCCATGCTGACGCGTTCGATGCGCTGCGATCTCGGCGTGATGATCTCCGCCTCGCACAATGCCTATGACGACAACGGCATCAAGCTGTTCGGCCCGGACGGTTACAAGTTGTCCGACGAGGTCGAGCGGCAGATCGAAACGCTGATGGATTCCGATCTCGCCAAACGCCTGGCGAAAAGCCCGGACGTTGGCCGCGCCAAGCGCATCGAAGGCGAACATGCCCGCTACATTGAATTTGCCAAACGCACGCTGCCGAAGGCGATGAGCCTGGAAGGCCTGCGCGTGGTGGTCGACTGCGCCAATGGCGCGGCCTATCGCGTGGCGCCCGAGGCGCTGTGGGAACTCGGCGCCGAAGTATTTCCGATCGGTGTCGATCCGGACGGCTTCAACATCAACAAAGACTGCGGCTCGACCGCGCCGGAGGCCTTGTGCCGCAAGGTGCGGGAGATGCGGGCCGATGTCGGCATCGCGCTCGACGGCGACGCCGATCGCGTCATCATCGTCGACGAACGCGGCCATATCGTCGATGGCGATCAGTTGATGGCGGTGATCGCCGAAAGCTGGAAGGAAGACGGCCGCCTCGCCAAACCGGGCATCGTCAGCACCGTGATGTCAAATCTCGGCCTCGAGCGCCATCTGGCGGAACACGGTCTCGAACTCATACGGACTCCAGTCGGCGACCGCTATGTGCTCGAGCATATGCGCGAGCACGGTTACAACGTCGGCGGCGAGCAATCCGGCCACATCATCCTCTCGGATTACACGACGACGGGCGACGGTTTTATCGCCGCGCTGCAGATCCTTGCCGTCGTGAAAAAGAATGACCGTCCGGTATCGCAAGTGTGCCACCGCTTCGAGCCGCTGCCGCAGGTCTTGAAGAACGTGCGTTATCGCAACGGCAAGCCGCTGGAACATGCCGAGGTGCGCTCCGCTATCGCCGACGGCGAGGAACGGCTGGGACGCCAGGGCCGCCTCATCATCCGCCCGTCGGGAACCGAGCCGGTGATCCGGGTTATGGGCGAGGGTGACGATAAAATCCTCGTCGAAAAGGTTGTCGACGATATCGTCGAGGCATTGAACGCCTTCGCGGCGTAAGCGCCGCCGCGCCATCCCCCTCTGAATCCTGTGCCAGCGATGCTGCAGCCCCGCCATGTCCAAGGCGCCAGCGACGCCGTGGGTTAATGTGCTTGGTTAAATATTAAGGTTAAGGGTCGTTTAACAATTTCCTGAGATCGTCCTCTCGTTCGGCGTGTACGCGGTCGATCGCCCGTTCCGCCCGCAGCAAGAAGGACGACAATATGCGCAGGGCCTCCGTATGGGCGGTTGCAGCCGCAACCCTGACAGGCGCGACGATGCTGGCAAGCACGGCCGATGCCGCCGACATGCCTATGCAAATGCCAATGCCCCCCGTCATGCAGCCGGTCTGCGTTCCGCGCTCGCAGGCCCAGATGTATCCGGGGATCCCGCTTTGCATGGAGGAGGACTTCAGCACCTGGTACCTGCGCGGCGATATCGGAATGAGCACGCAGCAGGTCAGCAGCCTGAACAATTTACTTTACGCCGGAAACTCTGTCGTGCCGGTAGGCATGGGCTTTGACAGCGCGCCGTTCTTCGGACTTGGCGTCGGCTACCAATACAATGAGTGGCTGCGGTTTGACGTCACCGGCGAATATCGCGGCAAGGCCAACTTCCACGGCCTCGACATCGTCAACGCCGCCTATACCGATGAATACCGCGCCAGCAAATCCGAGTTTCTCGTGCTTGCAAACGCCTATGCCGACCTTGGTACCTGGTGGTGCATCACGCCCTTCGTCGGACTCGGCGTCGGCTTCACGCGCAACACCATCAGCAGCTTCCTTGACGTCAATACGCCCTTAAATGGGGTCGCCTTTGGAGCCGCCGCATCGCAAATCGGTTTCGCCTGGGCGCTGCATGCGGGGCTTGCATTCAAGGCGACGCCATCGATGACGGTGGAGTTGGCCTACCGCTACGTCAACCTTGGCGATGCGCAGTCCGGAGATCTGGTCACTTACACGGGCACGAATAATTTCAATAACCCGATGCAGTTCAAGTCGATCAGCTCTCATGACCTGAAGCTTGGCGTGCGGTTTGTGTGCTGCGACGTGCCGGCGCCGCTGCCGCCGCAGCCGCAGATGATCTACCAGCAGCCGCAGGTCTATGCGCCGCAAGTTTACGCGCCGCCGCCACCGCTCATACGCAAGGGATAGCGGTCGAATTTACGCCGAGACGGCGCGGGGACTCTCCGCGCCGTTTTGTTTTGGAGGCGTAGCGCAGTCCGTTAACGGCAAAGCCAAACAAGGTGAAAAGTTAAGGTTAATCGAGCCTTAACCTCTGTCTGAGATGATTCACAAAGTTGGAATTGGGCTCGGCTCGCGCCGGACGCTCGGCGTTATCAAGGGATCATGTCATGCGCAGCTTGAAGACTTTCGCGGCGATCGGGACACTGGCTTTCGCGCTCTGCGCCACTGCGCAAGCGGCCGATCTTCCGCGGCCGCCTTCGATGCCGCTGCCGCCCCCGCTGGTGCGGGCGCCAAGCGTCATCGATGAGGTGTCTTCGAACTGGTATTTGCGCGGCGACGTCGGCTACCGCATGAACCACTTGGGCAGCGTTGCCAATCTGGCTCCGGTCCCGACCACTGCCGACAAAATAGATAGGTCCGGCGTGTTGGGTCTTGGCGTCGGTTATAAAATGCAGTGGTTTCGCGCCGACGTAACGTTGGATTACGGCACCAAGACAAAATACTGGGGCAACACCACGGCGCTGGTGCCGGACTTCACGGCACGAATCGACAGCATCACCACGCTTGGCAATATCTACGGCGATCTCGGAACCTGGTACGGCGTCACGCCCTACATTGGCGCGGGAGTCGGCGGCGCCTATCTGCGGACGGGCGATTTCAGCCGCGCTTCTCTGCCTCTCATCACGCCGGTTCCGGCGACGAGCAACTGGAATCTCGCTTGGGCCTGGATGGCCGGCATCAGCTACAAAATATCGCAAAACTACGCCGTCGATTTGGGCTACCGCCACATCAGCTTCGGCGAGGCGACAACCGGTGTCGATTTCTTCGGAAATCAGCTGACCTTCAAGAAATTGTCGGCGGACGAGATCCGGCTCGGTTTGCGCTGGTCGCTGTAGGGCGCAGCAAGTCGCGGGGACGATCATGCGTCGCTTGATCTTGGCTTTTGCCCTCGCCGGCCTGGTCACCGACGCATTCGCAGCCGATCAACCAGAAATTCCGACCTTGCGCGGTTCTGATGCCGTCGTGCCGGTTCTTCAACCGGCCGCCGCTGTGCCTATCGCTGCTCCTGCTTTTGCGCGCTGGGGCGGGTTCTATGCCGGCGGGCAGCTCGGTTACAGCAGCGTGCACATGGACTTCTCGCAGGCTACCAAATCCCTCGTTGCCTTTAGTCTTCGTGAGCTCGCGCTGGAGGCTGAACGGCACCCTTCCGAATGGGAAGTACTTGGACAAACGGGCACCCAAGGGCGGAGCTACGGCGGTTTCGCTGGCTACAATTCCCAGTGGGATGAGGTCATCGTTGGAATGGAACTGAACTACAGCCGCGCCTCCTTCTCTGTCAGCGCTCCAAACTCGCCGCTTGCCCGAGTCACCGCAGCCGGCGGTAACGTTTATCTCGTCACGATCACTGGCAGCGGCTCGATGCAGATCACCGACCTTGCGACCATTCGCGCGCGCGCCGGCTGGGTCGTCGGAAATTTCTTGCCTTATGTCACGGCCGGCGTAGCGGTTGGACAGGCGGCCTTCGCGCGCTCCGCCACGGTTTCCGGGATAGAGAATCCCACCCGGCCTCCGGTTCCTTGCGACGGGTCGGCCAGCCCGCCCTGCACCATCTTTTCATTCACGCAGAGTGAGGCCAAAACCAACGCATTTATCTACGGCTTCGCCGTCTCTGCCGGCGTCGATTTCATGTTGATGTCCAATGTCTTTGTACGCGGCGAAGTGGAGTATATCGGCTTGGCACCGATCTCGAGAATTTCCGGCGGTATCAGCACCGGCCGGGTGGGCGTTGGCTTTAAGTTCTGAGTCCGCGCTGCATCTGCTTGCAAGCTTCGTGATCGCCAGATCGAGCCGGCATTAATCGACAATCCATTGTGCCGCGTGGCAGCGCCGTCTTGACGGCGGCTGTTCCCTTCCTTATGCCCGGCGGCGGGAAACCCCTCCCCACCGAGGGGCGCCTATCTGGAAGGATAGACAGCATGACGAATCCAATGCCCGGCGTGCGGCCGGCCTGCCCGCACTTCTCTTCCGGCCCCTGCGCCAAGCGCCCCGGCTGGAGCCTGCAAGTCCTCACCGACGCCGTGCTCGGACGCTCCCACCGATCGAAGATCGGCAAGGCGAAGCTCAAGCGCGCCATCGATCTCACCCGCGAAATATTGGAAGTCCCCGCCGACTACCGCATCGGCATCGTGCCGGCGTCGGATACCGGCGCGGTGGAGATGGCGCTGTGGTCGCTGCTCGGCCCGCGTCCCGTCACGATGTTGAGCTGGGAATCCTTCGGTGAAGGCTGGGTCAGCGATGTTGCCAAGGAACTCAAGCTCAAGGACGTCAAGACGCTGAAGGCGCCTTATGGCGAATTGCCCGATCTTTCCAAGGTCGATTGGAAGACCGATGTCGTTTTCACCTGGAACGGCACCACCTCCGGCGTGCGCGTGCCGAACGGCGACTGGATTCCGGCGAACCGCGAAGGACTGGCGATCTGCGACGCCACCTCGGCGGCTTTCGCTCAGCGTTTGGATTTCCCCAAGCTCGATGTCGTCACCTTCTCCTGGCAGAAGGCGCTCGGCGGCGAGGCCGCGCATGGCATGCTGATCCTGTCGCCGCGCGCCGTCGCCCGGCTCGAAAGCTACAATCCGCCCTGGCCGCTGCCGAAAATCTTTCGCATGACCAAAGGCGGCAAGCTGATGGAGGGCATTTTCGAGGGCGAGACCATCAACACGCCCTCGATGCTCTGCGTCGAGGATTATCTCGACACGCTGCAATGGGCGAAATCGCTCGGCGGCTTGCCGGCGCTGGTCGCGCGCGCCGACGCCAACACCAAAGTCATTTCCGATTGGGTGGCGAAAACGCCCTGGGCGGAATTCCTCGCAAAGGATTCTTCCATTCGCTCGAATACGTCGGTTTGCTTGAAAGTCGTGGACGCGGCAGTCACGTCGCTCAACGCCGACGGCCAGGCAACATTCGCGAAAAATCTCGCGGGTGCCATCGAGAAGGAAGGCGCCGGCTACGACATCGCCGCCTATCGCGACGCCCCGCCGGGCCTTCGCATCTGGTGCGGCGCCACCGTGGAAAGCCGCGATGTCGAGGCGCTGATGCCCTGGCTCGACTGGGCCTATGCCAAGACCAAGGACGCGCTCGCGAAAGCGGCGTGACCGCGATGTTCTCCGATCCCCTCACGCAACAGCTCGCCACCTTCGTTCGCGGCATTGGCATCGATGTGAAAGCCGCGGTCCTGGCTGAGCCGACCTTTGTTCCAGGCCTCGACATTCAATACGGAACCATTCTGCTGGATCAGCCGCGCCTCTCCTATCCGGGAGACATCCTGCACGAGGCTGGTCATATCGCGGTGACCGCGCCGCAGTCGCGCAAGGAGCCGCGGCTGTCGCCGGACGGCGGTGACGAGATGGCGGCGCTGGCGTGGTCCTATGCCGCCGCGCGTCACCTCAAGCTCGATCCGTCCGTTGTGTTTCATTCGGGCGGCTACAAAGGCGGATCGCCGGCGCTGATCGAGAACTTCGCGGCCGGGAATTATCTCGGCGTGCCATTGCTGCAGTTTTACGGAATGACCGTCGAGTCTCGCTCCGCCGCGGCCCGCGGCGCGAAACCCTATCCGCACATGCTGTGCTGGCTGCGTTGCAACGCCTGACAATTTCGAGGAATCCATGACCCCCAAAGTGCTCATCTCCGACGCCCTGTCGCCCGCCGCCGTGCAGATCTTCAAGGATCGCGGCATCGAGGTCGATTTCCAGCCGAATCTCGGGAAGGACAAAGACAAGCTCGCCGACATCATCGGCGGCTTCGACGGTCTCGCCATCCGCTCCGCCACCAAGGTGACGGCAAAGATGCTGGAGAAAGCGAGCAAGCTGAAAGTGATCGGCCGCGCCGGCATCGGCGTCGACAATGTCGATATTCCCGCGGCGACCGCCAAGGGCATCATCGTCATGAATACGCCGTTCGGCAATTCGATCACCACGGCGGAGCATGCGATCACGCTGATGCTGGCGCTGGCGCGGGAAATCCCCGCCGCCGACGCCTCCACGCAGGCCGGCAAGTGGGAAAAGAACCGCTTCATGGGGGTCGAGATCACCGCGAAGACGCTCGGCGTCATCGGCTGCGGCAATATCGGCTCGATCGTCGCCGATCGCGCCAAGGGCCTGAAGATGAAGGTGATCGCTTACGATCCCTTCCTCTCGCCCGAACGCGCCCGCGATCTCGGCGTCGAAAAGGTCGAGCTTGCCGAGCTGTTCAAGCGCGCCGATTTCATCACCTTGCACACGCCGCTCACCGACAAGACGAAAAATATCATCGACGCCAAGGCCATCGCGACGATGAAGAAGGGCGTGCGCATTATCAACTGCGCGCGCGGCGGTCTCGTCGACGAGCAGGCACTGGCCGCGGCGCTGGATTCCAAGCAGGTCGCGGGCGCGGCCTTTGACGTATTCGTGGAGGAACCCGCGGTTTCCAATGTTCTGTTCGGTCATCCGAACGTGGTCTGCACGCCGCACCTCGGCGCTTCGACGATGGAAGCGCAGGAAAACGTGGCGCTGCAGGTGGCGGAGCAGATGTCGGACTATTTGTTGACTGGCGCCATTTCCAACGCGGTCAACTTTCCCTCGATCACCGCCGAGGAAGCGCCGAAGCTGAAACCTTTCATCGCGCTCGCGGAGAAACTCGGTTCCTTCGCCGGCCAGTTGACCGAATCCGGCATCAACAAGGTCCAGCTTTCTTACGAAGGACTGGTGGCGCGGATGAATACCAAGGCCCTGACTTCCTCGGCCATCGCGGGCTTGCTGCGTCCGATGCTCCAGGGCGTCAACGTGGTCTCCGCGCCGAGCGTCGCCAAGGACCGCGGCATCGTCATCGAGGAAATGACGCGCGAGGCGGCGGGCGACTATGAGAGCCTGATTACGCTCACCGTCATTACCGAATCCAGATCGCGGTCGGTATCCGGCACGGTTTACGCCGACGGCCGTCCCCGCATCGTCAACATCAAGGGCATCCGGATGGATGCCGAGTTCGGCTCGTCGATGATCTACATCACCAACCTGGATAAGCCCGGCTTCATTGGCCGCTTTTCCTCGACGCTGGGCGAAGCCGGGATCAACATCGCCACCTTCCACGTCGGCCGCGTGGCACCCGGCGGCCAGGCTGTCGCCCTGATCGAGATCGACAGCGAACTGCCGCCCGAGGTGCTCGCCAAAGTGCGCGCGCTGCCGCAGGTGCAACAGGCGAAGCCGCTGAAATTCTGAGGGCATGGTGCTGGGGGTCACATCGGGCGTGAAGTTACCGATGGTGTGCATCCCCTGGCGCGCGACACCGCCAGGGGATGCAAATCGGACCGCCCGGATTGCTCAATAAGATACGCCTACCGTGCTTTCGCTCACGGTCCAGGTCTCTTTCTGCAGGTCGGACGCTTTATCCTTCTTGGCAGCACTAAGCGCATTGTTGACCGCGGATTCGTATTTATCAGTGCCGAAGGCAGAAAGTATTTCCTGGACTCGCGGTCCAGCGAACTTCAACGTCAGCTTCGTGCTTCCCACCGCTGCCGTAATCTGGGTCGGCTGCAGGACGCCGAACTTTTGGATGAGTTTATTCAGTAGATAGGTCACCGCCCCCGCTGTCAGCGCATATTTGAAGGTTGCAAGCACTGTGACGGTCAGCGGATCCACTTCCGCGAGGCCGGCAGTGGGAATGTCGAGTTTCTGACTGAGGGGGCCGGTTTGCCACTCGCCTGCGGTATTGTAACTGATCGTTTTCTCGGTCGTGCCGCCGTCGAATACAACGGTCGCAATATTGCTGACCTGGTGGGCGATGATCGTTCCCGTCTCCTGGTAGTTGTCGAACCAGATCTGATAAGTGTCGATTGGCGTGAGCTCTGCGTCGCCGATATCCATGCCGCTCTTGGTGTTGACGAAAATCGGGTTGCCTTCGTCGTCCAGCAGAATCACATTGGGATTGTTGGCAAGAGCGTTGTGGATGATGATCTCTCCGGCGGTGCCATCATTCTTGGGATCGGCGAAAAGTCCGTTGTCGTCGAGGATTACCGTTTGGCCGATGGAGATGGTTTGCGGCTTCCCTGATGCATTGAAGGTAACGGAGCCGTCTTGCTTGGTCACCGTGCCGTAGTTCACTTCGTAATTTGGCACTTCGATTGAGAAAGTGTTCTTGTACTCATAGGATGGATGATTCACGGTTGCCACCGGACCCATCGATTGCCAGATGACGGTGAACTGCTCGTTCACTTTCTTGGCGAGGTACAGGCTGTAGTTATTATTCTTCTGCGCCTGCAACTGGGCAGTATCGATGTAAACGTTGATTGTTTCCGCAGCCATGTTACTTCTCCCAATGGTTGTTTGTTACGGGAGTCAACCATGACTTGTAAGGGTTTCGCCGGATATCACTCTGTTGTGGTATGGCCGCCGTCGATGGAGAGCGCTTGACGGCACAGTTCTGCGGCGGAGTGGACGCCGAGGCGACGAAAGATGTCGCGTCGATGTTTGGCGACGGTCAGCGGGCTTATCGCGAGCGCTCTGCCGATTTGCTTGCTGCTAAGGCCCTCGACAATGAGTGAGGCGATCTCGATCTGGCGGGGCGTAAGACGGCGCCAACGACTAGCGAAAATCCTGGTTCCGTCCTGAGTCTCCCTGCATCAGTGCGGCGGCTGCGGAAAGCTGCGCAGCGGTGGACAGGCCCAGTTTGCGCAAAATATTGAGGCGGTGCTTTCGGAGCGTAAAATAGGCCATGCCCAATTGCCCGGCGACGGCGCGCCCCCGAAGGCCCATGCCGATAAGCTCGACGACCTGACGCTCGCGACGCGTGAGTTTACCAGATACATACACAGGTTGTACTACTATCAGTTGCCTGTGCTATATCCATCATCTAGAGCGATATGACTGCCTACGCTGGCTTCGACTACGGTGGGACCCGATCAGCTGCGCGCGAGGCGTTGGAGATTCTTCAAGACTCCCCTGAACAGCTGGCAGGGACGAGGTTCGAGCCGGTAGGGCAAAGTGCGCGCGCTGCCGCAGGTGCAGCTGCTGAAGTTCTGATCAGCTTGCAATACCAGTAAGTTGGGTGGGTACCGGCGGCCTTTCGCCGCCGCTCGCCGCCTTGCTTCAAAGGGCCTCATCCTTTATCCGAGAAGAGCCCTGGCTTCGGGCGGGCGGGATGTGGGCGCGTCCAGCCGTCGGTTCCCGCGCAGGAAGGTTTCTTATGGCCAATGTTGTCGTGGTCGGGTCGCAATGGGGCGACGAGGGCAAAGGCAAGATCGTCGATTGGCTATCGGAACAGGCCGACATCGTCGTCCGCTTCCAAGGCGGCCATAACGCCGGCCACACGCTGGTTATCAACGGTGTCACCTATAAGCTCTCGCTGCTGCCCTCGGGCGTGGTGCGCAAGGGCAAACTGTCGGTGATCGGCAACGGCGTGGTGCTCGATCCGCGTGCGCTGATCGAGGAGATCGAGCGGCTGCAGGGACAGGGCGTTACGGTCACGCCGGACAATCTGCGCATCGCCGAGAACGCGACGCTGCTGCTGTCGCTGCATCAGGAACTCGACGCCCTGCGCGAGTCCTCCAACACCGCCGCGGCCATCGGCACCACGCGCCGCGGCATCGGGCCTGCCTATGAGGACAAGGTCGGGCGGCGCGCCATTCGCCTGATGGATCTCGCCGATCTTCCGGCGCTCAACAGCAAGATCGAGCGATTGCTGACCCATCACAATGCGCTGCGCCGCGGGCTGCGACTCGATGAAATCAAGCCAAAGACGATCTATGACGAGTTGGCGAACTTGGCCCCGCGCGTGCTGCCGTTCATGGATTCGGTCTGGTCCCTGCTCGATCAGAAGCGCCGCGAGGGCAAACGCATCCTGTTCGAAGGCGCGCAAGGCGCGCTGCTCGACATCGACCACGGCACCTATCCCTATGTGACGTCTTCCAACACGGTAGCGGGGCAGGCGGCCACCGGTTCGGGTGTGGGGCCTTCGGCGATCGGCTACGTGCTGGGTATCTGCAAGGCCTATACGACGCGGGTGGGGGAGGGGCCGTTCCCGACCGAGCAAAGCAATGAGATCGGGCGGCGGATCGGCGAGCGCGGACGCGAGTTCGGCACCGTCACCGGCCGGCCGCGGCGCTGCGGCTGGTTCGACGCGGTCCTGGTGCGGCAAACGGTCCGGATCAGCGGCATTCAGGGCCTGGCGCTCACCAAGCTCGATATCCTCGACGGATTCGATGAAATCCAGGTGTGCACGGGCTACCGTCTCGACGGCCGGGAAATCGACTATCTTCCCGCCGGAGAACGCGCGCAGGCGCGGGTCGAGCCGATTTATGAGACAATCGCCGGGTGGAAGGGCGCCACAGCGGGAGCGCGGTCGTGGGTCGATCTGCCCGCCCAGGCAATCAAATATGTCCGCCGCATCGAAGAACTGGTCGGCTGTCCGGTCACCTTGCTATCCACCAGCCCGGAGCGCGAAGACACGATTTTGATGCATAATCCGTTCGAGGCTTAAACTGTCGGCATTCGCCGCGCAGAAAGCGTAACCTGGAAGTCGATGGCCGACTATTATCCGCTCATTGCCCGCGCCGTAGCTGGTCTCGACAAGAGCACCGGCGAGGCCCGCCGTGCACTCTATGACCGCGCCCGCACGGCGCTGGTGACGCAGTTACGCAGCGTCACACCGTCGCTGAGCGAATCCGACATTACCCGCGAGCGGCTGGCGCTGGAAGATTCGATCCGCAAGGTGGAGGCGGAAGCGGCGCGGCAGCAGCGTAACGATGCGTCGCGTCCGGACTCAGCTCCGACGGCGGCTTCGGCGTCCCCGGCAACGGCGGAGCCAAAACCGCCGGCACCCGATCCAACTTCTTCCACTCCAAGCCCCTCCGCTTCACGTTCCTCCGCCGCATCTTCCAGCGAGGCCGCGCGGGCGGAGACGCCCGAGTCTGAACCGCCGGAAACGCCGAAACATGACGCGCCACGGCCGCAAATGCCGCCGTTGCATGAGTGGATTTCACCCGATCCGGCGGCGCGCGCGGAGCCCCCGATGCCGGCTAGTCGCAGCGAAAACCGGGCAAGCGGCGATCGTCTCTCTTTGAGCGATCAGGGTTTAAGGGGTTTCCGCGACGGCGTCGGCGACAAAGGCGTCCCGCAAGAAGTCGTCCGTCCATCGCCGAAACCTCCGCGCGAGCCATCCGTCGCGGGCGGTCCGCCGTTCCCCGACAAGGAACGGCTCGAGCCTCGCTTCTCGCCGGAAGAATTAGGGCCCACTTACAGCGAGACGCCTGAGCAAGACGATGGCTCACACGATCCGGTAAGGGCTCGCGGCGGCATGCCGCGGCGGCCGCTGCCCGACGATGATTTGGATGACTCACACCGGACCGTGGGCCGGGGCTTCGGCGGCATTGCGCGCACCGTTATCATTGTTGCCATTCTCGCCGGGCTCGGCGTCGCCGCGGCCGTGGCCTATAGCGAGCGCGCCCGCATCGTCGCCTTGTATCAATCCATTCGCGGGCCTGCGACCCAGGCATCGCGGGATACGACACAAGTACGGCCCAAGATTGCCGACCGCATCGGCGCCAATGGTCAACAGGACTCTTCCACCGCGCCCGCCCAGCCTGCCGCCGCGGTGGCGCAACGCGTGGTGCTCTATGAGCAACCGCCGAATAGCGCCGAGCGCAAGCAATATATCGGCTCGGTGATCTGGCGCACCGAAATGGTGTCGCCCGGACCCGGACTTCCGCCCGATGTTGCCGTGAAAGCCGACGTGGAAATTCCCGAGCGCCACTTGCGCATGAGCTGGAGCATGCAGCGCAATCAGGATCAGACGCCCGCCAGCCACACCATCGAGATCATCTTCACCACGGGCGCGGATTTTCCGCCCGGCGGCATCGCCGACGTCGCCGCCGTGCTGATGGAACAGACGGAACAGGCCCGCGGCGCGCCGCTCGCCGGCCTTCGCGTGAAAGTGACCAACGGCTTCTTCCTGGTTGGTCTTTCCGCGGTGGAGAGCGACGTGAAGCGCAATATCCAATTGCTGAAGGAGCGGGCTTGGCTCGACATTTCGCTGATCTACAACGACGGCAATCGCGCGCTGCTGGCGATGGAGAAGGGTGTTCCCGGCGATCGCGTCTTCGGTGAGGCTTTCGCCGCGTGGAGGCAGTGAGCTAGTCCTGCGCGGGGAAAAGGCGAAGGGTTGGCGGACACATTATTTGCGGCGTGGAATGAGCACTTTGGAAATTGACGTCGGCGACCTGCGGCCCCGCTCAGTGGAGTTCACCGCGAGCGAGTTGGTGGTGACGCTCGCGGACGGGCGCAAGATTGCGACGCCTCTCGACTGGTATCCAAGACTGAAGAGCGGCTCGGCGAAACAGCGCGCGAATTTCGAGATCATGCCCATGGGCATCCATTGGCCGGACCTCGACGAGGACCTTGGTATCGCCGGTATGCTGAAGGGCCGGCGGGCGTAACGGCCGCAACAGGCTGTGCTATCGCGCGTTGCTATTTGCTCCTCTTAGAATCGCCCAGCCGACCTGCAGCGTGAGGCCGCCTTTGCGATAGGGCAGGGCGAACGGCGGCTGCACCTGGGCGCCCGGCGCGACGGCGCGGTAATCGGCGGGCAGAGCATCGAGATCGCCTTCGGTCCACACCACGACGGCGCCGCGCGCCTTCAGGTCGTTCAAATCGATCCAAGGCGCGCGCTCCGGCTTGCCGTCGATCAGCACGCGCGGGTGCTCGGGGGCATAGTGGCCGATATTGCCGCCGGTCCACATCTCGCTGACCACATAGGCCAGCGGCTTGCCGGTCGCGGCGCGGAAGCGTTGCGACATTTCCGCGGCCAGCCGGTCGCCGGGATAGAGCACCGCGCGATAGCGGGCGTCGTAAGCCGGCAGCACCGCATAATTGCCGATAAAGGCAATGGCCAAGCCGCAGAATACAGCGGCCCAGAGGCCGACAATCCACGCCAGCCGCGCCGGGGCGATGGCGCCGAGCGTGATGACGATCCAGACGCCGAGAAAAAGCCACAGCGGGTAGCCCCACATCGCCACCGTGCCGCGTCCGGTGAGCGCGGAGAGCGCCAGCACCGTCGCCATCGGGCCGAAGGCGAGAAGCGTGACGATGCACCAATCATAGGACTGCGGCGTTGCCGCCCCGGCTTCCCGGCGAAACCAAAGCGGCGCGGCGATCAGCAACGCCGGCAGCAGGAAGCCGAGTTGATCGACTGCGAATTCCAGCGGATGCAGGATGTGGTCGATCAAGCCGCGCGACGGCGCCGCGCGGGCTTCCGCATAGTGGAATGGAAGAAAGTCGTTGTTCACAAGCCAGAGCAAATGCGGCGCGGCCACTGCGAGCGCGATTGCGGCGGCGACATACGGCCCGGGCATCTTCAGGGTTTTGCGCGCCTCTTTGTCGAAGAGCACGAACAGCGCCAATGGCAGCGCGAGCACGACGATGAAATACTTCGCCCACAGCGAAAGCCCCAGCGCCAATCCGAGCAAGATCCAATAGAGCAGGCGCCCGGTGCGCAGCGCCCGGTGAAATGCTAAACCGGCCAGCGCCCAGAACGGCAACTGCACCACGTCGTGATTGAACTTGGCGGCGGTGTAACTGAAGTAATGCAAACCATCGAGGATCAGGATGGCGACCAGCGCGCCCAGTCCGCCGATGAGCGGACGCGCCATCGTCCATACCAGGGCAAAGGCGGCGATCACCACGATCTGCGCCAGCGCGTAATAGGCGATGTCGTGGCCGGCGAGCCGGTAGGCCACTTCCACCAGCCACCACGGCAGCGGCGGCAGCTTGTCGTAGCCGAGCTGCCATTCGCGCCCGTAGGTCAGGGCTTCGATCAGATCGAGCGGCAGGTTGAGATAGAGCAGCGCCGGCAGCGCGGTCCACACCGCCATATGCAAGACCGCGAAGGCGGCGAAAGCCGCCCCGGGACGCTGCTCGATCCAGGTCAGGAAGTTTGGCGTCGCTCGGGCGGACGGCATGAAAACGGAGCCTTCTTCCTCATTGCGCTTATGCGCGGGCCGGTCGGGCATTAACTGCCGCCGCGCGAAACTGGGGTTTAGAGGCGCAGTTCGCTTGCACCGCGCCTGCGGTCATGGACATTCTAGCTTGCTCCGGCGAATCACCGCCATGGCACAGCATGGGCGCCCGGGATTATGGCTCGTAGTGCTGCCATCTTTGTCACCTTCTGCATGGTGGTCATCGCGGCTTGCCTCGGCGGCGTGCTTTATCTGTATTTCAAGCTCAGCGGCGCGGAATCAACGCTCATCGCCCTGATCACGCTCACCGGAATGGCGCTTTACAATACCGTTTCGACGCGGCTGCGCGACCGCAGCGACATGGGCGAGCAGATCGCCGATCTGTCCCGCGAGAGCGCCGACCTGGCGCGGCAAATGGCCGAGATCAAGCGTCAGCTCGCCACCGTCGAGGGCAAGGCCGATAGCGCGGCGAATAGGGCACGCGCCGCTGTCGAACCGCTGGCTGCCGAGATCGGCGAGCTTGGCAATCTCGTCACGCAGCTCGCCGAAACAGTTGCCACGCATGACGCCGTCCTGGAAAGCCGCGTCATGGCCGACACGCCGGCGGTCATGGACGCCGTTTCCGCGCCGGATGCCGATCAGGCGGACGCGCCGGAAGCAAAGGCAAACAGCGCCGCCGTCACCCAAGTCAAGGACATGGACCGGAACGGCATGGTCGGAATGATCCGCGAAGCCGTCGAGGCCAGCCGCATCGATACTTACCTGCAGCCGATCGTGACGCTGCCACAGCGCAAGGTGCGCTATTACGAGGCGACGTCCCGGCTGCGGACGGCATCCGGCGAGCAAGTGCTCGCGACCGCCTTTCTGCCGCATGCGGAAGGCGCCGGGCTGATGCCGAAGATCGACAATTTGCTGCTGTTCCGCTGCGTGCAGGTGCTGCGCCGGCTGCAGTTGAAGAACCGGGATGTCGGCCTGTTCTGCAACATTTCGGGCACCACCTTGAGCGATCCCGAATTCTTCCCGCAATTCGCCGAATTCATGGATGCCAACCGCGCACTGGCGCCGTCGCTGGTATTCGAATTCACCCAGGCCACGGTCCGCGGCATGGGGCCGATGGAACACGAGAGCCTGGCGGCGCTGGCGGAGCGCGGATTCCGCTTCTGCGTCGATCATGTCACCGACTTGCGCATGGAACTGCGGGATCTGTCGGAGCGCGGATTCCGCTTCATCAAAGTTCCGGGCGCGCTGTTGCTCAGCCACGGCGGCGGATCGGCCGACATCCATCCTGCCGACCTCGCCGACCTGCTTGCCCGCTCCGGCATCGAACTGATCGCCGAGCGGATCGAAAGCGAAAGCGCCGTCGTCGATCTCCTGGATTACGACGTGAAATACGGTCAGGGCTTCTTGTTCTCGCAGCCGCGGCCGGTTCGCCCGGATGCGTTGCAGGGGAGCGCCGAACGCACGGCCATGGATGCGCGCGATAAAGCCGGCGAGCCGCAGGGCATCCAACGCCAGGGGGCGGTGGCTTAAGCCTTCCCTCCGATTCCCATGTCCAGTTTTCGTCCCCCCTTCCTCGACCATTTCGCCGCGCTGGCGTCGGGTTATGACCTGTTTCTCTGCGATGTCTGGGGCGTGATCCACAACGGGGTTGCCGCCTTCCCGGACGCCTGCGACGCCCTGGCGCGTGCGCGGCGGGCCGGCGGTTCCGTGGTGCTGATCACCAATTCGCCGCGTCCGACCGACAGCCTGATGCAGCAACTCGACGACTTCGGCGTGCCGCGCGAGAGTTACGATGCTGTCGTCAGCTCCGGTGACGTCACCCGCGCCATCATTGCCGAACGCGCCGGTCAGAGCGTGTTTCATCTCGGCCCGCCGCGGGATCTGCCGCTCTTCACCGGCTTGGACGTACGGCTGACGGACGAGAAGACCGCCGACTACGTGGTCTGTTCCGGCCTCTTCGACGATACCCGGGAAACGCCGGATGACTATCGCGAGTTGCTGGCACGCCTGAAGGCGAGGGGCCTCTTTATGGTCTGCGCCAATCCCGATGTGGTCGTGGAACGCGGCGATCATCTCGTCTATTGCGCGGGCGCGCTCGCCGATCTCTATCAGGGGCTCGGCGGGGAGGTGCTTTTCACCGGCAAACCTTATCCGGCGCTATATTTGCGCGCGCTTGCCAAAGCGGAAGCGGCGCGCAGCGCCAACGTGCCGCTCGGCCGGGTGCTCGCCATCGGCGATTCGGTGCGGACCGATCTAAAGGGCGCCGCATCGCTCGGCGTCGATTTTCTATTTGTGACCGCGGGGATTCACGCCGGAGAGGTTGGCGGAAATTTGGATGCCTCTACGCTCGAGACTTTCTTTGCACAGGCGGAAGTGATGCCGAAAGCGGTGATGCACCGGCTCGTCTGGTGAGCCGGCTCGGATTAGTCCGAGAACACCGCTTCGATCTTGGTCTGTAAGGTCTGGGCGTTGAACGGCTTGACGATGTAGTTGTTGACGCCCGCCTTCTTCGCCGCGATGACATTCTCGGTCTTGGATTCGGCGGTGACCATGATGAAGGGCGTCCGCGACAGTCCCGGGTCGCCGCGAACCTCTTTGAGCAGTTCGAAGCCGGTCATCGGCTCCATATTCCAATCGGAGATCACCAGGCCGTATCTCTTCTCGCGCATCTTGGCGAGCGCGGCGGAGCCGTCGGCGGCCTCGTCGATGTCTTCGAAGCCAAGCTGCTTCAGAAGATTACGCAGGATGCGGATCATCGTGTTGTAATCGTCGACCACGAGGACCGGCATGGTTAGATCGACAGCCATTTACCCTGCTCCATGACGTCAACGGTCGCACACACGCCGCTGGTCGTGATCCATTGGCAGGCTGAAGGCGCCCCGCCCAAGTCTCCCGAACGCTGGGACGTTAACAGCGCCTATTGAATATCCGGTTAACCCGGCCGCCGATCCGGTTGTATCCGTTGTTTTATTGATGCTTTTCTAGGCGAAACGGGATTTGTCGGACTGCCGGATGGTTGCCGAAGTATTAACGCCCGGTTCCGGCGCCGCGATTGCCCCGGCTTGACTTGGCACGACGCGGGACGGCACGGTCGGCGGCCTCACGGACCCATTTGCTTCATGACCGAGCCCTCCCAGCCGGCGAAATCCTTCGTCGTCCTCCGCGACAATGCCGCCGACATCAGCGCCCTTCGCGGTGCGGTGCTGGCTATTGGGAATTTTGACGGCGTGCATCGCGGCCATCGAGCCGTCATCGCCTCGGCAATCGCACGCGCCGAGAGGCTTAAACGGCCGGCCGCGGCGCTGACTTTCGAACCGCATCCCGTCGCGTTTTTGCGCAAGGAGCCGGTATTCCGGCTCACGGACGAGACGGCCAAATTACGCCTGCTGGCGGCGACGGGTCTCGACGGCGCCATCGTGCTGAAATTCGACGCGGCGCTCGCCGGGCTCACGGCGGACGCCTTCGTCAGCCGTATCTTGGTCGACCGCTATGCGCTGGCCGGGGCCGTGATCGGCTTCGATTTCCATTTCGGCAAGAACCGCATGGGTTCGCCGGCTTTTCTCATGAGCGAAGGAGCCAAGCACGGCTTTGCCGTGGAGATGCTGCCGCCGCTGGAGGACGAGGGACGCCCGGTATCTTCCGGCGCGATTCGCACAGCCCTTGCCGGCGGCCGTGTCGTCGAGGCGGCGGAACTGCTGGGGTATCCCTGGTTCGCTTCCGCCATCGTGATTCATGGCGAAAAGCGCGGACGGGCGCTCGGTTATCCCACGGCGAATCTGCGGCTCGATCCGGCTTGCGGCCTCAAGCACGGCATTTATGCCGTTCGGGTCGGTGTGGACGGGCGTCGTCATGACGGAGTGGCAAGTTTCGGCAGCCGGCCGATGTTCGATAACGGCGCACCTTTGCTGGAAGTCTTTTTGTTCGATTTCGATGGCGATCTTTACGGCAAGGTGATCGACGTCGCCTTCATCGCTTGGATAAGGCACGAGATGAAATTCGACAGCGTCGATGATCTGGTGCGGCATATGGACGAGGACAGCGCCCGCGCCCGCGAGGCGCTGGCGCGATCGGGTGGGGCATTTCCCGTGTTGGGATAAATCTAACCGCACAAGGGTGTCATGGCCCGGCTTGTCCCGGCCATCCCGATTCTTGTGGCAGGTCTGCCTCCCTAAGCGGGATCACCGGGACAAGCCCGGTGATGACTGTGCGGCGGCAGCCTTTGCGTTGCGGAACCCGCCTGCTACATACCGCGCGCCATGTCCAAGCCAGAACGCGATTATTCCGAGACTCTATTTCTACCCAAGACCGACTTCCCCATGCGCGCAGGATTGCCGCAGAAGGAGCCGGAGATTCTTGCGCGCTGGCAAAAGCACAATCTCTACCAACAACTGCGTGAGGCGGGCCGGGGGCGAACGAAGTTCGTCCTGCACGATGGTCCGCCCTATGCCAACGGCAACATCCATATCGGTCACGCACTCAACAAAATCCTCAAGGACGTGGTGACGCGCAGCCAGCAGATGCTCGGCTACGATTCCAATTACGTGCCGGGCTGGGACTGCCACGGCCTGCCGATCGAATGGAAGATCGAGGAAGAATATCGCGCCAAGGGCAAGAACAAGGACAAGGTCGCCATCGCCGAATTCCGCCGCGAATGCCGAGCCTTCGCCGAGCATTGGGTCGGCGTACAGCGCGAGGAATTCAAACGGCTGGGCGTCGAGGGCGACTGGGAGCATCCCTACACGACGATGGATTATGCCGCCGAGGCGCAGATCGCGCGCGAGCTGATGAAATTCGCCGCCAACGGCACGCTTTATCGTGGCTCCAAGCCGGTGATGTGGAGCGTGGTGGAAAAGACCGCGCTGGCCGCGGCCGAGGTGGAATACGAGGATTACACCTCGGATACCGTGTGGGTGAAGTTTCCGGTCAAGAAGACTGCGGTGCTCGCCTTTCGCCAGGGCGACGACGAAGCAAAGCACGCGCCGCTTGACGCCTTGCGCGAGGCTTCCATCGTCATCTGGACCACGACGCCATGGACACTTCCCGGCAATCGCGCGATCAGCTACTCGGCGAAAATCGTCTACGGCCTTTATCGCGTGACGGAAGCGGCAGCCGATAATTGGGCACGCGCCGGAGATGCCTACGTATTAGCCGACAAGCTGGCCGAGGAAGTATTCAAGACCGCGCGCGTCACGGCTTTCGAAAGGCTTGGCGACGTCAGTGCGAGCACGCTGTATGGCCTTCACGTCGACCACCCGCTGCGGCTCATGGGCACAGGCTACAGCTTCGACGTTCCTCTGCTTGAAGGCGATCACGTCACCGACGATGCCGGCACTGGCTTCGTTCATACCGCGCCCGGACACGGCCGCGAGGACTTCGACGTCTGGACTGCAAATCGCGCGGCGCTGGAAGCGCGCGGCATCAATCCGACCATCCCTTACACCGTCGACGAGAACGGCGCTTTCACCGATCAGGCCCCCGGCTTCACCGGCAAGCGCGTCATCAATGACAAGGGCGAGAAGGGGGACGCCAACGACGCCGTCATCAAGGCACTCGTCGAGGCCGGCAACATCATCGCGCGCGGGCGGCTGAAGCACCAATATCCGCATTCCTGGCGCTCGAAGAAGCCGGTGATCTATCGCAATACGCCGCAATGGTTCATCGCGATGGATAAACCTTTTCCTGCTCCCTCTCCCCAGGGGGGAGAGGGTCGGGGTGAGGGGGCTCCGGGACCTATTGAGAATCCGGGAACCCCCTCACCCGACGTTCTCGCTGCCGCTCGCACGTCGACCTCTCCCCGCAGGGGAGAGGTGAAGGAAGGCGACACGCTGCGTCACCGCGCGCTGACAGCCATCAAAGCCACGCGCTGGGTGCCAACCCAGGGCGAAAACCGCATCACCGGCATGGTCGCGGACCGCCCCGACTGGGTGATCTCGCGCCAGCGTGCCTGGGGCGTGCCAATCACGGTCTTCGCGCGGGAGAAGGGCGACGGCTCGGTCGACATTCTCAAGGACGACGCCGTGAACAAGCGCATCGCCGACGCCTTCGAAAGCGAAGGCGCCGACGCTTGGTATGCACCCGGCGCCCGCGAACGTTTTCTCGGCAAGCTCGCGAACGAGGATTGGCAGAAAGTCGACGACATCCTCGACGTCTGGTTCGATTCCGGTTCGACCCACGCCTTCGTGCTGGAGGATGCCGCACATTTTCCCGGTCTCGCCGGCATCAAGCGCAAGAAGGACGGCGGCGCTGACACGGTGATGTATTTGGAAGGCTCGGATCAGCACCGCGGCTGGTTCCAGTCATCGCTGCTGGAATCCTGCGGCACGCGCGGCAGCGCCCCGTTCGATATCGTCGTCACTCACGGCTTCACCCTCGACGAGCACGGCCGCAAGATGTCGAAGTCGCTCGGCAATACAGTGGCGCCGCAGGACGTCATCAAGCAAAGCGGCGCCGACATCCTGCGTCTATGGGTTTGTGCCACGGATTATTGGGACGATCAGCGGATCGGCCCGGAAACGCTCAAAACCAGCGCCGAAACCTACCGCAAGCTGCGCAACACGCTGCGCTGGATGCTCGGCAGCCTCGCGCATTTTACCGAGGTGGACCGCATCAAGCCCGAGAAGATGCCGGAGCTTGAGCGGCTGATGCTGCACCGGCTTGCCGAGCTCGATGCGCTCGTGCGCCAAGCTTATGGCAATTTCGATTTCAAACGCATCTTCGCGGCGCTGAGCACGTTTATGACGGTGGACCTCTCCGCCTTTTATTTCGACATCCGCAAGGACGCGCTTTATTGCGATCCGATCTCGTCGACGACGCGCAAAGCCTGCCTGACCGTGCTGGATCATCTGTTCCGCTGCACGCTGACGTGGCTCGCGCCGATGCTCTGCTTCACCGCCGAGGAAACCTGGATCGCGCGTTTCGGCGAGGAGGCGGCGTCGGTACACCTGCAACTTTTCCCTGAGGTGTCCGCCGCTTGGCGCGACGACGCGCTGGCGGAGAAATGGCGCAAGGTGCGGCTGGTGCGCCGGGCCGTCACCGGCGCGCTGGAGATCGAGCGCGCGCACAAGCGGATCGGCTCTTCGCTCGAAGCCGCGCCCATCGTCTATGTCTCGGACGTCGATCTGTTTGCTTCTCTGGTGGATGTAGACCTCGCCGAAATCTGCATCACGTCGGCGGCGACGCTGGTCGAAGCCGAAGGACCGGCGGACGCCTTCCGCCTCGATGAGGTGCGCGGCGTTGCCGTCGAGCCGCGTTTGGCGGTGGGCCGCAAATGCGCCCGCTCTTGGAAAATTCTCCCCAGTGTCGGCGACGATCCAAAATATCCGGACGTATCGCCGCGCGACGCCAAGGCGCTGCGCGAATGGGAAATCATGCGCGAGACGATGAGGTAACTTTGTCACCGCCGTAAAAAGTGGAATAGATTTGTCGTCCCCGCGAAGGCGGGGACCCATATCCACCGGACGCGAGCGGGACCAGTGTCTTACTTCGTCTACATCCTTGCCAGTAGACGCTACGGAACGCTGTATATCGGGATTACCAATAACTTGCGGCGGAGAATGGAAGAACACCGTTTGGGGTCGGGATCGTTATTCGTGCGCCAGTACCGTGTTACCCGCCTGGTGCATGTTGAAACATTCGCTGATCCTGAATCCGCCATCCGGCGTGAAAAGCAACTCAAGAAATGGAATCGAGACTGGAAAATACGATTGATTGAAGAGGACAATCTTGAATGGCGCGACTTGACCGATTTTCTCACCTGATAGTTTGCCGGGTATGGGTCCCCGCCTTCGCGGGGACGACAAGTTAATGGCCCCGGCGACAAAAAGCTTCGCGGGGCTCTCCCTGACCGGCCCTTTCACCCGCCTCGGCTGCGTCGCGGCGGTTGTCGTCTGCATCATCGATCAGGCGGCAAAGCTGTGGCTGCTGTTCGTCTACGACCTCCCTGCCAAGGGCGCCGTGCGCTTCACGCCGTTTTTGGATCTCGTGCTCGTCAGGAATAAGGGCATCAGCTACGGCCTGTTCCAGCAGGAGGGCCCTTTGGGTCAATGGGCGCTGCTGGCGCTGAAAGCCATAGCCGTCCTTCTGCTTTGGATCTGGCTGGCGCGGGTGGAGACCCGGCTGTCTGCCCTGTCGCTCGGCCTCATCATCGGGGGGGCGATCGGCAATGCCATCGACCGGGTAGCCTATGGGGCGGTGCTGGATTTCCTGCTTTTTACCCCGCGTTTAGGCGATTTCGGCTTCCCTTATGTCTTTAACCTTGCCGATTCAGCCATCGTTGTCGGGGTAGCCGGGCTCTTGTATGAATCCCTGTTTGGGGGCCGCGCCGCAAAAGCGCCCCGATCCGGCGCATAATCCGGGCCAAATCGGAGCGGTGTTCCGGATATTGGGATAAGGCGTTGAGGGTAATAGCGATGACGGTAACCCATTGGACCAAGCATCTGCGGCCTGCCACTTCGGCGGGAGCGTTCGGGCTTGTTGTCGCGATGACGTGCCTGGGAGGCAGCGCTCGGGCCGCCGATGCCGAAGGCAACAGTATTTGGAACCTCGATCGGCGCATCACTCAAGGTGTCCTCCGCGGTCTCGGCTTGAGGAGGTCGGACGAGGAGGCGATCGATTACCGCGAGCGTTCTCCGTTGGTGGTGCCGCCGAGCCGCGACCTCCCACCGCCCGAAGGCAGTGTGGCGGAGAAAAATCCGGCGTGGCCGGTCGATCTTGACGTCAAGCGCCGCGGCGAAGTCGCGGCCAGGCGGAGAGTCGGTGCAACCACTTACGATCCGGACGCGGAAGCGCGAAACCTGATGCCCCACGAGCTTGCGGCTCGCACCAGCACGAGCCGGAGCACTGACGCCGGCGCTCCGCGTGGCAGCGGCGAGGCCGAGGGCGACGTGTTGAAGCCTTCCGCGCTTGGCTACTTCGGCGGGATGTTCAGCTCTTTCGGAGCACGGCCGGATGAGGTCGGTACCTTCAAAGCCGAACCGCCGCGCGCCAGCCTGACCGCGCCGCCGCCCGGCTATCAAACCCCGGCTGCGACCGCGCCCTATGGCGTTACCAAGCGGAATGAATACGACAAACCGCTCAAGGCGGAAGATCTTCCGGCTTCGAATTAGGCTTGGCGCTTGGCTCGGCTGCCGCCTTGTTTCCGGCGTGAATGCAGCCTCTTGTCCTCTTGGTTGCTATTTGAACGCCGCACCCAAGAGGCTTGATTCGTGAAACATCCCAGACAAGCGGCCGTTGCCGTTTTTGCTCTTACAATGACCATGCTCGCCGTTCCGGGCTTGGCGCAAACCTCGCCGGGTCCGACTGTCGCCCATTTTACCCTGGCGAACGGTTTCGAAGTCGTGGTCGTTCCCGATCGCCGCGCGCCCGTGGTCACGCACATGCTCTGGTACAAAGTCGGTGCCGCCGACGAAACACCGGGTAAGTCGGGGCTGGCGCATTTTCTCGAACATCTGATGTTCAAGGGTACGAAGAAAAATCCGCTGGCGCTGTTCTCGCAGACCGTGGCGAATTTCGGCGGTCAGGAGAACGCGTTCACCTCCCACGATTACACCGCCTTCTATCAGCGGGTACCCCGCGAGCGCCTGCCCATATTGATGGAATTCGAAGCCGATCGCATGACCGGGCTGGCGCTCACCGACGACGCGGTCAAGCCAGAACTCAACGTCGTGCTCGAAGAGCAGAACATGACGGTCGCCAATAGTCCGGGTGCGCGGCTCAGCGAGCAGATCGATGCCGCGCTTTACCTCAACCACCCCTATGGCCGGCCGGTGATCGGCTGGCGGCAAGAAATTGAAAAGCTGGACCGGGTGAATGCGATCGCTTTTTACCAGCGCTTTTATGGTCCCAACAACGCGATCCTCGTTGTTGCGGGCGATGTTGACGCCAACGAGGTCAGGAGCTTGGCGGAGAGTACTTATGGCAAGGTCGAGCGCCGCTTTGATGTCCTTCCGCGCGCCCGTCCCCAGGAGCCGCCGCCGGCCGCTAAGAGATCGGTCACGCTGGCCGATCCTCGCGTTGAGCAGCCGAGCCTGCAACGCAGCTACCTCGTCCCCTCCGTGGCAACGGCAAAGCCCGGCGAGAGCGAAGCGCTTGAGGTTCTCGCGCATATTCTTGGCCGCGGTGCCAACAGCAGGCTTTACCGGGCGCTCGTGGTGGAGAAGGGCATGGCGCTCAGCGCCGGCGCCTCTTATTCCGGCTCGTCGCTCGATCCGACACGCTTCAGCGTCTACGGCGCTCCCACACCGGATGTCAGCTTGTCGCAGCTTGAGGATGCCATCGATGCGGTTCTCGCCGATATCAGCGACAAGGGAGTAACTCCCGAAGAACTCGAACGCTCCAAGACCCGGCTGATCGCCGACGCCGCCTATGCCCAGGACAATCAGATGACGCTCGCCCGCTGGTATGGCGTGGCGCTAACCACCGGCTCCAGCGTGGAAAGCGTCCGCACTTGGCCAGACCGCATTAGCGCCGTCACGGCGAATGCCATCCGCGACGCCGCGCGGCAATGGTTTGACAAGCGGCGCTCGGTTACCGGCTACCTGATCAAGGACACTACTGCCCCCCATGAGGAGAAGCGGTCATGAGCCGGTCTGCGCGCTTCCCCCTGTCCCGGAGGGTCATCACGGTATTTGTGTTCGCCCTTATCTCAGCATTTTCGCTTGGCGCCGTGCCGGCGAGCGCGGTTCCGATCGAACGCATCGTGAGCCCGGGCGGGATCGAAGTATGGCTCGTGCGTGAGGCGACCGTTCCGCTGGTGGCGCTCGATTTCGCCTTTGTCGGCGGCGCGAGCCAGGATCCCGCGGACAAGGCGGGAATTGCCTCAATGGTCAGCGGGCTTCTCGACGAGGGCGCGGGCGATCTGGATTCCAGAAACTTCCATGAGCGGCTGGAAGCCCATGCCATCGAGCTGCGGTTTCAAGCCAGCCGGGACTATTTTCAAGGATCGCTGCGCACGCTCAGCCAGCACCGCGACGAGGCATTCGACCTGCTGCGTATGGCGCTGACAGCGCCGCGATTCGAGTCGCAAGATATCGAACGTGCCCGCGGACAGACGCTGTCTGGCCTGCGGCGCGCCACGACCAGCCCCAACGAGATGGCCAGCAAGCGCTGGTGGGCGACCGCCTTTCCGGAACATCCTTACGGACGGCAGGCCAGCCTCGAATCGGTGCCGCGCATCACCGCGGAAGACCTTAGGGCCTATACCAAGCGGGTCTTCGCGCGCGACCATCTGAAAATCGCGATTGTCGGCGATCTCAATGCGGCGGCAGCCGGCGCGCTCGTCGACCGTGTGTTCGGATCGCTGCCAGCCAAAGCCGATTTGCAGCCGGTGCCGGCTGCGGTTCCCCAGGGGCTGGGCCGGCGGATCGTGATCGATCTCGACGTGCCGCAGGCGGTGGTCACCTTCGGCGGCACCGGCATTGCCCGCAGCGACCCCGATTTCATGGCCGCCTACATCGTCAACTACATCCTCGGCGGCGGCAGCATGTCCTCGCGGCTGTATCGCGAGGTCCGGGAAAAGCGTGGCCTCGCCTACGGCATCAACGACAGCCTGGTCTGGCTGAAGAGCGCGTCCGTCATGATCGGCGGCACCGCGACGCGCAGCGACCGCACCGGCGAAACCCTCGACGTCATTGAAAGCGAGATGAAGCGGCTGGCGGCGGAGGGTCCGACGGAAGAGGAACTGGCCAAGGCCAAGTCCTTCCTTAAGGGCTCCTACGTGCTCGGTCTCGATACGTCGAGCAAGATCGCGGGTCAGCTCGTGCAAATCCAGCTTGACGATCTTGGGATCGATTACATTGACAAGCGCAACAGCCTCATCGATGCGGTAACCCTGGACGACACCAAGCGCATGGCCCGGCGCCTGCTCAACGGCGGAATGCTGGTCACAGTGGTGGGCCGCCCGGCGGGCGTGATCTCGCGCGACTGACGGGCAGGAACAAGTATATCCTTTCGCCGTTGTACCGCCGTCTCGATTCTCGCTAAGAATAACTGTCTTGCCGTCATGCCCGCGCTGTCGCGGGCATCCATGTCTTGGCATTGAAAAGGCAAGATGGGGACGCCCGCGCACGGCAGCATGAGGAGCTCCGGCCCGATGCCATTGCTGCAAGCCCTAGACAATGCGCGGGCGTCCACATCTTGCCTTTTCAATGCAAA
>JAXDOR010000084.1:0-42398 GCA_034668825.1 Alphaproteobacteria bacterium | reverse complement strand
AGTGGTTCAACATCGCGGCGTCGAAGGGATGCGCGGATGCCGCGCGCTTGCGTCGGGAAATCGCCGCCGAGATGTCGGATGCGGAGATCGGACGCGCCCAGCTTGCCGCGCGTGAATGGCTCAAACTGCAGCCGCAGGCTCAGCCTGTCGCGGCTCCGATCCTACGGGCGGCGGCCTAGGCGCCCGCGTCTTGCTTGCCAAGGCTTCGGGCCTCGGGCATATCCGCTGCGACGGAGCTGTGGCCGAGTGGCTGAAGGCGGCGGTTTGCTAAACCGTTATACGCTCTCAAGGCGTATCGAGGGTTCGAATCCCTCCGGCTCCGCCACTTACATCTAATACCGGCCTCCGAATCGGCGGCCATTCACCTAAACGGGCGCGGGTGACCGGTTGTCGGGCGACTTGCCGTCATTTGCTGGTTAGGCGGCAAACTCTTCGTCAAGCCAGACATCTCCGGCATAAGTGTATGTTTTAGATGCGATATTGTTCGCCTTTAGGAGATATTTTGCTGGTTTTCACCTTGGGCGCCCCGCTCCCGGTGCGTGTTATTTGTGCAACACGCGGGCAAAAACGAACGTTTTACCCTGTGAGCAGGGCGGTTCTTGATTGCCTCAGCAATATCATCGGTTAGTGTGACGGCAGCGACGGAGGGGACGTCCCTAGGTCGTAGCATTCGGTCGTGAACCGGATGATCTAGGGAAAGCTAAAGGGGACCTTCCAGATGGATCCTACATCTGGCGGAGATGGAACCCTCCCACGGGCACTATTTGGAGGTTCAAGATGAAGATAGCTAAAAGTCTTCTCCTCGGCTCCGCAGCAGGTCTTGTTGCGATCGTAGGGGCGCAAGCTGCCGATCTTCCCGTAAAGGCGAAGGCCGTACAGTATGTGAAGATCTGCACGCTTTACGGCGACGGCTACTATTATATCCCGGGTAGCGATACCTGCATCAAAGTCGGTGGATATATCCGCGCTGACTACGGCTACAACAACACCGGCGCTCGCACCGCGAACTACTCGGGCGTAGCCGGCACGCAGACGCGCGTCCAGAACGATTTCTCGACCCGCCATCGTGCCAACATCCAGATGGACGCTCGGACGCAAAGTGCCTATGGAACCGTGCGCGCATTCATGAGCGTTCACGTCAACAACGAAAACCTCGGCACCGAGACGGTCAACCTCTCTCGCGGCTTCATTCAGTTCGCCGGCTTCACCTTCGGTCATACCAAGTCGTTCACCGACACCTTCTCGCTCGGCGACAACTACGCCCTGCAGCAGGTTCAGAACGAGTACAGCACCGGCGCCAATGGTGTTAACCAAATCGCCTACACCGCCGAATTCGGCAGCGGCATGTCGTTGACTGTCGGAGCCGACGAGCCGACCCGTAAGCCTTCATTCAATTTCGCTGCAGCTTCCATGGGCACGGGAGCCGCGCTTACGGACTCCCACAAAGGCATGAGCTTCCCCGACCCCTACCTGGCATTCAAAATCCAGCAGGCATGGGGCTACTGGGGCACCACAGTGCTCGCGCATGACGCCAGCGCCACCTACTATGGCGCCACCACACCGACCGGTCATCCGGGCGACAGATGGGGTTACGCCATCCTCAACGGCGGCGAGCTGAAGCTGCCGTGGATCGCTCCGGGAGATCGCATCGGCTTTGAGTTCAACTACACGATGGGCGCTCCTGGCTATGCCGCGAAGAATCTCAGCAACCCGGGCCTCTATGGCTCCGGTAACCAGGTCGCCATCGGCTGGCTAGCGGATGCGGTCTATACCGGCACCGCGGGCACGGCGCTGGAATTGACCGAGGTCTGGAGCCTGGGTGCGGGTTATGAGCACTACTGGAACTCGAACTTGCGGACCTCGCTCTACGGCAGCTACGCGCAGATCCGTTACAACAACACGGCTCGCGCCTGGTTCGCCGCGGCGGCTGGTCCTGCTTGCGGCGCGCCGATTGCTGGTGTAGCCGCCTCGGCCTTCGTAGCGGTTGCTGGAAACTCGTGTAACCCGAACTTCGATTTCTGGACGGCGGGTACACGGACCATCTGGTCGCCGTTGGCTGGTCTTAACCTGGGTGTCGACATCTACTACACCCGGATCAAGACTGCCTTTGGCGGAACTGCAGCTCTCGCCGCGAACGGCGCTCGTCCGGCTGGCACCTACGCCATCAGCGACCAGGGCATCTGGTCCGCGATCTTCCGCGCCCAGCGTAACTTCGGCGCCGGCGATTGATCGCCTGAGGCCAACGGTCATAGCCTGATCGTTTGACAAGAAATAAAACCCCGGTGGGCTTGCCCGCCGGGGTTTTTCTTTGGGCGATTGTGAAGTTGCCTGACTTACTGCCGGCCGGCAGCCTCGCAACTCGCGACAAAGGCACCGATGCGGCGGATGATCTGGTCTTCGACGAGCAGCGGGGCATGGCCCTGATCGGCTACTTCAACCACCTCGATATCGGCGCGGCGTTCTCGCATTGCCTTGACGGTGGCGGGCGATAAGACGTCGGAATTGGCGCCGCGGACGACCAGCATCGGCACGCGGGCGAGCGCGTCGAACTCCTTCCACAGCGGCGGCAGGGGCCGCTCGATGTCGATGCCTTGCAGGGTCTTCGCCAGTCGCGGGTCATAGGATGGCACTAGTTTGCCGCGCCTGTCTTCGAAGGTGCGCCGGGCGAACGCCGTCCAATCCTCCGGCGTAAGTTTGGGGAAATGGCCGCCAAACAACCGGCGGAGCATATCGCCGCCTTCTTCGAAGCTTTTGAGCTGCGGGAGTTTGCCGACATAGCCCTTAATCCGCACTAAGCCTCGTGCCTCGATCACCGGGCCGATGTCGTTGAGCACCACGCCAGCGATCGCGGTCGGCCGCACCGTCGCAAGCAGCATGGTGAGGATACCGCCGCGCGAGGTGCCCACGAAAACAGCCGGGCCGATGCCCAGCGCCGTCAGTACGGCGACAACATCCGCGAGTTCGACAGTAAAGTTGTAATTTGCCGGATTGCGATCGTAGTCGGAACGGCCGCGACCGCGGTAATCGATGGCAATCACATGCCGCGGGTTTTCGGCGTCGGTGGAGAGTGCGGTGGCGAGCGGATGAAAATCGGCGCTGGTGCGCGCCAAGCCGGGAAGGCACACGACAGGAAGACGCGGGGCGGTGCGCGGTCCATAGGCGCGGACATGGAGCTTTAGTCCGTCTTGCGCGGTGATGAAATGGCTTGTGTAGCTGATAGAGCCGGTGGGCTCCGGCGAAGACCTTTGCGCGGAGGCGATAGATCCTGGTTCATCTGTCATAACTGGACTTCCGGCGCCGCAGTGGAAGCTATCTGGGTTTTCGCCGAATCTGCGAGGAGTTCAGCGTCCAGCAGGGTGCGAATCAAGCGCCGAAATACCAACGCGCCTAGTCCGTGCTGGTGCTGCTGGCGCCGCGATGCAGGTCGGCTTCGATCAGCAGCTTGGAGCCGCCGCCGAAGCGCACGCGGTAGACCTGGAGATTTTCGACAATCCGCTGCACGTAATTGCGGGTCTCGGCAAATGGGATGCGCTCGACCCAATCGATCGGATCGACCTTCGGATCGCGTGGGTCGCCATAGCGCGCCACCCAGTCCCTTACCCGGCCGCGTCCAGCGTTGTAGCCGGCGAAGGAGAGGATATACGAGCCGCGGTAGTCGCGGATCAAATTGCCCAACTCCGCCGCGCCCATCTGCACGTTATAGACTTCGTCGGTGAGCAGCCGCTTCTGGTCGTAGACGACGTGAAACTTCTTGGCGGTGTCGCGCCCGGCCGCGGGCGTCACCTGCATCAAGCCCATCGCCATGGCGGCGGAAACGTCCTTTTGATTGAAGGAGCTTTCCTGGCGGACGATGGAATAAACCACGCTCGGTTCGATCGGAGGGCCGATCGGGCTGTAACCGGGCAATCCCACGGTTGGATAGGCGTAGTAATCAAATGCAAGACCGCGCCCCAGCGCGCCCTTACCGAGGAGCAACATCCCGCGGGGATCGGTGTGCCGGGCCGTCACTTCGCCCAGCGCAGCAAGGGTAGCGACGTCCGTTGTCCTTTCGCCGAGGTCGGCCATGATGGTCGCGACCAGGTCACGCTCTCTAATGGCGTAGAGAATCTCCGCCGCCCGGGCGACTTCAAACCGCGCTCCCTGCCGGTCCGGCGGAAGCTGAGGAGCGCCGTGCAAGGGCAGGTCGGGCATTCCGAGCCGGGCGCGCGCGATCTGGCCATAGTAGACCGTCGAGTGGCGAGCGGCGGCCGAGTAATGCGTTCGAGCTTCCTCCTTGCGGCCCAGAGCTTCAAGAGCACGGCCCTGCCAATAGTCCGCTCGCGCCAAGGCGTGCGGATTGTTGATGCCTTCGGGAATCCGCTCGAAGTGGGTGAGTGCCGTCGCCGGATCCTGGAGGAAACGCAAAGCGATCCAGCCGGCGGTGAAATGGCCGTCGACCCGATAATTTTCCCGCGTTGCCGGCACCGCATCGCGGGCGATCAAGTAGGCGGTTTTTGCGTCACCGGCATCGAGTAGACTGCGGACGAGGGTACGGCGCTCCAGCCACCACTGGTCGAGATCCTGCAGAGCCGCCGCGTCGCGCGGGACGGTGAGCATGAGCTGACCGGCTTCGGCGATATTGTTGTTGCGCCGCAGCCATTGGATGCGATGGAACAGGTATCCGGGGTCGCGGCGGGATTCCGCGGGGACCGCGTCGAGCAGCGCTTTTGTCTCGGCGGCTTTCCTGATCACCGCAACGCGTGCCTTGGCGATCGCCATCTCGGCCTCATCAAGGCGCTGCGCCGCCCGCATGGCGGCATCAATGTCGGCGGCATACAGCCGCGCATCCATGCGCGCCTTGTAATCCGCGCGCGTCAGCATATCGCCGAACGTGTTGAGCACAGTCGTTTCAACATCGCGGGGGAAGCCGTCCGCGCGCCAAGCTTCCCGTACCAGGGACTCCGCTCCTTTGCGGTCACCCTGTGCCAGCAGCGCGCGCGCGAGCGCGAAGCGGCCTTTGGCGCTGGCCGGCTTCTGACGGGCGAAAAAAGCGCGTACGGTACTCGGCTCGCGCTGATCGTCCCACAAGGAAGTTTCGGCGCGCCGGCTCAGCATGACAGTGCTGGGCCAACCCGGATTGGCGCGCAGGAAGGCGGCGAAGCGATCGAAGCTCATGCCGCTGTTGCTGTCGGAACGCAGAATGAACCATTCCACGACTTTCTGCGCTACCGGATCGCGAATGCTCCGCTGCAGCACTGTCGCCAGGGCGGCATTGCCACGGCGGACAAGATCGATCCCCTGTTTCACTGCGTTCAAATCATTGGGAGAGATCGACAGCGTAGCCGCGTCGCTCGGCGAAACCGGCGGGACGATGGGCAGGGTATTCGGTGCTGTCGGATTAGCAGGCGGCTCGTCGGCAGCCGGGTTCTTCGCGGCGCTTTCTATAGGCCGCGGCCGGGGCAGGGGGACGCGAACGCCGACATGCGGAGCGGTTTTTCGGGCGGAGTGCGATGCTTTCGCAGGAGCTTGGGCACCGGCTTTCGCCGCAGTCGCAGCCCCAGCCCCAGCCTGTCCCGCCAGGTGCAGCAACGGCATCGCCAGCCCAATGAACAGCGCCAATCGCGACAGGAAAATAATGCGGCTGCTTTTCATCTAGTTTCGTATAGCCCTCCTGGGCGCGCAGCTATAGGGATTTTTCGGCAGAATTTGGGTTACCACGCCAAAACCCACACGATTCGGCCCATTTCTCGACGTCAACGGGGTGAGACAGGACGATCTTTCATCCTTTCCGGCCCCTTTCTTCGGCGCCACCGACTCGATATCACTATGCGGATGAACCGCCGCCGCCGAGCATGCGGCCAAGCTGAGGATAGCATCATGACTGCCAAGACGAGCTTCAGAGGCTCGTTCACCGCGCTGGTCACGCCGTTCAACAACGGCTCGCTTGACGAGAAGGCGTTTCGCGGTCTCGTCGATTGGCAAATCGGCGAGGGAACCAGCGGCCTGGTGCCGGTCGGAACCACGGGCGAGAGCCCAACGCTTTCGCACGAGGAGCATAGGCTCGTCGTGGAATGGTGCGTGCAACAAGCCAAGGGGCGGGTGCCCGTGATCGCGGGCGCGGGCTCCAATTCCACCGCAGAGGCCATTGAGCTGTCACAGCACGCGGAGGCCGCGGGCGCGGACGCGGTGCTGATCGTGACGCCCTATTACAACAAGCCGACCCAGGAAGGCCTGTACCAGCATTACAAGGCGATCAACGACGCCATTGGCATTCCGATCATCATCTACAATATTCCCGGGCGTTCGGTGGTCGACATGTCGGTGGAGACCATGCAGCGGCTGTTTGAGCTAGACAACATCGCCGGCGTTAAGGATGCCACTGCGAATGTGATCCGAGTCTCGCAGCAGCGCGCCGCTATGGGCGCGGATTTCAACCAGCTCTCCGGCGAGGACGCCTCAGCCCTTGGCTTCATGGCGCATGGTGGGCATGGTTGCATTTCGGTGACGTCGAACGTGGCGCCGCGGCTCTGCGCGGAGTTTCAGGCAGCCTGCAGCAAAGGCGATTTTGCGCTGGCGTTGAAGCTACAGGACAAGCTGATGCCGCTGCACAACGCCCTCTTCATCGAGACTAATCCCGCGCCTGCAAAATACGCGCTCTCCGTATTGGGCAGATGCGCCGAGACGGTACGGCTGCCGATGGTGCCGCTGGCGGAGCGCACCAAGGCCGCGGTATGCGAAGCGATGGTCCATGCCGGGCTCGCCAATTGAAGATAGGCGTGTGGAATCTGCGGTTTAGCGGAACCTGTATTCCTTCCAAACGTTAGTATCGGGGCGTGATAACGTTTGGTGGCGCGGTGACTCTTTACCGACCGAAACAAAACAACAGGATTTGGAAACCAATCGACTCGGCACCCGATGATCGGGAGGTCGAGTTGCAGGTCGCAGATCAATTTGGTCCTTATACCCTTATGTTTCCTTGCCGACTTACCGACCAGGGTTGGATCAACGCCAATTCTCAAGGCCGGATCGAAATGCAGCCGACCCATTGGCGCGAGCGAAAATCCAGCCATTGAGAGCTGCTGGCGGAGCGTCTGATGTTCAAAGAATTTCGGGAATTCGCCCTGCGCGGCAACGTTGCCGATCTCGCCGTCGGTGTCATCATTGGCGCGGCTTTCAACAATATCGTGCAGTCGATGGTCGGCGACATCTTCATGCCGCTGATCAGCTCGGTCACCGGCGGGCTGGATTTTTCCAACTATTTCATCCCGCTTTCGCCGAAAGTTACCGGGGAAACCTTGGCCGACGCGCGAAAGCAAGGCGCCGTTCTTGCCTGGGGCAACTTCCTGACTGTCGTGCTCAATTTTCTGATTGTCGCGTCGGTCATGTTTTGGATTGCCAAGGCAATCAACCGAATCCGCATGATGGAGGCGAGCGAGCCTTCCAAGTCCCCGGCGCCGACGCGGCAGGAGGCTTTGCTTGTGGAAATTCGCGATCTGTTGAAAGCAAGCCAGGCGCAATCCTTGCAGCGACCTAACTGAACCTGCCGGCTGTTGTCGGAATATCCACGATTCTCCTGTAACCAGTGGTGGACGCGCGTGGCGCTCTGGCCTGCTATGATGTCGGGTGACTGTCGCGGGGACTGACGGCAATGGCGGCCAAAACCGAACGCAAGCTCAAGGTCGTCGCGGACAACCGCAAGGCGCGGTTCAACTATGAGATCGGCGAGGTGTTTGAAGCCGGGATCGTGCTCACCGGCACCGAGGTCAAGTCGCTGCGGCTCGGCAAGGCGACGATCGCGGAATCCTATGCGGACCCACGCGGGGATGAACTCTGGCTCGTCAATGCGAACATCCCGGAATACTTGCAGGCCAATCGTTTCAATCATTCACCCAAACGGCGGCGCAAGCTGCTGCTGCACAAGCGGCAGGTGCAAAAACTTGCCGCCGCAGTCGACCGTGAGGGAATGACGGTCGTCCCGCTCAAGCTTTATTTTAACGACAACGGACGCGCCAAAATCGAGATTGCACTCGCCCGCGGCAAAAAGCTGCACGACAAGCGCGAGACCGAGAAGAAACGATCCTGGGAGCGCGAGAAAGGCCGGCTGCTGCGAGACCGGGGTTAATTCCAACGCCGCGACAGAAATGTCTGGACGAGTGCGCCCAGATCGAGTGTGATTCCTCAGAATTCGTCCCGGGCAACCGGGCGCAACGGGAGGACCGCCATGAAGGCTACGCGTATCGCTCAAGTTGGTGCTTGGATTTTGTTTGCGGCCGCGGCCACGCCTGCATTCGCCGATGATGTGGTGAAGGTGGCGGTGACGCAGCGCGGTCTGTGGGACACTTCCGTCACCGAAATGGGCCAGCGCTCCGGCATTTTCAAGAAACGTGGAATTACCGCCGAGATCCTTTACACCCAGGGCGGGCCGGAGGCGCATCAAGCCGTCATCTCCGGCAGCATGGAAATCGCCTGCGGTGGCGGTATCGAAAGCGCGATCGGCGCTTTCGCCAAAGGAGCACCGCTACGCATCATCGGTAGCGAAATGATCGGATCGCCGGATACTTACTGGTATGTGCTGGCGGATTCCCCGATCAAGTCGCTTAAGGAGGCGGCGGGGAAGACCATCAGCTATTCGCAAAACGGCTCGTCGAGCCATGCGGCTCTATTATCGCTTTTGGAACAATACAACGTGGACGCCAAGCCGGTGTCGACGGGCGGTCACCCGGCGACGCTGACCATGGCCATGACCAAACAGATCGATATCGGACGCGGCGCTGCGCCGTTTGGGCTTGAACTAGTCCAACAAGGAAAAATCCGCGTCATCGCCCGAGGGTCGGAGATCGTGGCGCGGGGAAATCAGACGGTGCGGATTTGTCTCGCCAATCTCCAGACTTTGCAGAATCGCAAGGACGTGGTCGCGCGCTTCATGCAAGGCTATCGCGATACGCTCGACTGGATGTATTCCGACCCGGCGGCGCTGAAGGCCTACCAAGACTTTTCCGAAATCTCGGCGGACGTCATGAAAACGGCACGCGACGAGTATTTTCCCAAGAACAAGGTGTGGCCGGATGAGATCAAGGGCCTCGATCTGATCCTTGCTGATGCGCTGAAGAACAAGTTCATCTCCCAGCCGCTGACGCCGGAACAGGTCAAAGAGATGATTCAGATTCCCGCGCCGGTGAAATGAGCGCGCACGGACTGGAACACGCAGCGAAACATGTCGGGCGTCAATACGCCGGTATTGGTGTTGTAGCGCGAGCAATGATAACTGTCGAAAAGCGCAACGTTTCCGAATGCATGGGCGCGGTTGTGGCCGAAGGGAAAGGCTGAGCGTTTGTTCTCGAGCGCCACGACGACGCTGTCGTGGGCGATGCGCCCCAGCGCCACGATCGCGCGAAGTTTCGGCATGGCCGCGATCTCGGCCTTCAAGAAATCGCCACAAGTGGCGATCTCTGCCCCAATGGGCTTGTTTTCCGGCGGCACGCAGCGCACAGCGTTGGTGATGCGGCAGTTAACCAGCACAAGACCGTCATCCGGCCGGGCGGCGTAATTGCCGCGGGCAAAACCGAATTGAAGCAAGGTGGCGTAGAGCAAGTCGCCGGCATAATCGCCGGTGAAAGGCCGGCCGGTCCGGTTGGCGCCTTGCAAGCCCGGCGCGAGACCGACGATCAGCAACTCGGCATCGATAGGACCAAAGGACGGAACCGGCGCGTTGAACCATTCCGGCTCGCGAACCCGCCAGGCTTCGCGGAATGCGACCAGGCGCGGGCAGCGCGGACAGTCGCGTGAGGGTTGATGTTTTTCCCGCTCTCCGGCTTGTGAAGCGGCGTCCGGCAGGGGAGCAATCGCTTGCGCCGCACGAGGCGCACCGACCTCGGCGGCAGGTGCAACTAATTTTGACGGCAATGAGGTCAGTCCTCAAATTCCTCGTCGTCGCCTTCGGCCCCAACTCGCTGCGGAACCGCGCTGCGCTGCAGGAATTGCGGCGTATGTTGCCGAGGCTCGCGCGGCTCACGGGGCGGGCGGTCGACGCGCTCGCCGGGGTCGCGGCCGATCTTGCCCTGCAACTCGACGATGTCGACAAACTGGTCGGCCTGCCGGCGCAACTCGTCGGCCACCATGGGCGGCTGTGTCGAAATCGTGGAGACCACGACGACGCGCACACCCTTGCGCTGCATGGCTTCGACCAGCGAGCGGAAGTCGCCATCACCGGAAAATAGTACCATCTGGTCGATATGTCCGGCCAGTTCCATGGCATCGACGGCGAGTTCGATATCCATGTTGCCCTTGACCTTGCGGCGGCCGGTCTGATCGACGAATTCCTTGGTCGCCTTGGTCACGACGCTGTAGCCGTTGTAGTCGAGCCAATCGATCAGCGGCCGAATGGAGGAATATTCCTGATCCTCGATGACCGCCGTATAATAGAACGCCCGCATCAGATAGCCGCGGGACTGGAATTCCCGCAGCAGCCTTTTGTAATCGATATCGAAGCCGAGGGCCTTGGCAGTGGCGTAGAGGTTGGCGCCATCAATAAATAGAGCGATTTTCTCGGTGGGGACGGGCATGAGCTCTCTTTCTCGTAATCAAAACCGATGAAATCCACCGCCGCCCGACATATGCGACGGCGGACCAAGCGTCGGATCGTCTATCGGAAACCACGGCGCACCCATGCAAAAGTGGTGCTCTCGTAGCGGCCGGTCCGTGAAATAAGGGCGGACTGAGGCCGTACTGAAGTTTCCAATGGTGCCCTAACAGAGCCCCCACGACACGCCAAGACAAAAATTCGTGCTTGCGCTTTGGGCTCGACGTGGATACCTAACGCCAAGTTTCACGCAATGTTCCACCTATAAAAGGAGCGCGAGCTTATGGCCCGTGTCACCGTTGAAGATTGCATCGACAAGGTCGACAACCGGTTCGATCTGGTCCTGCTGGCCAGTCACCGCGGGCGAATGATCTCGTCAGGGGCGCAGATCACCGTAGAGCGCGACAACGACAAGAATCCCGTGGTTGCGCTCCGCGAGATCGCCGACACGACAATCTCGCCCGAGGACCTGCGGGAAGACCTGATCCACTCGCTGCAGAAATATGTCGAAGTGGACGAGCCTGAGCCTGACGCAGTGCCGCTCATTGGTGCAGCACCCGGCGCCAGCGCCGAATCCGACGATACCGAGGTCACCGGGGAGCGGATGACCGAGGAAGAGCTGCTCAAGGGGCTAGAAGGCTTGGCTCCTCCCGAGGAACAGCCGGAAGAAGAAGAATAAGGCGGTCTCATCGCGAGCGTTTCCCATGGCCCGAAGCACCCTTCGGGCCATTTCGTTTTTCCGCAACCATATTCGGCTTGCTTGCGATATTAGCGGCTCGCCATGATATCCTACGTCCAAGCAGGCGCGCGGCCAGGACGGTCTCGCCGGCTCAGGATGACGCATGGCACGGTCGAGTACCGATCTACCGCTGGTGAAAGCAGGGCGTCCGCCTTTAGCGACGCTCGACACCAGCTTGAATAAATCACCAGAAGTTGCTGTTAACAAAAGGAAATCTAGAAAGCCTCAGATGATGAGGCAATACGACCTCATCGAGCGGGTACGCCGTTATAACCCGAACACCAACGAGGCCCTTCTCGACCGCGCCTATGTCTATGCGATGAAGGCGCATGGGGAGCAGCGGCGCGCTTCCGGCGATCCCTATTTTTCCCATCCGCTCGAAGTAGCGGCCATCCTGACCGACCTGAAGCTCGACGACGCCACCATCGCCGCAGCCCTCCTGCACGACACCATCGAGGACACTGAGACCACGCGCTCGGAAATCGATGCCAAGTTCGGGCATGACATTGGCACCTTGGTCGAAGGCCTGACCAAGCTCAAAAAGCTCGACCTCGTCACTAAGGAGGCGAAGCAGGCGGAGAACCTGCGTAAGCTGCTGCTGGCTATCGCCGACGACGTGCGTGTGCTGCTGGTGAAGCTCGCCGACAGGCTGCACAACATGCGCACGCTCGAATACATGGTGCCCGAGGCGCGTCGCCGCGTGGCTGAGGAGACGCTCGATATCTATGCGCCGCTTGCTGCCCGCATGGGCATGCACGAGATGCGTGAGGAGCTCGAGGATCTCGCATTCCGCGAGCTCAATCCGGAAGCTTATGGCGTCGTGACCGAGCGCCTCCTCGCATTGGCCGATCGTAACAAGGATCTTATTGCTGAGATCGAGCAGCAGCTCACCAAGAAGCTCGCCGACCGCGGCATCAAGGCCAAGGTGCTGGGGCGGCGTAAGCGCGCCTATTCGATCTGGCGGAAGATGGAGCGCAAGTCGGTCGGTTTCGAGCAGCTCTCCGATATTTACGGCTTCCGGGTCATCGTGAAGACAGTGATCGAGGGTTATCAGGCGCTCGGCATCGTCCATACCACCTGGCCGGTGGTGCCGGGGCGGTTCAAGGATTACATCTCGACGCCAAAGCAGAACGACTATCGTTCAATCCACACCACGGTGATCGGACCTGGCAAGCAGCGTGTGGAGCTGCAAATCCGCACCAGAGAGATGGACGATATCGCCGAATACGGCATCGCCGCACACGCGCTGTACAAGGATGGATTTGGCACGCCCACGGAGATGCTCTCCCGGGAATCCAGCGCCTATGCCTGGCTGCGCCGCACCATCGAGTTGCTCGCTGAAGGATCAAATCCGGAAGAATTTCTCGAGCACACCAAGCTCGAACTATTTCACGATCAGGTCTTCTGCTTCTCGCCGAAAGGTAAGTTGATCGCGCTGCCGCGCGCCGCAACGCCGATCGACTTTGCTTATGCGGTGCATACCGACGTCGGCAATATGGCCGTCGGATGCAAGATCAACGGCAAGATCGCGCCGCTGGCCTCCGAGTTGCACAATGGCGACGAGGTCGAGATCATGACCTCGAAGGGGCAGGCTGCACCTCCGGCGGCATGGGAATCGATTGTCCGTACCGGCAAGGCGCGCGCCGCCATCCGCCGCGCGACGCGCGTCGCGGTGCGCACGCAATATGCCGGACTTGGCCGCCGCATCGTCGAGCGCCTGTTCCAGCGCGCCAAGATGGAATACGCCGACGAAAAGCTTCAGGGCGCCTTGCCACGGCTTGCCCGCGGCTCGGTTGAAGAGGTGATGGCAGCCGTGGGCCGCGGGGAAATGAAAGCGTCTGACGTGGCCCGGGCCATGTATCCCGATTACAAAGAGGACCGCGCTGCGCGACCGTCGGCACCCAAGGCCGAAAGCGGATGGTTCGGCTTGAAGCGGGCGAAATGGCTGAAGTTTAAGATGCCGGACGATCGCAGCGCCAATTCGCCGATTCCGATCCGCGGGATCAACAGCGAACTGCCGGTTCGCTTTGCGCCAAACGGCGGCGCCGTACCGGGCGATCGGATCGTTGGTATCCTAACGCCGGGGGAGGGGATCACGATCTTTCCGATCCACTCGCCGGCCCTCACTGAATTTGAGGAAACGCCGGAACGCTGGCTCGACGTGCGCTGGGACATGGAGGAATCCACGCCGCAACGCTTCCCCGCGCGTCTTGCCGTGCAGTCGGTGAACGAGCCCGGTACGCTTGCCCAGATTACGCAAATCATCGCCGATCATGACGGCAATATCGACAACATCCGCATGACTCGCCGGTCGCCCGATTTCACCGAGCTCACCATTGACCTTGAGGTCTATGACCTCAAGCATCTCACCGCCATCATCGCGCAGTTGCGGGCGAAAGCAGTGGTCGCCAAGGTCGTGCGGGAGAACGGCTGAGCTCGACGCTACAGCAACACCGACATGAGGCAGTAACGTCGTGGTAGTTCCTCACCTGCGTCTTGGGGTTAATGTCGATCATGTCGCCACCATCCGCAACGCACGCGGGGGCCGGCACCCTGATCCTGTACGTGCTGCGAAATTTGCAATTGCGGCCGGTGCTGACAGCATCACCGCGCATCTGCGCGAGGATCGCCGTCACATCGGTGACGAAGACATTGCGCGGCTGAAGGCGGAAATTTCCAAACCGCTGAATTTCGAGATGGCGGCGACTGACGAGATGGTTGCGATCGCCATCAAGACCCATCCCCATGCGGTCTGTCTGGTGCCTGAGAAGCGCACTGAGCGCACCACCGAAGGCGGTCTTGACGTTGCTGGACAGCACAACCTGCTGGCACCGGCGGTAGCGAAACTTGGTGCCGAAGACATCCGCGTCTCACTGTTTATCGCAGCGGAGCCGTGCCAGATTGAAGCCGCGAGCCGGGTCCGGGCGCCGGTTATCGAAATCCATACCGGCGCTTGGTGCGAAGCGCTGATGCAAGGCCAGAATGAGGTGGCCGAGTTGGAGTGGCGGCGCATCTGCGACGGCGCGCAGCAAGCAACGAGCCTCGGTCTCGAGGTTCATGCCGGACACGGACTCGACTACGCCAGCGCAGAAACGATCGCGGCGTTGCCGGAGATCGTGGAACTGAATATCGGTCACTACCTGATCGGGGAGGCGGTCTTCGATGGTTTGGCAGAGGCCGTGAAGCTGATGCGCGCAGCGATGGACCGCGGACGTGCCAGGATCAATCAATCATGATTCTTGGCATCGGCTCCGACCTGATCGATATCCGCCGCATCGAGAAAACAATCGAACGGCACGGCGAGCGCTTCATCGGGCGTATCTTCACGCCGACCGAGCGTGCCAAGGCGGAACGCCGTGCTAATCGGATCGACACTTACGCCAAGCGCTTCGCCGCCAAGGAAGCTTGCGCGAAGGCGCTCGGTACCGGATTGCGGCTCGGCGTGTTTTGGCGGGACATGGGTGTCGTCAACTTGCCGTCGGGACGGCCCACGATACGGCTCACCGGAGGCGCGCTTAAACGTCTGCAAGCAATCACCCCGGAGGGCTTTGAAGCGCGTATCGATGTGACGCTCACGGACGAAGGGCCGATGGCTCAGGCTCTGGTTATCATTTCGGCCATTCCGGCCGACGGCGGCACAGCGCCTGTTGCACGCGCGGGCCAATAGCGCTGTCGAGCATATTGGGCCTGACGGCACTGCTATTTGATTGACTTGCAACGCAAATCACCCGCTGCCCCGGCCTGCAGCGCGGTTGATTGCGCCCTTGGATTTACCCCGCTACAAGGTCGCGGGGCGCGAGTAGAGGATGAAAGGCGATGAGCGTGACGACCGCAAAAAAGAAAGAAGGCGGCTTTGCCGAAACGATGCGCGTGCTCTTTGCCGCGGCCATCATTGCCGGCGTAATTCGTACCTTCCTTTTTCAGCCTTTCAACATTCCCTCGGGCTCCATGAAGGCGACCCTTCTGGTCGGCGATTTTGTCTTCGTCTCGAAATATTCCTACGGCTATACCGCGTATTCGGCGCCGTGGACGCCGCCGTTGCCTAAGCTATTCTCCGGCCGCATCCTCGGCTCCGAACCCAACCGCGGCGACGTGGTCGTATTCCGGGTGCCCACCGATGAATCGGTCGATTACATCAAGCGCTTGATCGGTCTTCCGGGTGACCGGCTACAGGTGAAAGACGGCTTGCTCTATATCAACAATGAGCCGGTCAAGCGCGAGCGAATTGAGGACTTCGTCGATACAGACGAGAACGGAACCACGACACCGACCAAGCGCTGGCGCGAGACGCTGCCGAATGGGGTCAGCTACACCACGCTCGATCTGGTCGAGAATAGTACGGCCGATAACACCTCAGTTTATGTGGTCCCGCCAGGGCATTATTTCATGATGGGGGACAACCGCGACAACTCCCAAGACAGCCGCTTTCCGCAGGTCGGCTATGTGCCCTTTCAAAACCTGATTGGACGCGCCCAAGTCATCTGGTTCTCAATCGCAGAGGGCGAGCACGTTTGGCAGATCTGGCGCTGGCCGTGGGCTCTTCGTTGGAGCCGGTTGCTCACGCTCGTCAGATGAGACGCAAGGCAGCGGCAGGCTCGATCCCGTCCGCACCCACGGGTGACGCCGTTCTCCTCAAAGCACCCAATCCGGATGCTGGTCCCGCGCAGCGGAGCCCGCAATCCAAGCGCCGCCGGCAAACGGCCGCGGCGCTGGAATCCCGGATCGGATATCACTTTCGTGATCCAGCGTTGCTCGATTGCGCGCTTACCCATGTTTCGGCGCTGACGGGGGGCCGCAACCGGGCCGGCAGCTATCAGCGGCTCGAATTCCTCGGCGATCACGTCCTCGGCCTTGCCGTCTCGGCTATGTTATTCCGCACCTTTCCGAAGGCGAATGAAGGCGAGTTGTCGCGACGGCTTGCCGACCTCGTGCGCCAGGAGACTTGCACTGAAATAGCGCGTGCCATCGATCTCGGCGCGGCCATCAGGCTCGGCCCTTCGGAGGTAAACGCGGGCGGGCGGCGGCGCACTGCCGTTCTTGCCGATGTCTGTGAGGCACTCATTGGCGCCGTCTTTCTGGACGGCGGTTATGCGCCTGCTGCAACTTTGATAGAGCAGCTCTGGGAGGAGCGTATGCGCGCGACATCGCGTCCTCCGCGTGATCCCAAGACCGTCTTGCAGGAATGGGCGCAAGCGCGCGGTCTTCCCCCTCCGAGCTATCGTGAAGTGGCACGTACAGGACCGCATCACGATCCTGAGTTCCGGATCGCCGTGCAGCTTCCAAATCTAGCGCCCGCAGAAGGGATGGGCCGTTCTAAACAAGCCGCGGAGCAGGCGGCCGCCGGCGCTTTGTTGAAACGCGAAGGCGTGCAAATGGATCGCGCCGGTGGTTGAATCCCCGACCGGCGCGGAGGTGGAGACGCGGTGCGGATTCGTCGCCTTGATCGGCGCTCCGAACGTGGGCAAGTCTACGCTGCTCAATACGCTGGTCGGCTCCAAGGTCACGATTGTCTCGCATAAGGTGCAAACGACGCGGGCGCTGGTGCGCGGCATCACCATCGAGGCGAGATCTCAACTTATTTTCGTCGACACGCCGGGCATCTTTGCGCCCAAGCGCCGGCTCGACCGTGCGATGGTGACAAGTGCTTGGGTCGGAGCGCATGACGCGGACGTCGTCGGGGTATTGATCGACGCCCGCAAAGGCATCGACGATGAAGCCGACGCGATCCTTGCGCGGCTTTCTGACGTGCGGCAGCCGAAAATCCTGCTGCTCAACAAGATCGATGTCGTCGACAGGAAAAGCCTGCTGGCGTTGACGCAAACCGCGAATGAACGGGTGACCTTCGAATCCACCTTCATGATCTCGGCGCTGACTGGCGATGGCGTGGCCGACGTAAGGACCTGGCTGGCCCTGCGGATGCCGCCGGGCCCCTGGCTCTACCCGGCGGACCAGATGTCGGACGCGCCGTTGCGTCAATTGGCGGCCGAGATCACGCGGGAAAAAATTTATCGCAGATTGCACCAGGAGCTGCCGTATCAGTCGACAGTCGAGACTGAGCTGTGGAAGGAGCTGAAGAACGGCTCGCTGCGCATCGAGCAGACCATTTATGTCGAACGCGAAAGCCAAAGAAAGATCGTGCTCGGCAAAGGCGGCGAAACCATCAAGGCGATCGGAGCGGAAGCGCGCAAGGAAATCGCCGAAATCGTCGAGAAGCCGGTCCACCTGTTTCTGTTCGTGAAGGTGCGAGAGGGCTGGGGCGACGACCCGGAGCGCTATCGCGGCATGGGACTGGAGTTTCCCAGGGAATAAAGCCCGTCATGCCGCGCTTGTCGCCACATCAGCAAAGACGTGGATGGCCGGGACAAGCCCGACCATGACGAAGTTCAATTGTACCTGTACACTGGCTTCTTCTGACTCGCACGGAGCGAAACGTTGCAATGGACCGATGAAGGCATTGTGCTGGGCGTCAAGCGGCACGGGGAGGCGAACGCCATCCTCGAGCTGATGACGCGCGAGCATGGCCGTCATCTCGGGCTGGTGCGCGGCGGCGCCGGATCGCGGATGCGGCCGGTGCTGCAACCAGGCAATACGGTCAGCGCGGTTTGGCGGGCGCGCCTCGACGAGCATCTCGGCACTTACGTGGTCGAAGGCTTGCGGCTACGCGCTTCCATTTCGCTCGGCGCCTCGCATGCGGTTTATGGCGTGACTCATCTGGCGGCGCTGGCGCGGCTTCTGCCTGAGCGTGACCCGCATCGGGAGGTCTACTCGACGCTGGAGGACATCATGGACCGGCTGGAGGACGCGCCGCAGGCGGGGCAATTGGTGGCGCGTTTCGAACTCGCGCTTCTCGCCGAGCTTGGCTTCGGCCTCGACTTGGCGCAATGCGCCGCCACCGGCGAAAAGTCCGATCTCGCTTATGTGTCGCCTAAGTCCGGTCGTGCGGTCTCGCGCGAGGCCGGAGATCCATGGCGCGACAAATTGATGCGGCTGCCCGCCTTCCTTGCCACTGATGACAAGGGAGATGAACCCTCTGCGGTGGATGTCGCCAACGGGTTTGAGATCACCGGTTTCTTCCTCGCCCGCCACCTATTCGAACCGCGTGGCCTCGCGCTTCCGGATGCCAGGCGCTACTTCATCGCGGCGGTGACGCGCGCCTTGCCAAGCGCAGCCTGAAAATAAACGCCGAACCGCTTTCGCGGTCCGGCGCAAATCATCAGCGAACTGTTACCGGGTTTAGTAGCGGAAGCGGACGGCGGGCCTCCGGTAACGCGGGGCGTATCCGCGATCGGGTACCCAGTAGCATGACCGACGCCAACCGAACCGAGCGCGCACCATGCGACACACGGTGCGGACTTCGGTCGTCGGATTGAGGTCGGCAATCGCGCCCTGAAGCGCGGATGGCGCCGCCAGCGGCGCGGCCTGCACCGTTGTAGCCATCAAGGATCCGCCGGCCGTGATTGCGGCAGCTACGGCACCTGCGAGAAGATTTTTCATCGTGCTCTCCTGGTTGGTAGAGGGCCCACCCATAGTAACAACGGGCCCAACACAGAAAGTCCTGCGTTGTTCCAATATGTTATGGCCCGATAGTTGAACAGGGGAGGAAGCCCGCGTTCATCTCTTGTTCATATCGCTCGCGCGCGTTACCGCTTCGCCATGGGCAAGCAATTGATTCCCCCCGAGCATGGGGACGTTCAGGAGATCGCGCTGCGCGCGGCTCTGGAAGAACGCTATCTGGCCTACGCGCTTTCCACCATCATGCATCGCGCTCTGCCGGACGCTCGCGACGGCCTTAAGCCGGTACACCGCCGGCTGCTCTTTGCCATGCGGCAATTGCGCCTCGATCCGGGCGCGGCATTCAAAAAGTGCGCGCGTGTTGTCGGCGACGTCATCGGCAAGTTTCATCCACATGGTGACCAGGCGGTCTATGACGCGCTGGTACGGCTGGCGCAAGATTTCGCGCAGCGTTACCCGTTGGTAGACGGGCAGGGTAATTTCGGCAACATCGACGGCGATAATGCTGCCGCCATGCGCTACACCGAGGCGCGGCTCACGGAAGTCGCGCGCCTTTTAATCGACGGCATCGACGAAGACGCGGTTGATTTTCGTCCCACCTATGATGGCGGCGACGCCGAGCCGGTGGTGCTGCCAGGCGCTTTTCCGAATTTGCTCGCCAATGGCTCGCAGGGCATCGCCGTCGGCATGGCGACCGCGATCCCGCCGCACAATGCGGCCGAACTTTGCGACGCCGCTCTGCATTTGATCGATAATCCGAACGCGCGCAGCCGCGCATTGTTGAAATACGTTTCCGGCCCCGACTTCCCGACCGGCGGGATCATCGTCGATCCTCGTGAGGTCATCGCCGACGCCTATGCGACCGGTAGAGGCTCGTTCCGGGTGCGGGCGCGCTGGCACAAGGAAGATGCCGGGCGGGGAACCTATATCGTTGTCATCACCGAGATTCCCTGGCTGGTGCAGAAATCGCGGTTGGTTGAGAAAATCGCGGAGCTGTTGAACGGGAAAAAGCTGCCGCTTGTCGCCGACGTGCGCGACGAGTCCACCGAGGACGTGCGCCTGGTCATCGAGCCCCGCGCGCGCACCGTCGATCCCGAATTGCTGATGGAGAGTCTGTTCAAGCTCACCGAGCTTGAAAGCCGCGTCCCGCTCAACATGAATGTATTGTCGAAGGGCCGTATTCCCAAAGTCATGGGGCTGGCCGAAGTCTTGCGCGAATGGCTCGATCATCGCCGCGACGTGCTGCTGCGGCGTTCGCGTCACCGGATGGCGGCGATCGAACATCGGCTGGAGGTGCTCGGCGGTTACCTCGTCGCCTACCTCAACCTCGATCAGGTGATCAAAATCATCCGGCAGGAAGACGAGCCGAAGCCGGTGCTGATCAAGCGGTTCAAACTTTCCGACGTGCAGGCTGAAGCCATTCTCAACATGCGCTTGCGTAATTTGCGCAAGCTTGAAGAAATGGAGATCCGAGGCGAGGACAAGGCGCTACGCACCGAGAAGAAATCCTTGCAAGCGCTGATCGGCTCCGAAAGCGAACAATGGAAAACAGTCGCTGGGCAAATCAAGGAGGTGCGCGCTGCCTTCGGGCCGAAGACCGCGCTCGGCAAGCGCCGTACGCATTTCGCCGAGGCACCCGAGCATGACCTCGCGGCGATAGAAGAAGCGCTGGTCGAACGCGAGCCGATTACTGTCGTGGTCTCGGAAAAGGGCTGGATCCGCGCCCTGAAAGGCCATGTCGCCGACCTTTCGGGCGTGGTGTTCAAGGCGGACGACGCGTTGAAATTCGCCTTTCCCGCCGAGACGACGTCGAAGTGTCTCATCTTTGCGACCAATGGACGCTTCTACACGATCGACGCCGCCAAGCTTCCCGGCGGTCGCGGCCATGGCGAGCCGATCCGTCTCTTCATCGATCTCGAACAAGAAGCCGATGTTATTTCGGTATTTCCGTTCCAGGGTGGGCGGAAGTTCGTCGTCGCGAGCCACGACGGCCGCGGTTTCGTGGTGCCGGAAGACGAGTGCCTGGCAAATACGCGCAAGGGCAAGCAAATCCTCAATGTCACGGCGCCGGACGAAGCCCGCGCGATGACGCCTGTGGAAGGCGAGCTTGTCGCGACCTTAGGTGAAAACCGCAAGCTGCTGATTTTCCCGCTTGAACAAGTTCCGGAAATGACCCGGGGTCGCGGTGTTCGCCTGCAGCGCTTCAAGGACGGCGGCCTCTCCGATGTAAAGACGTTCAAGGGTGCGGACGGCCTCACCTGGACGGATTCCGCGGGACGCAGCTTCAGCTTGTCACTCAAGGAATTGGCGGACTGGCGCGGCAACCGCGCCGATGCCGGACGGCTGGCGCCGAAAGGGTTTCCGAAGAGCAACAAATTCGGCCGCGCGTCGGAGAGTAATTAACTCGCGACAAACATCAGCGATATCTCGGCCTTTTCCAAAACGGCTGTCGCCGTGTTGCCGAAAAACAACTTTTCACCAGGGCGGCGGCTGACACCCATGATAATCAGACTGTGCTCGCCATTTTTAGCTTCCTTGAGGATAGCCTCCTCGGCTTCCATGTCGCCGATTACCGCGGTCTTCACCTTCACGTTATAGGTCTCCGCCAACTCGACGATGTCCTTGAGAATGGCTTCCTCATGCCGTCGGGTTTTGATCGATCGCCGAGCTCGTTTGTTCGCGCCATTGCTTGGACGCGCAGCAACGTAGAGGGCGGTCACCGGTGTTTTTTTCGCACGCGCAATGGCGAACGCAATTTCAGCGGCGTTGCGCGAAATTTCGGTTCCGCTAATCGGCGCCAGAATACTAAATTTGCTGTCGATAGGATCTTCAAGCTGCGCTCCCCGAGCATCGATCACCGCCAACGGTCCATTGAACTCCGAGGCGATGAGATTCACATCCGGATGAAATTCTTTTTTTCGGGCGACAGTCTTTTCCAGGCCTACGAATAACAGGTCATAACCCTTCTTGGCTTCGCTCGCGATCACCTCTTGAACTGGTTTTTCGGAAACCTTGGTGGTGACGTCCACCGGCTCAGGTTTGACTTCTTCCGCCTTTGGTTTGCGTGCCAGGTTCACGTCGGCGGCGGCTTTCAGCGCAGCTTCAGGCGTCTCCTCTTCGGATACGGTGGAATCCTTCTGCGAGCGTTTTGCCGAAGGTAATTGCAGCACGGTGGTGGGCATTCCTTTGGCGCCGGCAACCAGCCCGGCAAGACGCGATGTAAATTTTCCATTGGCGCTGTCATCGACGGCGAGCAGGAGGCGTTCAAGATTGGATACGAATCCTTTCTCCTCCATCTCCTCGCGCTCAAGGCGCTCACGCTCCGCCTTGGGTAGTGGCAGCCGAGCCAGCGCCGATCGCAGCATCGGCGGCATCGCCATGGTGGTGAGCACCGCCATGGTCACGATGATGGTGAAGAGGTTCTGGCTCAGCGCCCCCATCGACAGCCCGATGGTGGCGACGATCACTTCGGTGGAGCCGCGCGCGTTCATTCCGCAGCCGACGGCGAAGGATTCTCGCATGGTCAGGCCGCCGAGGCGGCCCCCTAGAAACGCGCCGCCGAATTTTCCGACGCTGGCAATGGTAACGAATCCCAATGTCACCATGAGCAAGTACGGGTCCTTGAGCACGGTAAGATCGGCCGTCAATCCGGCCATGCCGAAAAACACCGGCATGAATAGCGCGGTAATCAGGCCGCGGAGCTGCTCCTCGATATGTTTGGTCAAGATGGGAGATTCGCCGATCAGAATGCCCGCTATGAATGCGCCCAGCACGGTGTGAACGCCGATTTCATGGGTGATGAGCGCCATCACCGCCATGATGACCAAGATCATCGTGATGACCGGAAATTCACTGACGAAATTATCGTTGGCCCAGCGGATAAGAGCGGAGACGATCCGGCGTCCGATGGTGAAACTCGCTCCCAGGAATACAAGCGTACCGATGACGCTCTTCGCGACGGTCGTGGGGTCGACCTCGCCTTGCATCGCCAGACTGAAGATCATCGCCGCGATGATCCAGCCGATGCTGTCGTCGATAATGGCGGAAGCCAGAATGACCTGACCGACGGTCCGGCGCATGAAATTCATCTCGCGCACGACCACAGCCACGATCTTCACCGACGAGATCGACAACGCCGTGCCCAGGAACAGCGAGGTGACGAGCCGTTGCTCCGGATGCGGCAGCATCGAATCCGGAAGGAATTCGCCCAGCGCGAAACCGCAGGCGAATGGAATGAGGATGCCGGTCAGCGACACGCAAAAGGAGGCGCGGCCGGTTTTCTTCACGAGGTTGAGATCGGTTTCCATCCCGGCAAGCAGCAGCAGCAGTAAGATGCCAAGCTGCGACACCGCGTCGATCATCGCCTTCTGTTCAGGGGTACGCGGAAAGATCAGATGTTGCAGATCTGGCCAAACCGCCCCGAGCAGAGAAGGGCCAAGAAGGATGCCTGCGATTAATTGTCCCATCACCGCAGGCTGGCCGATGCGAAGCATGAGTTCGCCAAGCAAGCGCCCAGTTACCAGCAGCACAATGAGCTGAACAATGAAGACCGTTTCCGACGGTCCGCTTTTTGGCGCCTCTTCCGCAAATGCTGGGGCCATCATCAGCGCCAACAAAACCGCGCTGGTGCAGCAGCGGCGCAGAATCGAGGACATTTTCATTGCCGAGTAAGCCCCCCGATCGGGCGCGCATCGTTGTTTACTGCCTGGCTGGAACGCGAGGCGGCCCGTCCTTGTTTCGTGGAAGATAGCCCTCCAGCTACCGACAACCCAATGGGAATAAGTTCGTTCCTCGGCCGTCAAGAATGCAATTGCAAATTATTCGCAACAAAGTTAGCCTGAAAGCTGGTTGTTTAAAGTAATGATAAGATCGACATGGATTGCCCAACCAAGCCCGACTCGTTGCCTCTGAGCGCCACTCCCGGCTGGCGCAAGGCGCGTGGGAGGCCACCGCTGGCTGAAGTTTTCGGTTCAATCGCGACGCGGCCGACCGGTCCGCTCTGGCGCAAGCTTCTTGCTTTCCTCGGACCGGGCTACCTCGTCGCCGTCGGCTATATGGACCCGGGAAATTGGGCGACCTCGCTCGCCGGTGGGTCCAAATTTGGCTACGCGCTGCTCACAATAGCGCTGCTCTCCAACATGATGGCGATCTTGCTGCAGGCGCTGTGTGCGCGGCTGGGGATCGCCTCGGGCCGCGATCTTGCTCAGGCGTGCCGCGACGCCTTTCCGCGCGCGGTGTCCTGGCCTCTGTGGCTGCTGGCGGAGATCGCCATCTGCGCAACCGACCTTGCGGAGGTGATCGGCACGGCTATCGGCCTCAATCTACTCTTTGGGGTTCCGCTGGAGATCGGAGTCATTCTCACCGCACTGGATGTCTTTCTCATCCTTTGGATGCAGAATCTGGGCTTCCGCTGGATTGAAGCATTTATCGTCACGATGCTGGCGGTGATTGCCGCCTGCTTCTCCGTTCAGGTCGCGCTTGCCGATCCGGATTGGGGCGGTGTGATCCGGGGATTCGCGCCCACTACCGAGATCGTTACCAATCCCGAGATGCTCTATCTCGCGCTCGGCATCCTCGGCGCGACAGTCATGCCGCACAATCTTTATCTGCATTCCGGCGTGGTGCAGACCCGCCAATTCGGCGATACGGTCGGAGCCAAGCGCGAGGCCATCAAACTGGCGACGCTGGATTCCACCATCGCGTTGATGTTCGCCCTTCTTATCAATGCGTCGATTCTCATTCTCGCCGCCGCGACCTTCAACAAGACCGGCAAAGTGGATGTCTCGGAACTTGGTGAGGTCCATGCACTAATCGCCCCGCTGCTTGGCTCGGCTATGGCTCCGACCCTTTTCGCCATCGCGTTGCTCTGCTGCGGACTTAATTCGACGGTGACGGCTACGCTTGCCGGACAGATCGTGATGGAAGGATTTCTCGACATCCGTCTGCCGCCCTGGGCGAGACGGCTGATCACCCGAGCGATCGCCATCGTGCCGGCGGCGGGCGTGACGATCTGGTACGGCGAAGCCGGAACCGCGAAGCTTCTGATCCTCAGTCAAGTCATTCTGAGCCTGCAACTGCCGTTCGCCATTGTGCCGCTGGTGATGTTCACGGCGGATCGGCGCAAGATGGCCGAGTTGGTGGCGCCGCGTTGGGTGACCGTTCTGGCCGTTGCTACAGCACTGACAGTCATCGCCCTCAACATCAAACTGTTGCTGGATGTGGTGACCGGATAATCAGCCCGTTCAGGCGGTCACGCGTGTCCACCCCGCGGACATCAACCGCTCCTGCGGCAAGAACCGGCCCTTGTAGTCCATCTTGCGCGATCCCCGCACCCAATAGCCGAGATAGACATAATCGAGACCCATGCGCCGGGCCCGGGCGATGTGATCGAGGATCATGAAGGTGCCGAGCGAGCGCTCGTTCTCGTCTGGATCGAAGAAGGAGTAGACCATGGACAGGCCATCGCTCAGCACGTCGACCAGCGCCACCGCCAAAAGTGGACCCGACCCACGGCCGGTGATGCCGCTGTCCGGGCCGCGCCGGCGGTATTCGACGAGGCGGGTCTGCACATGGCTGTCCTCAACCATCATCGCGTAGTCGAGCACCGTCATGTCGGCCATGCCGCCGTCGCGATGGCGGGAGTCGAGATAGGCGCGGAAAAGTGAATATTGCTCCGCGGCCGGCACCGGTATGCGCATGTCGCCGACGATGTCGGAATTGCGGTCCATGACCCGGCGCATACTGCGCGACGGCTGGAATTCTCCGGTAATGACCCGCACCGATATACAGGCCCGGCAAGCGTCGCAGGCGGGACGGTAGGCAATCGATTGACTGCGGCGGAATCCGCCGTGGGTCAGGAGGTCGTTAAGCTCACCCGCGCGCTCACCCACAAGATGCGTGAACACCTTCCTCTCTTCCTTGCCCGTGAGGTAGGGGCAGGGGGAGGGGGCCGTCAGATAGAATTGCGGCGTATCGCGCGAATGCCTTGTCACCGGCCAAGCCTTGTCGCCAGGGAGACGTCAAATCACTCCCCTGAACATCGCTCACAAATATTTTCTCGTCAAAGGTTTCCGCGCCATCTGCCTCCCGGATCGCTGCTCATGGCCTGGGCGCGAGCCCGTTGGTTGATGACGACGGTGCCGAGAAGAATGTCGTGGAGCAGGCGGCGGCGCTCGTTGAAAAAGCCGACGAGAAGAACGAAGGGCGTCAAAAGAGAGACGGTGACCCAGAACACGATGGCATGGGCGGCGCCGAGCACGAAGTAACACGGCGCGCCATACCAAGTGCGCATCTCGAGGTTCATTACCCGCATCCCGATGGTTGCCGACTGCGGGCTGCCGAGGGTGAGGCCGTAATAGGCGATCGCCCAGATTACGGTCGCCGGCGACAACAACCAGAACAATATCCAGCCGAGTCCAAGCGTGATGAATCCAAATATGAGGATGAACAGCGACGCGAATAAGATCGGGACGGAGATGACGGCAAGGTCGATGAGAAAAGCGATGACGCGCCGCGCCAGCACGCCTTCGAAATATTCCGGCATGGTGACGGGATCAAAGGCATGCGGCCGCACGTCGAACGAAGTGCCGGAGCCGGTATTTGACATCACTTTGCCCTTTCCTCGACAGGGCGGAAACATGGTGAGGAACGCCGTGCGGTGCAAGAGGCATCAAATCCGCCTAACGCGCCGCCATGGACCGTGAGCGGCTGGTTAGCTTGCCGACTGCTGCTGCATGGCGCGCCAGATGCGCTCCGATGTCGCCGGCATCTCGATATGCCGGATGCCCAGAACCGAAAGCGCGTCGACCACAGCATTTCCCACCGCGGGAAGCGCACCGACGCAGCCGGCCTCGCCGGCGCCCTTGACGCCCAACGGATTGGTCTTGGTGGGCACCGGATTGCTCTTGACCTGAATGGCGCTCAGATCACCAGCGCGCGGCATGGCGTAGTCCATAAAAGTGCCGCTCACTAACTGGCCTTCGGCGTCGAAATGGATGTCCTCCATCAGCATCTGGCCCACGCCCTGAGCGACGCCGCCTGCAATCTGCCCATGCAGCAGCAGCGGATTCATGACCGTACCGACGTCGTCGACGACGCTGTAGCGCACGATGTCGATGGCGCCAGTGTCCTGATCGATCTCGACCTCGCAGACATGGCAGCCGTTAGGGAAATTCGGGACAAAAGCGCGATAGACGGCGCTGGCGGTAAGCCCGGCCTCCATGCCCTTCGGCAGACTGCTGGGTTCCGCCGCTTCTTGCGCGACTTCTTTGATGGTCAGCGTTTGGTTGGTTTTGGTGGTGGAGAAAATCCCGTCGGCGAATTTGAGGTCCTCGGCCTCGACTTTAAGAATGTGGGCGGCGATCTGCTTCGCCTTCACCAAAATCTTGTCCGCGGCCATGTCGAAGGCCGAACCACCGATCGTTGCCGACCGCGAGCCGCCGGTGCCTTGCCCGTAGAAGACTTGATCGGTGTCGCCCTGAATATAATGCACATCGTCCGGAGCAAGACCGAGGCGATCGCAGACCAGTTGCTTGAAAATGGTTTCGTGGCCTTGCCCCTGGGTTACCGACCCCGCGAACAGGGTGACGGTCCCGGCGCGGTCGAAACGAATCTCAGCACCCTCAAAGCCGGCTCCCGCCGCGCGTTCGATGGTATTGGAAAGCCCGAGACCGCGCAGCTTGCCGCGCTTGCGCGCTTCGGCGCGCCTCGCCTCGAAGCCGGCGACGTCGCCGAGCTTCAGGGCGATATCCATGTTCTTTTCGAACTCGCCACTGTCATAGGTGAACGTCAGCCCGGTCTTGAACGGCATCGCCTCCGGCGGAATGGTGTTGCGCCGCCTGATTTCCACGGGATCGATGCCCATTTCGTCGGCGGCGAGATCCACCAGCCGTTCGATTACATAGGCTGCCTCCGGGCGTCCGTTGCCGCGATAAGGCCGGGTAGGATTGGTGTTGGTGAATACCGCCGTGACATCGGCGTGGATCGCTGGCGTTCGATAGACGCCCGCCAGCGTGCCAAGATTGCCGGTGAAGGCGTCGCCATTGGCCTGAATATAGGCACCGAGATTGGCAATCGTCTTGACCCGCAAAGCGAGAAAGTTGCCTTTCTTATCGAGCGCAAGCTCGGCGTCAGTGACATTGTCGCGGCCTTGAGCGTCGCTGACAAAGGCTTCCGAACGTGTGCTCACCCATTTGACGGGGCGGCCGGTCAATTTGGATGCGAGCAATACCAGCGCCACTTCATTGAAGATCGCCGATTTCATCCCGAAGCTGCCGCCGATATCTCCGGCGACGACTCGAACTTTGCTTTCGGGAACCTTCAAGACCTGTTGGGCGAGATCGGCGCGATAGACATGTGCGCGTTGCAGCGTGGTGTAACAGGTGTAGCGGCCATCGTTTGGATTGTAATCGCCGATGCTTCCGCGCGGCTCCATCGGCGCGGCGGTGACGCGGTTGATGACAAAATGATGTTTGACAATGTGGTCCGCGCGGGCGAAAGCCGTGTCCGTCGCCCCCTTGTCGCCTTCCAGATGCACGAAGCAGATGTTGTTGGCGCAGTCGTCCCAGACGAGAGGAGCGCCGGGCAGCGGCGCGTCGGCGGTGGAGACGATGGCCGAAAGGGGCTCGTAATCGACCTGGATGAGCTCAGCCGCATCCGCCGCCTGATGGTAAGTTTCGGCGACGACGAAGGCGACATAGTCGCCAACCCAGCGCACGCGGTCCTTCACCAGCGCGCGGTAGCGCGGCCGATACATCGGCGAACCATCGCGCCGCTTGCGCCCCGATGGCACCGGCAAGTCGCCAAAGCCCGAGGCCTCCCAATCCTCGCCGGTCAAAATAGCGATCACGCCCGGCGCGGCCTTCGCAGTCGCGGTGTCGATCGAGCGGATTTTCGCATGCGCGTGGGGTGAACGCAGCACATAGGCATGAGCCATGCGCGGCAGGACCAAATCGGCCACGTAGCGGCCGCCGCCGCGCACGAGCCTTGGGTCCTCAAACCGCGGGACCGCCTGACCGATCGCGAATTCACCCATCTAACACCTGATATCCAATCTAAACGTCGGGACCCGAGAGATTATCTCTTCTCCCGCGACCCATAGGTTCGCAGCTAGTCCGGCGTCAAGCTTTGTGGCTGAAGTTCTGGCTCGCGAATGCAATCTCAAGTCTTCCATCGCGGCATCAGCTTTGCCGCGTTGTCGACCTCGACCGCCATCAGCTCGGCCGCCGATAGTCCCGCATTGAGCAGGTCGCCGACGTTCTCGGTCACAGTCACGTAAGGATAGTCGGTGCCGAACATGACCTGCGACAGCGGCACGTATTTGAGCAAGGCCGCCATGTTGGGCCCATAGGCAGCGTTGGCGGTCTCGTAATACAGCCGCCGCAGTTCATAATCGATGCCGTTGGGCAGGATCTTTGCGGTGTCCGGATAGAGATTTTTGATCAGGGATGCCGCGCGTCCCGCCAAAGTTGGAATCGCAGCACCCGCATGACAAAAAATCCAGCGGACGTCCTGCGTGCGCGATAGCGTGCCGCTGAAGAGCAGGCTCATCACCGTGCGGTTGGTATCTTGCGGATATTCGGTGACTGACGCTGGAACATAGGACATGAGGCTGCCGCAACATTGCGGTAAGTTCGGATGGACAAAGACGACCGCCTTGCGGCGGTTCAGCTCTTCCATGACCGGCTTGAAAGCCGCATCGCCCAACCACTTGTCTGCGTAACTCGTATTCAGGCCGATGCCGTCGGCCTTGAGCACGTCGAGCGCGTATTCGATTTCCTTCAAAGTGGCGTCGATGTCCGGCAGCGGCATGAAAGCGAAAAATCCCAGCCGGTCGGGATGGTCCTTGGTTGCTTGCACGGCATAGTCGTTGCACATGCGCGTCATACTGCGCGTCTGTTCAGCATTGAGGCCGGGAAGGTTGAGGCCTGAGGAGATGGAAATGATCGCAGTCGCCACGCCGCCCTGGTCCATCGCTTCCAACGTTTTCGCCAGCCTCCATCCGCGTATGGTTGGACTGCTGCGTACTGACGCTTGCTGCCAGGCTTCCTGCAGGAACGGCGGGAAGAAGTGGTGATGCACGTCGATGCGATGGGGCTTTCTGGCCGCCACCGAGGATGTGCCTTGGGCCATCGCAAGCGGAGCAGCGAAGACAGAACCAGTTGCCGCGGCGGTCGTTGTGCGCAAAAATGCGCGCCGGGTAAAACAGCCGCAGGCAGCGCGTTCGCAGCCGTGCGTTGCGACTAGATTCACAGCGGGGGTGGCTTCACAGATCATGGCCGCTTTAGCTTATCGGCCACTTTCGGGGCGAAATAGGTGAGCACGCCGTCGGCGCCAGCACGCTTGCAGGCGATCAGGCTCTCCATCATCGCCTTGTCGCCGTCGATCCAGCCATTTCGCGCGGCGGCGACGATCATCGAATACTCTCCCGAGACTTGGTAGGCGAAGGTCGGCATTCCGAATGCATCTTTGATACGCGAGAGAATATCCAGATAGGGCAGGGCGGGCTTGACCATGATCATGTCGGCGCCCTCGGCAATGTCGAGCTCAGCCTCGCGCAACGCCTCGTCGGAATTGGCGGGGTCCATCTGGTAGGTGCGCTTGTCGCCAAGGAGCGTCGCGTTGGAGCCAATGGCTTCGCGGAAAGGGCCGTAAAAGGCGGAGGCATATTTCGCCGAATAGGCCATGATCTGCACGTCTAGGAATCCGGCACTATCGAGCGCATTGCGGATCGCTCCGACGCGGCCGTCCATCATGTCCGAGGGCGCAATGATGTCGCATCCTGCCTCCGCCTGAACCAGTGCCTGTTTCACCAGCATCGCGACGGTCTCGTCATTGATGACGACGCCGTCGCGGAGAATCCCGTCATGACCGTGGCTGGTGAAAGGATCAAGGGCGACATCGCAGAGCAGCCCCACTTCCGGCACTTCCTTCTTGATCGCGCGGATCGCGCGGCAAACGAGATTGTCGGGATTGAGTGCCTCTCTGCCCTCGGCGTCACGCAGAGCGGGGTCGGTATAGGGGAAGAGGGCGATGCAGGGGATTTCGAGCTTGGCCGCCCGCTCGGCCTCGCGCACCGCTTCATCGACGGACAGGCGATCGATCCCCGGCATGGAAGCAATCGGGATGCGCTTTCCGTTCTCCGCAGTCAGGAATAACGGCCAGATCAGGTCGTCGGTAGTCAACACGGTCTCGCGCACCAGCCGCCGGCTCCATTCGGCGCGGCGATTACGGCGCGGACGGCTCGCAAGATCGAGGCACACCGCGCTCTGGGGAGGTGTGGCTTCGACCGGCGTGATCCTGACGCGGCTTTCGATGGGGCGGCCGAACTTGATGGCCATGCAGCATCCTCCCTGGAAGCCTTCTTTTATCCGTTCCGGGCCGCGTCGGCCAGAGGAGGGAGACATAGCTGCGCAGGGGCGCGATTCGGCCTATATCTTCGTCATGACCGATCCAATCATCAACGATCAACCTCGCGTGCTCGAACCGGTCCATACCGACGAGGACCAGGTTTCGGACGGACGTTGGACCGAGCGGCTGGTGCTATTCTTGCGCGTGATGGCGGGATTATCGCTGCTCAAGGGACTTTATCACTGGGCTGTCGTATGCGGCATCGGAATCCCGCGGGATGCCGGCTTTGAAGCTCATTCGATGTCCTGGCAGACGGCGACTGTTTTCTTTGCGGTGATCGATCTAGTTGCCGCGGTCGGCTTATGGCTCACCGCCGCCTGGGGAGCGGTGGTGTGGCTTACCGCCGTTATTTCCATGATCGCGGTGGAGCTGCTGTTTCCGCAAGTTTACGGCGCAGGCATGGTGATTGTGCTGTTCGAGGCCGGACTGCTGGTGATCTATCTGTGGCTGGCGTTGCTGGCGGCACGAGAGCAGCCACCGTGATCTTTGTCTCGCTTTTCTAAGCACACGACAACGCACAAATGCAAAACCCCTCCTTCCTATGGAAAGAGGGGCTTTGACCTGAACTCGTTCGTATACTAGCGCCAGCTGCAATGGCGGAAGCCGTGACGGTCCCTCGAGCAGACGCGCCGAGCAGAGGCTCGCGCACCAGAGACACGTGGACCGCCGACGACGGCGCCGACTACGCCGCCAACCACAGCGCCGGGAGGCCCCGCGACGACGGCGCCGGTCCCTGCTCCAATAGCCGCGCCTGTAAAGGTCCTCTCTTGAGCATTTGCTGCCCCTGAAAAACCTGCCAACGCTACAAGGGTCGCTACCACATAAATTTTCCGCATGACGTCCTCCTTAAATCGCTGTGAGGCTCGCGATCGCCTGCAGCGCGAACTGTAAAAATAAACGCAAGCTGGCTGGGAAGGTTCCGCGATACGGGTGCCTTGCGGACGGTTTTCACCAATCAGCAATCAAAAGCTGCTCCCGCGCACCGCGGCGTCGTCGGAGGATAGAGTGTAGACCATGAGGAGGGATGACCGACACTCCCATTCAACCTGAAGTCGTTCCAGGTTTTTCGCCACGTTTTGCGTGGGCTTGCAAGGTGAACAGAGAGTAACGAAAGATGTTGTAATTGATCATTCAGCAAACGAGTCATTGTTGCAAATAAACTATCTCTTTATTGTGTTATTTAAGCTGATCTTAGACCGCCGCCGATAGTTTGGCGCCAGTGCGGGGAAACAGGGCCTCGTCATCGTAAAAGTACAAAAGAACACAGGAAGGCGTCACCATGAAAGCCGTTGCCAAGACGGTTGAACCCGCTGAGCACGAGGCGCGGGTCGATCATATCCAGCCGCTCTATCTCGAAGCCTTGACGTTGGTCGAGCGGTTGCATCGCCGGCTGCTTGACGTGATCAAGGATGAGTTCGATCGGCGTGGCCGCGCTGATATCAATTCCGTGCAGGCGCTCCTGCTGTACAACGTCGGCGATAAAGAACTGACGGCCGGAGAACTGCGCACGCGCGGCTATTATCTCGGCTCCAATGTTTCTTACAACCTGAAGAAGCTCGTCGAGATGGGCTTCCTCGATCACCAGCGGTCTCGCGTTGATCGCCGCTCGGTGCGCATCAAACTGACCGATAAGGGTCATGACGTGCGCAATGTCGTCGAGGCGCTCTATCAGAAGCATGTTCTCACAGTCGAGCAGGTCGGCGGTATCAGTTCTGATGAATTCGCGACGCTGAACAAATCGCTCCACCGGCTCGAGCGGTTCTGGACCGATCAGATCCTTTACCGCCTGTAACCGCTGTCACACTGGTGCGCTTCCAAACCCCGGCCTTTGTGCCGGGGTTTTCTTTTGCATCGGCCATAAAAACGCCCCGCGCAGTCCTTACCGGGGCGAAGTGCCGCCCGTGGCGTGGTAAGCTCGCGCTTAACCGCAGCGCCAGCGCACGTTGGGGATTGAGAACGACATGACCGAACTGCGAGACGGCAGGACTGTTGCGTTGAACCGGCGGACCTTTCTGCGCCGCTTGGGCCAGGGCGCGGCAGCCGTTGCCGGCGGCGCGGCCATAGCCCCATGGCGTCCCGCGCGTGCGGCGGACGACGTGGCACTGCAGGCGTTGATCGAACAGAATCAGGGCAGTGGCTTCGGGCAGGGTTTCGATTCTGCTTCTCGCACCATTCATATGCCGAAAGCGTCGCTGCCGACCCTCGCGCCGTCGACGGCTCAGGCGACCGAACAGGCCATCCAGCAGTACGAAGGCGTCGTGGCACGCGGCGGCTGGCCGAACGTGCCCGTGAGTGATCGGCTACGGCTCGGAAGCCGCCATGCGAGCGTCACTCCCTTGCGGCAACGCCTGTCAGTGGCGGGCGACCTCGAAGCCAATGCCGGCGTCACCGACGTGTTCGACTCCTATGTCGAAGCCGCGGTCCGGCGTTTCCAGGCCCGTCATGGACTTAGCGTTGACGGCGTCGTGCGCGAGGCGACTTTCAAGGCCCTGAATATTCCCGCGCCGGCGCGGCTCGCGCAGCTTAAGACCAATCTCGTACGGCTGCGCAGCCTCAGCGGAAATCTCGGCGAGCGTTTCGTCATGTGCAACATCCCGGCAGCGCAGATCGAGGCGATTGAAAGCGGCGTTGCCGTGTCGCGCCACACCGCAGTGGTGGGCAAGCCCGACCGTCCGTCGCCCGACATCCAAAGCCGCATCGTCGAGATCAACTTCAATCCCTATTGGACGGTGCCGGTCTCCATCGTTCGCCGCGATCTGATTCCGAAGATGCAGGCAGAACCCGATTACCTCACCAAGAACCGCATCCGTATCCTCGACCCACGCGGCAGCGAGTTGCAGCCTTCGCAGATCAACTGGTACTCGGAGGAGGCGGTGCATTATCAATTCAAGCAGGATCCCGGCGATTTCAATTCGCTCGGGGCGATCCGCATCAATTTTCCGAGCAAGGACGGCGTCTATATGCACGACACACCGCTGAAGAACCTTTTCGGCGAGGACTTCCGCTTCCACTCGTCGGGCTGCGTACGCATCCAGAATGTACGCGAACTCGTGAATTGGCTTTTGGCCGGTGTGCCGGGCTGGTCGCGGCAGGACATCGACCAGGTAATCAAATCGGGGGAGCGCAAGGACGCCAAGCTTGTCCGCGCGGTGCCGCTCTACTGGGTCTATGTCACGGCCTGGGCCACTCAAGATGGCGTGGCGCAGTTCCGCGAGGATATCTACGGGCGCGACGGCACCGGCGGCGGTTTGGCCACGACGCGCGGTTGATGTGTTTACCGGCGTTTCACTGCGGGCCTCCTAGATATTGCATATGTGACCTAACGCTACGCCAGTGCTTGGCGCTATAACGCCGGTATGCTATCTCCGCTCATCCCGCGACTAAGCCTGATTGCGGCGCCGTTTTATGTGGCGCCAGGAGACTTTGATGTCTGTAACCGACCAATCCGCAGTGTCGCCGGCGGGCGCCGATCGTTTGTTTACGGCCTCGCTGGCGGAGACCGATCCGGAGATCGCGGAGGCGATCCAGCTGGAACTCGGTCGCCAACGCGACGAGATTGAGCTGATCGCATCGGAAAATATCGTCAGCCGAGCGGTGCTTGAAGCTCAGGGCTCGGTACTCACCAACAAATATGCGGAGGGGCTTCCGGGAAAGCGCTATTACGGCGGCTGCCAATTCGTCGATGTGGCGGAAACCTTGGCTATTGAGCGGGTTACCAAGCTCTTTGGATGTGGTTTCGCAAATGTGCAGCCGCATTCCGGTGCTTCCGCCAACGCCGCGGCCTTCATGGCGCTGATGCAGCCGGGCGATACCTTCATGGGATTGAACCTGGCTGCCGGCGGGCACCTGACGCACGGCTCGCCGGTCAATATGTCAGGCAAATGGTTCAAGCCGGTGCCTTATAGCGTCCGCCGGGATGACCAGCGCATTGACATGGAAGAGGTGGCAAAGCTCGCGCGCGAGCATAAGCCCAAGGTGATCATCACCGGTGGTTCGGCCTATCCTCGGATCATCGACTTCGCTGCCTTCCGTGCCATTGCCGACGAGGTCGGCGCCAAGCTCATGGTCGACATGGCGCATTTCGCTGGGCTCGTCGCCGGCGGCGCGCATCCGAGCCCGTTCCCTCATGCCCATATTGTAACGACGACGACCCATAAGACGTTGCGGGGGCCGCGCGGCGGCATCATCCTCACCAACGATGAGGCGCTGGCGAAGAAGATCAATTCAGCCGTATTCCCAGGGCTTCAGGGCGGACCGTTGATGCACGTCGTCGCCGCCAAGGCGGTGGCCTTCGGCGAGGCGCTGCGACCCGCGTTCAAGACCTACGCCAGGAGTGTTGTGGAGAATGCCAAGGCGCTCGCAGAGACGCTGAAATCGCGCGGCTTCGACATCGTCTCCGGCGGTACCGACACGCATCTCATGTTGGTCGATCTACGTCCCAAGCATCTAACCGGCAAAGTGGCCGAGGCGGCGCTGGGCCGCGCCCATATCACCTGCAACAAAAACGGCATTCCTTACGACCCGGAAAAACCGGCAGTCACCTCCGGTATTCGCTTGGGAACGCCGGCGGGCACCACGCGCGGCTTTGGTATCGCCGAGTTCCGACAGGTAGGCGAGCTCATCGCTGAGGTGCTCGACGTGCTGTCGCAGAAGGGCACTGAGGAGGATTCTTTGGTAGAGACGGCAGTGCGCGAGAAGGTGAAACGGCTCGTCGGCCGTTTTCCGATTTATCCATGAAGAGCAGCACGACATTCTGTCGTCATGCCTGCCGAGCATCCACGTCTTGTTTGACAACAAGGTAAGACGTGGATGGCCGGGACAAGCCCGGCCATGACGTAAGGGGAAAAAAGGGGAGGGGTCATGCGCTGTCCTAGCTGTGCGAGCCTCGACACCCAGGTGAAGGATTCGCGGCCAACCGAAGATTCGGCGGTAATCCGCCGCCGCCGCGTGTGCCTGGCCTGTAATTTCCGCTTCACTACTTTTGAGCGTGTGCAACTACGCGAGTTGGTGGTCATCAAGCGTAATAGCCGCCGCGTGCCCTTCGACCGGGACAAGTTGATGCGCTCGGTGCAGATTTCGCTGCGTAAGCGTCCCGTCGATCCCGAGCGCATCGAGCAAACAGTTTCCAAGATCGTGCGCGAATTGGAAAGCCTGGGCGAAAGCGAGGTGTCCTCGGAAGCCATCGGCGAGATGGTGATGGAGCATCTGCGCGGCCTCGACGATGTCGCCTATGTGCGCTTTGCCTCGGTCTATCGCAATTTCCGCGAGGCGAAGGATTTCGAGGCCGTGCTCGGCGAATTATCCGGCGACGAGGAGCCACGGCCTCCCGCCGCCGCTCGCAAATAGGCGAACATTCATCGGGCATGCAGCAGCCGCCGTGCCGCGCAGCCGCTATTTGTAGCGGCGGCGTTCTTGGGCTCCCACCTGCAAATAGTGGCGCCTGGCGTCGGTGACATCCGGATGCAGTTTCAGATAGGGGGCATCCTCAAAGTCCCGCGGAAGCCGAACGTCATCTTTAATGACGGGCCAGTCCAGCAGATCGAAATCATAAAAGTTCAAATGCAGATAGGTCGGAGTGAAGTGGTGAAACCACATGACGGGATTCATAGAAAGCTGATCCCGCTTTGAGTGACCCAAAACATGGTCGTGCCACCGTTCCATGACTGGCGTTAATGTTGGATCGTGGTGCCGGCGCAGAAGGAATCCGCTCTTAGCGAGCCCGTTTTGTACTGGATAGCCGAGTTGTCGATACAACATCATCTGCGTGCGAACGCGATCGGGATTGTCAAAACTCAGTTCGATCACCTTCTCGGCCTCCTCGTAAACGCAGTTCCGTTCCGGATGGCGGAAGCAAACAAGAGGCGAGGGTGCTCCGACGAGAAACTGATCGAAGAGTTGTTTGGGCGCGGTTTTCAATCGGATGATATTATCAATGTAGAGGCTCCAATCATATTCAGGAAGATAGAGGTGAGGTAGCGCCTTGACCCGTTTGGCTGCGCGCGCGGGATCCAAAAGCCCCGGTTCCACAACCTTGATCGTCCAGAATTCAGAGGTGAGTTCCGGATCGTCGGTAAAGCATACGAAATCGATATTGCCGTCTCCCTCGTAAACGAAATCGTTGAAGTACTCGGAGCTGCCAAAAAGGCAGGTATAAACCACCCGGCGAGGACCGAGTACGGTTGTCCGCAATCGACTAAAAAGTTCGGAGATCCGGCGCATTGAGCTGCTTAATATGCCCTTCTAACGAGCCAAGCCAGATTTCAATCCAGCGACGGGAAGTTCCTGTCGTTTGCAAGTGGTAGCATTACAATCCTCATTAACGCGCGCGCGTATTTCAACCTTTGGAGATAGATGTTGGCCGACTTCAATGAGGATGCCCGTTTCATGCAGCTTGCGCTGTCGCTTGGCCGGCGCGGACTGGGCAATACCTGGCCTAATCCGGCGGTGGGCGCGGTGGTGGTCAGGGATGGCGTCATCCTCGGTCGTGGCTGGACCGAGCCGGGCGGGCGGCCGCATGCGGAAACGCAAGCGCTCAAGCGCGCGGGAAAGGCGGCGCGGGGGGCGACCCTCTATGTAACGCTGGAGCCTTGCTCGCATCAGGGCAAAACGCCGCCTTGCGCCGATGCCGTCATTCGTGCCGGCATTGCGCGCGTGGTCTCGGCGGTGGAAGACCCCAATCCGGAAGTCGCGGGGCAGGGGCATAACCGGCTGCGCGCGCGCGGCATCGCCGTTGATGTTGGTGTCGGGGCTGACGAGGCAAGCCGTGCCCATGCAGGGCATATTCGACGGCAAACCGAAAACCGGCCGCAGGTAACGTTGAAGCTGGCGGTTTCCGCGGACGGCAAAGCGGGCGCGGCGGGTCGAAAACCGGTCGCCATTACCGGCGAGCCGGCGCGCGAACGGGTCTTTCTCCTGCGCGCCATGAGCGACGCCATCTTGATCGGGCTCGGCACCGCTTTGGCTGACAATCCGGCGCTTACCTGCCGTCTGCCCGGCATGTTTGACCGCTCACCGGTGCGCGTCGTACTCGATGCGCAATTACGCATTCCGCTGTCGGTCGGCGTGGTGGCGACCGCGCGGGAGACGCCGACCTGGATTTTCGGCGGTTCGCAGGCTTCGCCGATGGCGGAAGAAGTTCTGCGCGCGCGGGGCGCGGAAGTGTTTCGTGTGGAGGCGAAGGATGGGCGGCTCGATCTGGCGCGGGTGCTTAAAGTTCTCGCCGAGCGCGGTATCACGCGGCTTTTGGTGGAAGGAGGGCCGACCGTGGCCGCCTCCTTTGTAACGGCGGATCTGGTCGATGAAGCGGTGTTGTTCCGCTCGGAGAAAACCATCGGTCCGGACGGCATCGACGCGCTGGAAGGCTTGCCGCTGCAAGCGCTGACCCAATCGAAGCGGCTGACCCTGCGAGACGCCGAAGCCATCGGCGCCGATAAGGTCGAGTTTTTCGAGCGGGTCTGATAACAAGCCGCCATGTTCACCGGGATCATCACCGATGTTGGCGAAGTGGTCGCCGTGCGCCCGCGCGGCGAGGGCCTGCACCGGCTCAAAATCGCCTGTAGCTATGACCGGGCCTCCATCGCCGACGGGGTGTCGATTGCCTGTTCCGGCGTCTGCCTCACCGTGGTCGGCAGCGGCGAGGAGGACGGCCGCACCTGGTTTGCCGCCGACGCAGCAGCGGAAACGCTGAATGTCACCACCGTGGCGCGCTGGCGTCACGGCAGCAAGGTCAACCTGGAACGGGCGCTCAAGCATGGCGACGAACTCGGCGGCCACATCGTCAGCGGGCATGTCGACGGCATCGCCGAGGTGATCGCGCGCGAGGAGGGCACCGACTCGGCGCGCCTAGTGCTGCGTGCACCCAAAGCGCTGGCGCGCTTCATCGCCACAAAGGGCTCTGTCGCGCTCGATGGCATTTCGCTGACCGTCAACGCGGTAGACGGCGATACCTTCTCGGTTCTTATCATTCCGCATACGCTGCATGTGACCACGCTCGGGACCATCGGCGTGGGAGATGCGGTCAATCTTGAAGTCGACACGTTGGCGCGCTACGCCGCGCGACTCATGGAAGTGGGGTAACATGGCAGTGGCGCGACGCGGCAAGACGGCAAAACCGGCGGTAAAAGCCGATAAAGCCAACAAACCCGAGAAACTCGGCAAGACGCGCGTCCTCGTCGTTGAGGCGCGTTTCTACGACGACATTTCCGAAGCCCTGCTCAAGGGCGCGAGTGCGGTCTTGAACGAAGCCGGCGCCAGTTTCGAGGTGTTGACAGTTCGCGGCGCGCTGGAAATCCCGACGACCATCGCTTTCGCCGTTGACGCCGCGCAGCGCAATAAAAAGCCGTATGACGCCGCGGTGGCGCTGGGCTGCGTTATCCAGGGCGACACCTTTCATTTCGATATCGTTGCCATGCAATCGGCGCGGGCGCTGATTGACCTTTCGGTGGCGCAGCACTTCCCCATCGGCAACGGCATCCTCACCGTCGATAACGAAGCCCAGGCCTGGGCGCGCGCTACCTTCGGCGAAGGCAACAAGGGCGGCGAGGCGGCGCGCGCGGCGCTCGCTTTGGTGCAGCTCAAGCGCCGTGTCGCCAAAGCGTGAGCACGAGCCAGCCCCAGGACAAAAAGGCCAACCGCCGCGGCGCGGCGCGGCTCGCCGCCGTGCCGGCGCTGTACCAGATGGATCTCGCCGGCACCGGGTTGAACGAAATCCTGGCGCAGTTCGAAAGCCATTGGATCGGGCGCGAGGTGGAAGGCGCGCAATATCTTCCCGCCGAGGCGGCTTTCTTCCGCGACATCGTCGGCGGGGTGTTGCGCGAGCAGCTCCGGCTTGATCCGCTGATCGACGACGCGCTCTCCAAGGGTTGGCCGCTCAAGCGCATCGAGACGGTGTTGCGCGCAGTGATGCGCGCCGGGGCCTACGAGCTCGACCATCGCCGCGACGTGCCGGCGCGCGTGATCGTGTCCGAATATGTCGACGTGGCCCATGCCTTTGTCGAGGGCGACGAGACCGGCATGATCAATGCCGTGCTCGACCAGTTGGCGCGGCAAATGCGCGCCACGGAGTTCGGCGGCGCTGTGGGATAAACTTATGGTTCGACAATGAACCGCGACATGTTTTTGAAGCTCTCGGGTCCGTTTCCGCAGCGCGTTCCGCTGGCGGCGGTCACTTTGGCGCGCATCGACTGCGGGCGCTATGTGCGCGAAACCGTGGAATATGCCGTTGAGCCGGACGAACGTATCAAAGCCTATCTGCTGCTTCCTCGCGATCGGACTGGACCGCTTCCTGCGGTCTTCTGCCATCATCAGCATGCGAGCGCTTTCGACATCGGAAAGAGCGAAGTGGTTGGTTTGGCCGGCGATCCCGACCAAGCCTATGGCGTGGAGCTGGCGGAAAGAGGTTACGCGGTTATCGCGCCGGATGCGATCGCGTTCGAGGAGCGGAATTGGAGTTCGCCAACGGGCCGCGCGGAATATTTCGAGCTGGCAAGCCGGTTGGTTACCGGAAGAACCCTGCTGGCCAAAGTCCTGCACGATGCAAGCGTTGCGCTGGATTATCTGCAATCGCGGGCGGAAATCGATCCTGCGCGTCTCGGCTTTCTCGGCCACTCCTACGGCGGGCGCATGGCGATATGGACTGCGGCCTTCGACGCGCGGGTAGCTGCTTCGGTGTCCAACTGCGGATGTGTGAACTACAAAAACTCGCTCCACAGGAGCGCCGGGATTCAGATGGAGTTCTGTGTTCCGGACTTCCTCAAACACGGCGACGTCGAAGACGTGGTGCGGATGGTTGCGCCGCGGCCGCTGCTGATCCAGGCTGCGACCGAAGACAAATGGTCGCGAGGAGCCGAGACGCTTTTCGCCGATGCTAAATCCGCCTTTCCGGAGGATCGTCTGCATTTGAAGCTTTGGCCGGGAGGCCATCAATTCACTCGCGACATGCGGGAGGCGGCCTATACCTTTCTTGATCGGTTCCTTTGACATGTGGACCGGCCGAATGAATCTCGATCTTAGGTGCACGCGATGACAAGGCCTGATCGGCCGCTGGAATCCGCCGAGGATCATCTGATCGCTAAATATTTCCGTCCGCTGGCGAAGCATCCGGGCGCGCTCGGGTTGCTTGATGACGCCGCGGTGCTGACGCCGCCCGCGGGCTGCGATCTGGTGCTGACCAAGGATGCCCTCGTCGCCGGCGTGCATTTCTTTGCCGACGATCCGCCCAGCGCCATTGCGCGCAAGGCTTTGCGCGTCAACCTCTCCGATCTCGCTGCCAAGGGCGCGATCCCGGCCGGATTCCTGCTGGCGTTGGCCTTGCCCGAGGACGTGACCGAGCCGTGGCTTAAAGCTTTCGCCGATGGCCTCGGCGCCGATGCGGACGTCTACGCCTGTCCGCTGCTCGGCGGCGACACGGTGAAGACGCCGGGTCCGCTGATGGTGTCGATTACCGCGCTCGGAAGCGTGCCGCATGGAAGCATGGTTCGCCGCAGCGGCGCGCGGGCCGGCGATCGCGTCTTCGTCACCGGCAGCATCGGCGATGCAGCGTTGGGCCTGGCGCTGTGCCGCGACGGCGACGCGGCAAGGCGCTGGAAGCTCGACGCCAAGCTGCGGGACTATCTGACCGACCGTTATCTTCTGCCGCGACCGCGCAACGCGCTCGCCGAGGCTCTGCGCGCGCACGCCTCCGCTGCGATGGATGTGTCCGACGGATTGGTAGGCGACTTCGGCAAACTTTGCGCGGCCTCGAGCGTGTCGGCGGAAATCGACGTCATGCGCGTGCCGTTGTCCGGCGCGGCGCGGGCGGCACTTGCCGTGGACCCGACGCTTATCGAAACCATTCTCACCGGCGGCGACGATTACGAAATCGTCTGCACCATGGGTGAGCGGGAAGCGGAAGGGTTTCGCGCCGCTGCGATTGCGACGGGTGTGGCAGTGACCGAGATCGGCCGCATCGTTCCCGGCGAAGCCGCGCCGGGCTTCGTCGGCGCCGATCGCCGGCCGCTGACTTTCGCGCAGGCCTCGTTCAGTCATTTCTAAACGCCCGCGCCTCTTCTTTTCTCTCCCACCAGGGGGGCGGGAAACGCGGCCTCATGGTGAGGAGCGCGCGTAAGCGCGCGTCTCGAACCATGGGCGACAAGCCCGAGCCGCCTGTCCTTCGAGACGCATCGCTTCGCGATGCTCCTCAGG
>JAXDOR010000083.1:0-2969 GCA_034668825.1 Alphaproteobacteria bacterium | reverse complement strand
GCAGAGAGGGCCGCAGGTTCCGCCGCCGGCGCTGCCGTCATTGCAGCCAGGCCGGCCGGCTAGCTTCAGCAACATCAATCCCAACAGCCAGCGGCTCTGGGGCAAAAGCGATGGCGGTTGGGGCGCTTGGGGTGTCCGCCAGGCTAACCAGACGAATGGCAGCAATGTTCGCGGCATCGATAGGGCGGCGCCGCGCGATCTACCGCAAAGCGCCCAGCGCCCTGGCCGTCCGGGAATCGACATCCGCACCTCGCGCCTCGACACTGCGCCGCGGGTTTCCGCCGGCCCTGATCGCGCGCCGAAGATCGAGCCGGCTCGCCCCGCCGGCCCGGCCGTGCGCACGGTGGTGACGGAAAAGCCGGTGCAAGCCGACCGTCTCAATCCGCCGGAGCGGCATGATCGTCTCGACAGCAGCGCCGTCCGCGACCGCATTGATACCGGCGCTGCCCGCGATCAGCGCCAAGCCATGGAGCGCCGGGAGCGTGTCGAACGCATTGAGCGGATCGACCGCGTCAGCGGCCTCGGACCGAAGGGCGGCCGTGGCGGCGGAGCGCCATAGCGCCCAGCCTTTATGAGCATCGATTCCTGCTCGTTATTGCAAATAAATAATATCGCCGCGATTATGAACGGGGTCTGAGAAGGAGCGGCATGAATCCGCGTAATCTTTTGCGGAGCAAGTCAGGGCGGGCGGCGCTGGTATCGGCGATCGCGCTGTCGGCGGTCACCTTGCTGCGCATCGTGGATCCGGAACCTGTCGCGCATTTGCGCGAGCGCACCTTCGACAGCTATCAGCGCATCAAGCCGCGTCCCTACGCCGACTTTCCCGTCCGCGTCGTCGATATCGACGAGGCCTCGCTCGCCGAGCTGGGGCAATGGCCGTGGCCGCGCACCGTGCTCGCCGCTCTCGTCAACCGCCTCAATGAGCTTGGCGCCGCGGTGATCGCCTTCGACGTCATTTTTCCGGAGCGCGACCGCACGTCGCCGCAACAACTCGCGCGCGGGATCAACACCGGCAGCGACGCCGAGCGCCAGCAGTTCGACGCCTTCATCGCGAAGCTGCCGGACCACGATCAGGTCTTCGCGGCCGCCATCGAGGCGGCTCCCGTCGTGCTTGGATTCGCCGTATTGCCGAATGCCAATGCCCGCCGCCCCCTGGTGAAATCCGGCTTTGCCTTCGCGGGCGCTTCGCCTCCGCAGGTTCTCCCGCGATTCGATGGAGCGGCGACAAGCCTTGAGATCTTCGATAAGGCGGCGAGCGGCCTCGCCGCTTTGAGCGTAAGCGGAAAGGACAGCGCCGGCATCATTCGCCACATCCCGCTGCTGTTTGCCGATGGCGAAAAAACCTATCCAAGCCTTTCAGTGGAAGCGCTCCGCGTCGCCCAGCAGCAAAAGAGCATGCTCGTGCGCGGCACTGGCGCCAGCCGCGAGTTGGATACCGGCAATCCGGCGCTGGTCGATATGCGCATCGGACAATTCCGCATCCCGCTGACGGGCGAAGGTGAGCTGCGGGTGTATTTCGATCGCGACAGGCCGGAGCGATATGTGTCCGTGCGGGACATTCTCGATCCGGCGAAGGATGAGGAAATACGGCCGCGCATCGAAGGCCAAATTCTCTTCATCGGCAGTTCGGCGGCGGGCTTGCGCGACAATTGGCCGACTCCGCTTGGCGAGCTGGTTCCGGGCGTTTCCATTCACGCCCAAGCGGTGGAGCAGATTATCTCCCAGACTTTTCTTTACCGGCCGGATTGGTCGACAGGTCTGGAGACCGTTGTCACGCTGTTGTTAGGTGCGCTGCTCACGTATTTGCTGGTGGCTCTCGGGGCGCAGTATTCGGCGCTGGTCGGCGCCGGCATCCTGGCGGTTGGAATTGGCGCGTCGTGGTTCGCTTTCTCCGAGCTCGGCCTGCTGTTTGACGCGGTTTACCCCACGCTTTCCACGGTCTCCGTCTACCTCGCCGTGCTGGGCGTGCTGTATGTCGCCACCGACAAGGAAAAGAAATTCGTGCGGCGGGCCTTCGGCCAATATCTCGCCCCCGAGCTTCTCGCCAAATTAGAAAACGCGCCGCAGATGATGCGGCTCGGCGGCGAGACCCGGCAGATCACGCTCATGTTCATGGATGTGCGCGATTTCACGCCGATTTCCGAAGGGCTGACGGCGGCCGAATTGGTGGAATTCATGAACCATCTGCTGACGCCGCTCGCCGACGCCATTCAGGCAGAGCTTGGCACCATCGACAAGTTTATCGGCGACGCCATCATGGCATTCTGGAATGCGCCACTGGACATTAAAGACCATCCGGTCCGCGCTTGCCGCGCCGCACTGCGGATGCGCGCCGTGTTGAATGACCTCAATGTCCGGGATGCCTTCGGCTTCGGCCCGCGCGGCTTGGCCAATGTCAGGATCGGCATCGGCGTCAACACCGGCGAGGCCTGCGTCGGCAATATGGGATCGCAGCGGCGCTTCAATTATTCGGCGATGGGCGACGTGGTGAATACCACCTCCCGCATCGAGTCGAATACCAAGCTGCTCGGTGTCGATATCGTGCTCTCCGACGATACCGCGCGCGCAGCGCCCGGCTTTGCCATGCTTGAAGCCGGCGAACTTCTGATGAAGGGTAAATCGCGGCCGGTGAAATTATATGCGCTGGTCGGAGACGAGGCAGCCGCCGCGAGCACCGAATTTAAAGAATTAGCCTTCCACCACGCGCAACTGGTAGACGCCATCGCCAAGAGCCAGCCAGCCGAGGCTGCCCAGGCGTTGGAACAGTGCCGGAATCTTGGCGGTGCCTTGCTGACGCGCTTCTATGAACGCTTTGAAAAGCAGGTCGCGGAACTTGCGTCCGGTGCGCCGCGATTGGTTCAGGTGGCGGCCGAATAGCTCTGCTACGCAAGACACGAATGAAATCGCCCGAGCGGTCAACTCCCTCTCCCCGCTTGCGGGGAGAGGTCGCGAGTGAAACGAGCGGGTGA